>JBAQCT010000086.1:0-16104 GCA_049294375.1 Gallionella sp. | reverse complement strand
GGAGTGGGGAGTGGGGAGTGGGGAGTGGGGAGTGGGGAGTGGGGAGTGGGGAGTGGGGAGTGGGGAGTGGTTTTCCCGCTTACTACTGAGGCACGCAGTGCCGTTCCACCTCCCACTCACCAGAATATAAGGTGACAGAACAATGAAACTCAGGGTTTTGGGATGCAGCGGCGGAATCGGTGGGAACTTGCGCACCACCTCGTTTCTGCTCGACCGCGATATATTGATCGATGCCGGCACCGGGGTTGGAGAGCTCGGCCTGTCAGAATTGGCAAAAATCGAGCATATCTTTGTCACGCATTCACACCTCGACCATATTGCCTGCATCCCGTTGCTGTTGGATAGCGTCGGGTTCGTACGGGATCGCGCACTGACAATTTATGCGACCGAAGAAACGCTGGAAATTCTCAGACAACATATTTTCAACTGGAAAATCTGGCCGGATTTCAGCGTGATCCCGAACGCGCAACGCCCGATCATGCGCTATCAACCCATCAAACTGGGTGAAACTGTCTCACTGAACGGACGCAAGATAACCGCCATCCCGGCCAACCACACTGTCCCCGCAGTCGGATACCACCTGGATAGCGGCAACGCAAGCCTGATATTCAGCGGCGACACCACGACGAACGATGCGCTATGGAAAGTGGTCAACAAAATTCAAAACCTGCGTTACCTCATTATTGAAACGGCGTTTCCGGACAGCGAAAAGGATCTGGCAATCCTTTCAAAACATTTGTGCCCCAGCCTGCTCGGCGAAGAGCTCGCCAAGTTCAAGCTCGATGCGGAAATATTCATTACCCACCTCAAGCCGGGCGAGCTCGAGCCAACCATGCGGGAAGTCGAGAATCTTGCATATAGATTACGTCCGGCGATGCTGCTGAATAACCAGGAATTCGACCTTCGGGAGAAGTGATGGATCGTACACCGGACAACTTGACATCAATCGGATCAGAATCCGCTTTTGCCTGCTCCGGCAGATGGCGCCTGCCCGCAACACCGCAACAAGGGCCGGAATATTTTTTATCCTATACACGCAAGCGCGCGGGTTGCACGGCGAGTCGAGACGGTAAAACAGGAGCAACGTGAGCACGATCATGGCGAACAATACCGCAACCGGCAATGATGATGAAATGAGCGCCAAGCTCGAGCTCACCAAGAGCCTCAACCATGTCATCAACAAGATACATGCCACAAGCAACATCGACGAGATCATGCTGGACGTCAGCAAGGACATCTGCACGATGTTCAATGCCGACCGGCTGACTATCTATGTGGTAAGCGAAGACGGCACCTCGCTTATTTCCAAGGTCAAGACCGGCCTGAACTCATTCAAGGATCTGAAGCTCCCGATCGCCGAGCAAAGTGTCGCCGGCTATGCGGCTATGCACAAAAAGCTGCTCAATATCAAGGATGTCTATGACCAGCAGGAACTGACCACCTATAGCGCGCACCTGCGCTTCTTGCAGGAAGTGGACAAGCGTACCGGCTACCGCACCAAGCAGATGCTGGTCGCCCCGATCCTGGATGCCGAAAATAGCAGCCTCGTCGGGGTCATCCAGGTTATCAACAACAAGGCCGGCATCTCGTTTTCGGCAATGGTCGAAGAGGCCGTGCAAGAGCTGACGCAAACCATGGCCGTGGCGCTGCGCCAGCGGCAGCAAGTCAAATCGATCAAGACAAAATACGATTACCTGGTGGCCGATGCGGTGCTGTCCGCAGCGGAATTCGAACTGGCGGCGCGCACCGCGCGGCGCAAGGGAGTCGATATAGAGGAAGTGCTGATAGACGAGTTCCAGGTCAGCGTTCCTGCCCTGGGCAAGGCGCTGTCCACCTTCTTTGGCGTCCCTTACGAGCCTTACAAGGGAGACCGTATCAAACCTTCCGACCTGCTCAAGAATCTGAAGCGTGAATATGTCGAAAGCGGCCTCTGGGTACCCATCGAGGAAGCGCAGGACGGATTGTCGATCCTGACCACCGACCCCGAGCGCATCCATGCCTCGCGGGTGGTCAATAACATCTTCCCAAAGCATCGCCTGATCTATAAAGTTTGCACGCAGCGCGAATTCATACAGACCCTGAATCTTTTCTACGGCGGCGGCTCATCCGTCGAAGGGGGCGGTGGCTTCGCGGCCGACGAATCGTCGATGGACGACCTGCTGTCCAGCCTCGGGGACGATGAAGAAAGCGCAACAGTCAGCCAGGACGATGTCAACGCCGCCGCCGATAACGAGCTGGTCAAGCTGGTCAACAAGATCATCATAGACAGCTACCGGATGGGAGCCTCGGATATCCACATCGAGCCGGCGCCGGGAAAAGCCAAGACACAGATTCGCGTGCGCAAGGACGGATCGCTCCTGAATTACATCGAGGTGCCGTCCAGCTACCGCAACGCATTGGTGACGCGCCTCAAGATCATGTGCGATCTCGATATCTCCGAGAAACGCAAACCGCAGGACGGCAAGATCAAATTCAAGAAATACGGCCCGCTGGATATCGAGTTGCGCGTCGCGACCATCCCGTCGCAAGGCGGCGTCGAAGACGTGGTGATGCGTATTCTCGCTTCCGGCGAACCGCTGCCGCTGGAGAAAATGGGTTTCTCGGCACGCAATAACGAGTTGATCCGGACAACCGTCAGCAAGCCATACGGCCTGTTCTTCGTATGCGGCCCAACCGGCTCCGGTAAAACGACCACGCTGCACTCCATCCTGAAATTCATCAACACCCCCGACACCAAAATCTGGACGGCGGAAGACCCGGTTGAAATCACGCAGAAAGGCCTGCGCCAGGTGCAGATCAACAAGAAGGCCGGGCTGGATTTTGCCACTATCATGCGCGCATTCCTGCGCGCCGACCCGGACGTGATCATGGTCGGCGAAATGCGCGACAAGGAAACCGTGTCCATCGGCATCGAAGCCTCGCTGACCGGCCACCTGGTGTTTGCCACCCTGCACACCAACAGTGCGCCGGAATCCATCAACCGCCTGCTGGACATGGGCATGGATCCGTTCAACTTTGCCGACGCGTTGCTGGGCATCCTGGCGCAGCGCCTGGGCAAGCGCCTGTGCGGTGACTGCAAGAAGCCGCATATCGCAACGCCCGACGAGATCAAGGCGATGCTTACCGAATACAGCGCCGAACTGGCTTATACCACGACCTGGAAAAAAGATGCGGCGGCGGCTACCAAGACGCTGTACGAAGAATGGGTCAAGCTGTTTGCCAACGACAAGGGGCAATTTACGCTTTATACGCCGACCGGCTGCGACAAATGCTCCGGCACCGGTTATCGCGGGCGGGTGGGCTTGCACGAACTACTGATCGGAACCGACGCGGTAAAAAAAGCCATCCAGGAGCATGCGCGCGTTGCCGAACTGCTGGCCATCTGCCTCGAAGACGGCATGCATACCCTGAAACAGGATGGCATGGAGAAGGTGCTGCAAGGAATTACCGATATGCACCAGATACGCGCAGTTTGCATTAAATAGAAAGGGACATCATGGACTCTATAGATCACATGCTGCACCGCCTCAAGGAGCTGAACGAGATCGGCATCGCATTGTCGCAGCAGCGCAATATCAACAGCCTGCTCGAAACAATCCTGGTTGCCGCCAAACGCATCACCAATGCCGATGCCGGCACGCTCTACCTGCACGATGCGGAACAACGGCTGCTGCGCTTCGAAATATTGCGCAACGATAAATTGAAAACGGCGATGGGCGGAACCAGCGGCGTGGCGATCACCTTCCCCCCGATCCGGCTTTATGACGATGCCGGCAACCCCAACCACAACAACGTGGCGAGCCATTCGGCCATCAGCCGGGAGACGGTGAATATTCCCGATGCCTACACCGCGCAGGGATTCGATTTTTCCGGCACCAAAAAATTCGACGGCGCCACCGGCTACCGCTCCCAGTCTTTCCTTACCGTACCGATGCTCGACCATGAGGACCAGGTCATCGGTGTGCTGCAACTCATCAACGCGCAAGACAAAGAGAGCGGCGCAATCGTGCCGTTTTCAAACGACGACCAGCAGTTGCTGGAATCGCTTGCCTCGCAGGCCGCCATCGCACTCAGCAACCGCCGGCTCATCGCGCAACTGGAAGAACTGTTCGAGTCCTTTATCCGGATGATCAATACCGCGATCGACGATAAATCGCCTTATACCAGCGGCCACTGCGCGCGGGTACCGATACTGACCATGATGCTGGCCGAGGCGGCTAACCACACAGACAAAGGCCCGCTCAAGGACTTTACGCTGACCGACAAAGACCGGCGCGAATTGAGGATCGCCGGGCTATTGCACGACTGCGGCAAGATCACCACACCGGTGCATGTGGTGGACAAGGCGACCAAACTGGAAACCATTTTCGACCGTATTCACACGGTGGACACCCGGTTCGAAGTCCTCAAGCGCGATGCCGAAATTGCCATGCTGCGCGCCCTCTCCCCCAGCCCCTCTCCCGCAAGCGGGAGAGGGGAGCAAGAGACTGCAATCCGTGCCGAATACGATGCGCGCATCGCGCAACTCGACCAGGATCACGAATTTCTGCACCACTGCAATGTCGGAGGCGAAGCCATGTCGGACGAAGCGCAGCAGCGCCTGCGCCAGATCGCCGCCTATCAATGGCGCAATACCGAAGGCGAGATGGCCGATTTTCTCAGCAAGAACGAACTGGAGAACCTCTCCATCCGCGCCGGCACATTGACGGCGGCCGAGCGCGAGGTCATCAACCATCATATCGTCATGACCATCAAGATGCTGGAAGCCATGCCATGGCCGGTGCAACTCCAGAGCGTCACCGAATATGCGGGCGGGCATCACGAGCGCATGGACGGCAAGGGCTATCCGCGCGGCCTCACCCGCGAACAGATGTCGGTACAGGCACGCATGATGGGGATTGCCGACATTTTCGAGGCGCTGACCGCCAAGGACAGGCCATACAAAAAAGGCAAGACGCTGACCGAATCGCTCACCATCCTCGGGAAATTCAAGCTCGGTGGGCATATCGACCCGGACTTGTTCGACGTATTCATCGGCGAAAAAGTCTATCTCGACTACGCCAAGCAATTCCTCTCACCGGAACAGATAGACGAAGTGGACTTGAGCAAGATACCGGGCGTGAACACAGGCTCCTGATACCCGCTTGCCCGCATTTCTCGTCCCCGATCAGCCGAAACCGCGATGCGCGATCCGGTAATCGTATTACGTTTCGGTATCCACTACAGGCCGGGCTTTGCTTTCTCGTCCCTTGCGGCGATAATCCAGCCACCATGCGAGCAGCGGGAGCATCAAAATACCGCCGGGCATGACCAACGGTACAAGATAAGGGCTCAAGTTGGATAGGGCGCGCAAGTCGCGGCGCAATACCATCCGGTCTTCCAGTGTCCATTTCCCGCCATTGCGGCGTTTCATCAAAAGCGGGATCAAACCCCGCACCTGCGAAAGCTCGCTACGGATATAGAAACGCTGGCTTTCGTGCAGCGAACGCACGACTGCCAGTTTCTGCTGCAATACTACAACTGCCTTCCTGCGGTGTGGTTGTGTCATTCGCCTGGGCAAGATTCATCCGGTTCGGGATAGCATCCTAACAGAAATCCATCGATACAAACAAATTATGCCATGTCATGGAAGGCGGTTCGCCGGAGCCGCCAACATACGAGGAAGGAATCAGAAACCTATTTTTCCTGGAAACGAAACAGCGGATTTGTACAACCTCCACATCCGCCACCCGGTTGTCAGCATGCCCGTCACGCCACGGCGGCGGATCACGAGAACCGCAACCCCGACGGCGACAAGCACCGGGTTGGAACGCAGGAACCGCACGGCAGCCAAGCCCTTGTCGGCAAGCGCCAGCGGCACTTTCCAGCGTATCGCGGCCACGGCCACCTGCTCGCGCTGCGCCTCGATCTTCGCCAACAGCTCACCGCGCCGCCGCATCACCGCGAACATTTGCTCATTCATGCCCGGCACCTTCGCGGCCCGCACCGAGCCTCTCCCTGTCCTTCTCCAATTCCGCGAGGCTGGCGGAAAACAGTCCGGATTTTTCCTGCGCCTTGCCGCGCAACAACATCGCCGCCAACGAGCCGGATACAAAAAAAACAAGGCTCAACGCGCCGAGTACCGCGAGACGATGGTCATCCCAAAACAGCACCACGATAAAAACGGTGAACAACAACAGGGCCATGCCAAAACAGAACAACGCGAACAATGCAAAAAGGAGCATTTGCGTCAACCGCAAACGCTCCTCTTGCAACTCATTCGCCAGCAGTTCGAGCCGGGTCGAAACGATGGAAGTCAGCGTCGCGGCAAGCCGCTTGACTGAACCCATCAGGCCTGAACCGGCTTCCGGCATCGCTTAACGGCCGCGCGAAATCAACATGCCGATGATCAAGCCAACTCCGGCAGCAATGCCGACCGCCTTCCATGGGTTCTCATGCACATACTCGTCGGTCACTCTTGCAGCTTGCTTGGCTTTGATGGCGACCTGTTCCTGCGCATCGGCAAGGCGTTCCTTGGCAGCAGCCAGGCTATCCTGGATCCGCTCGCGCGCCGCAGCCACTTTCTCGCCCGCCTGGCTGGCCGTCGCACGCAACAACTCCTCGGCATCCGACACCACCACGCGCAAATCCTGCATCAGTTTTTCCTTGCTGACATCGCCTTCTACACCTGTTAATCCGGTATTCATAATTCACTCCTCAATAAACAATAAAAAGAACTGCAAGCCAAAGCCGTGCAATTGTACTACAACCGCCAAAATGCCCGGTAACCCCCTGCGGAACCCCCGGTCTGCGCAATTCTGCCCCAGTTTATCAAAAAACCCTCCTATGCGGACAAATCCACTTTAAACGAAGTTGCGCCTCACGGAATTTGACACCCTGCGCAATACCCCGAACTTTAATCATGCTTCCGCCCGAAGATTGTGCGATTATCCTGTCCCATATTCCGATTCTGGCGCACCTGCCCGGAATGTGCACTGGCCATTACAGGCCATTCTTTTGAGGCAATTTCATCACAGGGCGACGGCAATGCTTGAACCGGACGGCACAGAATACAAGCGGAAAGATACCCGCGAATCGATCCTTACCCAAGCAAGGATCATGGCCGGCGAAGGTTGGCACAACTGCAGAATACTGAACATTTCAACCGGTGGCGCAAAATTGCAAACAGACCGGCGCATTGGCCACGGAACCGCCGTCCTTCTACAAATCGGCGAATTCGGCCAGTTCAGCGCAACCGTGGCCTGGCAACAGGATACAGAGATCGGCGTGAAATTTACCCATGACGCGCTGGAAATGGCCGCCGTGATAATGGGGTTGGCCTCATACGGATAATTCCATTTCTCCTTGCAACGGGGAAATAATCAGCAGGCACCTATCCACTCACCCTGCAAGGGGAAAGAACGGTTTCGCTCTAATGGATTATTTGGGATAAACCCAAATAACCCATTAGCAAAAACTATGTCATACCGGCGTAGGCCGGTATCCAGTCGATTAACCAATCCCCGCGTCAGTGGGACAACACCTTTGTTTTGTCCGCTTTGCGGAGCGTTTTTTATTGCTGGATTCCGGCCTACGCCGGAATGACGGCCTAATGGATTATTTGGGATAAAACAAATAGCAGTGCACGACATGCGTTGCCGAGCAGTTTGTCGCAGCCGGATAACCGGCGCGACACCGGTCGCTGGCATGCGCGCAACGCGGCGCGAAATGGCAACCTGCGGGCGGGTTGGCCGGTGACGGCAGATCGCCCTCCAGCCTGATGCGCTCCCTGCCCTCGCCGTCGATGCGCGGCACTGCGGACAGCAATGCCCGCGTGTAAGGATGTTTCGGCGCGCGCAGCACCTCCTCCGCCGTGCCGCGTTCGACGATGCGTCCGAGATACATTACGCACACCTCGTGCGCGATGTATTCCACCACGCCGAGATTGTGCGTGATAAACAAATAGCTCAGGTTAAATTCTTGTTGCAGCGATTTCAGCAGGTTCAGTATCTGCGCCTGCACCGAGACATCCAGCGCGCTGGTCGGCTCGTCGCAAATCAGCAATTGCGGCGACACGGCCAGCGCGCGCGCAATCGCAATACGCTGCCGCTGCCCACCGGAAAACTCGTGCGGATAACGCCACTTGGCGTTGCGCGCCAGGCCGACCTGGTCGAGCAAGGTGTCGATATGAGCCTGGCGCGCCGCGCTGCCATTCCCGATATTCAGCGCGGCCATCCCCTCTTCCAGAATTTCCGCGACGCGCATCTTCGGGTTCAAAGAAGCATAGGGGTCCTGGAACACCATCTGCATCGCCGAACGCCGCGCGCGCAATTCGCGCGCCGCGAGTCCTGTCAGTTCGTGCCCGCCCAACTGCACGCTGCCCGCCGTGGGCTTAATCAATTGCAGCAGTGCCTTGCCCAGCGTGGTCTTGCCGCAACCCGATTCCCCCACCAGCGCCAGCGTGCGCCCCTGCGGAATCTCCAGCGACACCCCATCCACCGCCTTCACCTGCCCGACCGTGCGCTGCAGGATGCCTTTGCGGATCGGGAAATGGACTTGCAGGTTTTCAACCTGCAAGAGCTTGTTGCTCGTAGCGGGTAGCGGGTAGCGGACCTCTGTTTTAGAATTTTCATCTTTGGCTACAAGCAACAAGCTACCCGCTACACGCTCCGAATAAAGATGGCACCTCACCCCCTGCCCTTCCCCTACTTCCGTCCACTGCGGAGTTTTCTCGCCGCACAACGCCCACGCCTTGTCGCAGCGCGGCGTAAAACGGCAACCCCGCGCGATGCTGCCCAGCGGCGGCACGCTGCCGGGAATCGCGGCCAACGGCTGGTTGCGCCGCACCGCGCCGGGCAACGCGGCGAACAATTTTTGCGTATAGGGATGCAACGGCTCGGCGAACAACTGCGCGCGGCTGGCCTGCTCGACGATCTGCCCGGCATACATCACGCCGACCCGATGCGCCATTTCCGCCACCACGCCGAGATCGTGCGTGATCAGCAACAGCGCCATGCCGCTTGCATCCTGCGTGTCGCGCAGCAGTTGCAACACCTGCGCCTGGATCGTCACGTCCAGCGCGGTGGTCGGCTCGTCGGCGATCAATAATTTGGGCTGCCCCGCCAATGCCATCGCGATCATCACGCGCTGCTTCATCCCGCCGGAAAGCTGGAACGGATATTCCGTCACGCGCCGCGCCGCATCGGGAATACCGACCTGATCGAGCAGCTCGATGCAGCGCTGTAAAATCAACCCCTCCCGGCCTCCCCTTGTCAGGGGAGGAGTTATTGCTCCCTCCCCTGACAAGGGGAGGGCTGGGGAGGGGTTTGAGGGGCGCTGTGAAATGGCGGCATTCTTGCTTCCCCCATGCAACTCCAACACCTCGGCAATCTGCTGCCCCACCGTCAGCACCGGATTCAAACTCAGCGCAGGCTCCTGAAAAATCATCGCCGCGATGCCGCCGCGCACCTCGCGCATGTCGCGCTCGCGCAAGCCGAACAGCTCCACGCCATCCAGTTGCGCCGTACCGCCCGCATGCACCACACCGTCCGGCAGCAGGCGCAGCAGCGACAGTGCCGTCATCGACTTGCCGCAACCCGATTCGCCGAGCAGCGCAAAAGTCTCGCCCTGCCCGATGCCGAACGAAATGCCATCGACGACGGCAACGCCGTTTTGCAACGAAGTGGTTAAAGAATCGACTAAGAGAATTGCGCCCAAGATTTCACCTGTCCAGCGGGCTGACCACGCCCCTGCCGCCTTTGTTCAGCACATGAGTGTAAATCATCGTGGTAGAAACATCCGAATGGCCGAGCAGCTCCTGCACGGTGCGTATATCGTAGCCGGATTGCAACAGATGCGTAGCGAAGGAATGACGCAAAGTGTGCGGCGTGGCGGGTTTGGTCAACTCCGCATCGCGCACCGCCTGCTTCACGGCGCGCTGCACTCCCTTTTCGTCCACATGATGGCGGCGCGTCTTGTCGGAGCGCGGGTCAACCGACAGATTCCTCGACGGGAACACATACTGCCAACCCCATTCACGCCCGGCATTCGGATATTTTTTATCCAGTGCGAAAGGCAGGTACACCTCGCCGTACCCCAGCGCCAAATCCTCATCGTGTAAAGCTTTAGCCTTAACCAGATGCGCCTTGAGCGATGCAACCACAGCCTCAGGCAGCATCGTCACCCTATCCTTGAAACCCTTGCCCTCGCGCACCACAATCTCACGCCGCGAAAAATCCACATCCTTCACCCGCAAGCGCACCGCCTCCATCAGCCTCATTCCCCCGCCGTACAACAACGAGGCGATCAGCGCATGCGTACCGGTCAAACGTGATAACACGGCCTGCACCTCACTCACCGTCAGCACTACGGGCAGGCGTTTGGGCGCTTTGGCCTGCGTGACGTTATCCAGCCACGGCAATTGAATCTCCAATACCTCACGGTAAAGAAACAGCAGTGCAGACTTGGCTTGATTCTGAGTAGAAGCTGAAACCTTACCTGCCACAGCCAAATGCGTAAGGAATGCCTCCACATCGCGCGCCCCCATATCTTTCGGGTGGCGCTTGCCATGAAAGAAAATAAAGCGTTTAATCCAGTCCACATAAGTTTTCTCGGTGCGGATACTGTAGTGCTTCACGCGCAACTTGCCGCAGACTTGATCAAGCAATTTCGGGGGATTTGTGATGGTGCTTTTATCGGGTAAATTAGGGGGTGCCATAAATTCACCTCAAATAAAAACAAGGCGTTGCGCGATAGATGCCAGATTATACACCTCTAAGGTGCCTTTCACGGCGCATTTTAGGGTGTCTACTTTACGTTGGGCGTAGGAGCACCAATGGCATCAGCTCGCGAAATTGCAATTGAAGTTCTGCCTCACTTTGCCAAAAGCGTCTTGGCTGGTCACGTACATGCCTATGGCTTTTATGCCAAGGCTATTGGTCGCGATCCAGCCAAAGAATCAATGGTTATCGGCAAGGCGATGCACGCCATCGGTGCAGTGTGTGTGCTGACGAAAGTTCCGGTAGCGCCTCTGTTCTTTATCAAGCGCGCTGACGGCGAGTGGGCGGGCGTTTTCGAGTCCGATGTTCACGAAAAAATTTACGTGAGACCGCACTACGATCTCCTATACGTCACAGCACGAGATTTTAAATACTCAGAGGGTGACTTCGCTCGCATAGAAAAAGGTTTGAAAGAGGTTCTGCCGAAATATCTACGGCCAGACCAACTGTCACCACATGATATTTGGCACTGGGCAATCTATACAAAGCTCAAGGACTCATCCACTCCGTTTCAGAGAGCATTGGAAAAGTATCAAGAACTGTTTGACACAGCGAAGGCTGCACGTAATGGCGCTTAACCAAAAAACGCCCAACCTGGCAGTCGAGAGGGACTGCGCAAAAGCGCGCAGCCCCTCACTTTTACGTTGTGCGTCAGTAGTTCAGCGCGCAATCTGTCTATTTCCGCTTGCATGTCGTCCATCTGCCGACCTGTGTAAAGCGGCTCATAAAATAGGCCATCCAGCTCCCATCCGAATGCTATGTCCTCGCTCTCGGTGATGGTTGTTCGCGGAGTATCGGTGCGCCGCCATGCAACTGGATTCACGCACAACCCGGCGTTCGAGCGGGAGCGCGCAAAAGCGTGGTTCGTTTCTTGTTTGTCGGTCATAGTGCGCGCCCCCTCAACTTTACGTTAGGCATCACCGTGCAGTGGGCATTCAGAATCAACCAGCAGGTTATCCAAAAGTTGATTGAGGAGTAATTGTGTTTCCCCCACCTTGGTATGGAATGTCATCTCAACAAATTCCGGAAAGTCACCACCCAAATATGCTTCGTAACACGCACAGAATTCAGCCAGCGACTGAATCAAAAACCCCTTATCCTCCGCTGTCATACGATCTACAGAAACCAGTTGTGTGCAATCTATTGCCATTTTCTTCTCCTCGTTAATTTCAGTTGTAAAGGATTACTTGACTACTAAAAACCGGCCTAACCCATCGTTCCACGCGGACTGGCGAAAAGCCGCCAGCCGGTGAACTCATACGTTGGGGGATTTCATTGCGGATGAGTCACTATGCGTGAACAAATTGAGAAATACCGCCTTGATATGCTCAGGCGTTTGCAACAAGAAGATGGCCAACCTCCTCCACCCGAAGTGCTTGAAGCACAAAAGGTGATAGCGGAGTTTGAGGAAAGGAAGCGTAACAGAACACAGCAACTGCTCCGTCTTCAACTTCCACAACATACGCTTCCTGTACCGCTCGACGGCTGCCCTAAATGCAACTTCATTCATGGTGTTACTCCTTTATCTATGACCCCCATTCAGTCCAATACCGAAGACGATCTTTTTAAGTGCATGCAGTGTGGCTTTGAACTATGTGTTCCTATCCCGCTTCAATGACCTGCCACCCCCAACCCTGCGTTCAACCGGACTCCGCAAAAGCGCGGAGTCGGTTAACTCCACGTTCGACACCTGACACTACATGCCTCTGCGATCTGTAAAATCAACATCATCAATTGACACTTCTTTATCCGATGCAGGCTTTACATATTCTGCAAACTCAGCATCAGTCATTGGCTTGGAAGATAAAAATACAACGTCATCGAACGGGAATCCGGTGTCGAACCCTACATTCAAGCGGAGCGCGTCAGAGCTTGGTTCTTCGATCATAATTTTTCATCGCGCCCGCTTAATTCCACGTTAGAAACCACCAAGGAGAGTTCACCGTGGCGATTGAATTTGGTAATACAAAAGGGGCTCATCACATTACTTCCTTTCGGGCGTTTGCTCACGATAACGGAATGCCAGGGGTTCAGTTGAGAAAAGATGATGGTTCGTTTGTTGATGTTGTGTTTTCGGTTCCCGGTATTCAGGAGCTACAAATACAACTCTCCCAGGCCCTACTTCTGGCGGAGAAAGTTTCTCCTTCTCGTCATTAATCATGGTCGTTTCTAACCCTACGTTCAAGGCGCGACGCCGCAACAGCGCGGCGCGGCCTTAACTCCACGTTAGCCGCATACTTATGTGTTATTGAGCAGCCTGGGTAAGGGCTCATCCCAGCTACGCGCCCGCATCCTTCGCACGGATGGGTTACATGGTGCAGGCATCCACGATGAGCGCATGGTACACCATCTGGCAGTGGCTTTGCGGCTACCCCAGACGATTTAATGCTTCTCTGCGCTAACTGTCATTTGGCAGTTCATCAAGGTAATGCTGAGGAAAACCTACTTGCTGCTATGGCGTATTTTGAAAGCAAAGGTGATGAAAATGACCGCTAACCTGGCAGTCGAGAGGGACTGCGCAAAAGCGCGCAGCCCCTCACTTTTACGTTGGGCACATCACCACCACTAGGAGGCAATATGCAAAAATTCAAAGTATCGGCTTGGCCTGTAGACCCCGCTAAATTGAAATATGAACCCGAATGGGAAGAGGTCATTTCTGCAAATCTCCTTGGGGAGGCTCTTGAACAAGGAGAGGTTCTTTTTCTTGCGCATTGCAAAGAACACGAGCTTGCTCGTGCAGACTTTGAAGTTCGTTCGGGTACGCCTTGAAATACCGCTCTATTGCTAGTTTGGCGCACTCTACTGGGTCTTGGTGGTACACCCCAAGTCCGTTTGTTTCCCTGCATACTCCAGCAGCAAAAGAAGGAAGTCCGTCTTTGTCTGGTGGCATAGCGTTGATCCGAAGGTCGAATATCATTTGTCATCCTCCTGCCCAACCCTACGGTCAAGCGGGACTGCGCCAAAAGCGGCGCAGCCCCTTACCTCCACGTTGGGCGGCTGTAGTGATTTCAGCCAGTCTAAGTAATCATCGCAACATTCCAATCCGTGTGGCGTATCTGTTCCTACCTTATGGCAGTACGCCATTTGCAGCATCAATCCAAGCTGCTCGATCTCGTCGGCCTGCGAATCTAGCGCCTCTGCGCACAGTCTGCGTTCGTAGCTCTCTGTCCCAATTGTGGCCGCATATGTCGGATTTATACGGCTGCGCAGGTCTTTTATTAAGTCTTGTGGTGTCATTTCTGGCCTTTCTTCGTTGAAAAATCCGCCCAACCCTACGCTGAAGCGGGACTGCGCAAAAGCGCGCAGCCCCTTAGCTACACGTTGGGGAAAGGCGGGCATTTCGGAGTAAAATTAGGGCGTTCGTAGAATTGAACAGGAGGACATGATGAATTTCACCATAGAGCAAGAACAAGAGTCTGACGGTCGCTGGTTGGCGGAAGTCATGGAATTGCCCGGTGTCCTTGCTTACGGGGCGACCTCGCTGGAAGCCGTATCAAAAGCTGAGGTACTCGCACTTCGCGTAATTGCGGAACGGCTTGAGCACAGCGAAAGCCGTCCTTTCCCTATAAATATTTCCCTACCGATTGCAGCATGAGCCAATGGCCGTCGGTCAAAGCCAAGCGCCTTCTTGCCGCATTGCTTCGGCTTGGCTGGCAGATCAAGCGGCAATCCGGTTCGCACAAAACACTTATCCGTAATGGCTGGCCTGATTATGTTTTCGCCTTCCATGATGGCGACGAAATCGGCCCAAAAATGCTGGCGCGCGTAGCTAAGCATACTGGCCTATCACCAAGTGACCTATAGCCCCAACCCGACATTCAACCCGGACTCCGCAAAAGCGCGGAGCCGGTTAATTTTACGTTAGCCATCACAAGACGAGCCCAGCCATGCACCTCATTTCCTTACTTGCAGCCATACTTCTTGCGACAGCGCAAACCGCATATGCAGAAGACTGGCTTAGTCACTACTACGAACATCCGACGCCAGAACGCTTTGTGACGGAAGTCCAGGCATTGAGCAAAGCGGGAAACCTCTCCAATCCGAAGTCGGCCGCCCTGATTTCAGTATTCCTGAGTAGAGTCATGGCGGCGAATCCGACGCAAGTCGATGGTTGGCTTAGTCAACTTGGTGATCTGAAAGAAGGTGACCGCCAGACGGTGCTGTTCGCAGCCAGCCTATCGGGAACAAAAGAAGCTCAGGCATATCTTGGCCGTCAGCCGGATGCCGAAAAGTACCGAGGGAAGCCGATTGACATCAGAGCCATCGAACCAAAGAACCCTACAGTTTTGGACATGCTGTGGGCCGACTTCTTTGCTACTGGCGAAGCAGTGCCAGTCAGGCGAGTCGTTGTAGCACTCAATTACGACAAGTATTCCGGTGCGCTTGACCGATACGCAAAGTCAGAAAAGACCGAGAAGGACCGCAACGATGCCATTCTTGAAGCAGTGTTCAAGGCGGCGATGTGGTCGCTGGAATCCAATGCACGACAACAACGTCGTGTTGGAGAAGTCCTTGAACAAGTCTACTTCGCAGGAGGACTAACTCAGCCAGAACAAGTCTGGTTGTCAGTCATTCTTTCAAAGGCGATGCCGGAAAAATATGAATTAACTCGTTCGGAGGCCGGCCAATGGACCTTCAAACGCAAGTTACCTGTTCAGAGCAGGGCAAGCTGGCGCAACAGTGGCGGTAAGACCGTTGGCGAGTCGGAATCGATGAAATCCAAGGATGACTTTGCAGGCTCGCTGCTGGCGACGACGGATGAAGATTGGGAAAAGAAATGGAACACGCCTCCCGAAACCAAGCCGAATTTCAACAAGGCGGGCATTGTTCCCTACGGCAAAAAGGTTTTCATCCTCACATTCTTTGCGAACCCGAAGCTTGACCAGCAGGGCAAGGCTAACGTGCGATGTGACCTCCGAATACTTGCGCCCACGGGCAAGGTTTCTCTCGAACAAAAGGATGCAGCCTGCTTTGCAGGAGCTATCCAAGGCAGTCCATATGCAATGCGATTGTCGGCACCTGTCGTTGCGTTGTCGGCTGACCCAGATGACCCGCCGGGAATTTGGTCGGTCGAAGTGATGCTTCGAGATACCGTGCGGAACGTTGAACTTCCTCTTCGTACAACCTTTGAACTGAGGAAACCGTGATGGCTAACCCTACGTTCAACCCGGACTGCGCAAAAGCGCGCAGCCGGTTAACTTCACGTTGTGCGTCAATGCTTCTAGAGCCATTTTATGTACAGCGTGTAACCGCAGTAGAATGCATTCGTCTCTAAACTACGTCTCGCCAGCAACGTATGAAAATCAGTTGGCTTAATCGGGTGTCAATTAAATCGGGGGAAGATTCC
>JBAQCT010000085.1:0-1811 GCA_049294375.1 Gallionella sp. | reverse complement strand
AAGCAGGCCAGCGTGCAGAACGTGTCCGGCACCAAACAGGCGGAGGCAGCCGCACAGAACCTGCATGAGCTGGGGCAGAAGCTTCAGCAACTGGCGGCGCAGTACAAGGTTTAGCGACTATGCGGTTTACTTAAGAAAATTTTCCGTTCAACCTGGCCCTTCGACTACGCTCAGAAACCAAAGGCACTGTCGAAGGGCTCAGGGTAAGTGAACTGCATTGGGTTTAGTGAGCTTCAATACCAACAATAAGGAGAACACACATGACCATCGGCAGAAAATTGATCGGCGGATATATGCTCGTACTGGCATTGCTGGCGCTGGTAACGGGCATCGCCTTCTATTCGCTGGAGAAGACCCAGGCGGCTTATGACCGCTTCCTCGACGTGAATGAGCGCCTGGTAGACGGGGCCAACGAATTGCGTTTCGAATTGCGCAACCAGACCGCGCACTACCGCGCCATCCTCCTCTACCCGGACTTGCAGAAGAAATACTGGGACGACCTGCAAAAAGACCACCGCCAGTTTGCCGCAATCATCGAAAAAATGCGCCGCCTTGTGCTCAGCTCAGAAGGGTTGGGTATTTTGAATGAGATCGCCGCCATGCAGGCAAAAAACGAGCAGATGCAGGAGCAGGTGGTTAGCTTGGCGCAGCGCGGCAAGCATACGGATGCGCTGGCGCTGTCAACCAAGGAAGTGTACCCCCTCACCCAGGCGCTGATCGGGAAAGTAGAACGCTTTCGCGAGCGCGAAACAAAACTGGAGGCGGAAGGCCGTACCGAGCTTGATGCGGCGGTACACCGTTCCATACTCGTCATGGCGATCACCGCGCTGCTGGGCATCATCGCCGGGCTCGGCATCGGCATCACTCTCAGCCGCACCATCACGCGCCAGTTGCGCGAAAGCGTCACCCAATTATCCACCTCCTCCGCCGAGATTCTGGCCACCACGACGCAGGTAGCTTCTGGTGCGGCGGAGACCGCGACAGCGGTGAGCGAGACCACGGCCACGGTGGAGGAAGTAAAGCAGACGGCGCAGGTGGCGAGCCAGAAGGCGCGCAACGTATCCGACAGCGCGCAGAAAGCCTCGCAGGTTTCGCAGAGCGGGCGCAAATCGGTGGAAGAAGCGACGCAGGTCATGCAGCGCATCCAGGAGCAGATGGAATCCGTCGCAGAGAGCATCGTGCGGTTGTCCGAACAGAGCCAGGCGATCGGCGAAATCATCGCCACGGTCAACGACCTGGCCGAACAATCGAACCTGC
The DNA here is from genome assembly GCA_049294375.1 of Gallionella sp. Taxonomy (GTDB): domain Bacteria; phylum Pseudomonadota; class Gammaproteobacteria; order Burkholderiales; family Gallionellaceae; genus Gallionella. Next base: position 554 of record JBAQCT010000085.1, on the reverse strand, counting down.
TCGCGGTGAATGCCGCGATCGAAGCGAACAAGGCAGGCGAACAGGGCAAGGGTTTCGCGGTCGTCGCGCAGGAGGTCAAGAGCCTGGCGGAACAATCCAAACAGGCCACCGCCCAGGTGCGCACGATCCTCGGCGACATCCAGAAAGCGACCGGCACGGCGGTGCTGGCCACCGAACAGGGCAACAAGGCGGTGCAGGCCGGGGTGAAACAGACCGCGGAAACCGGCGAAGCGATCCGCCTGCTGGCAGACAGCGTCGCCGAAGCGGCGCAGGCGGCAACGCAGATTGCGGCGTCGAGCCAGCAGCAGATGGTGGGGATGGACCAGGTGGCGCAGGCGATGGAAAACATCAAGCAGGCCAGCGTGCAGAACGTGTCCGGCACCAGACAGGCGGAAGCCGCCGCGCAGAACCTGCATGAGCTGGGGCAGAAGCTGAATGACCTGATCGGGGGCAAGTCATCATGAAATTAACGGGCTGTAGGTCGGATTTTAATCCGACATGTCGGGCTGAAGCCCGACCTACATTCTTTGTAGGGTGGGTAAACGGTTTCATCG
>JBAQCT010000084.1:0-2843 GCA_049294375.1 Gallionella sp. | reverse complement strand
CGTGCTGGCGAAAGGTGAAGCAGGGGGCTTGATCTACGGAACAAGGTCGAGCCTTAAGGAGCGCGACAAGCTGCCTCTGCTTCGTGTGGTGGTAGCTAACCACCACGGAGAGAAAGATACAAGGAGCCCGATTCATCGGGCGATGGAATTTTCGCGCAACAAGTTGCGTTCCTGTGTTATTCGCGCCGCCAGGTCGTCCCCTGCGGCGAGTCTTCCAGCACGATCCCGGCTTCCAGAAGCTCCTTGCGGATGCGGTCGGCCTCTGCGAAGTTTTTGGTTTTCTTCGCGGCGATGCGCGCCTCGATCTGCGCATTGATCGCCGCATCGTCAAGCCCGCCATCTCCCGCGCCGCCTTGCAAGAATGCCTGCGGGGCGCGTTGCAGCAAACCCAGCACACCCGCCAACGCTTTGAGCTGCGCTGCCAGCTGCGGCGACTGGGTCTTATTTACTTCGTTCGCAAGCTCGAACAGCACCGCCAGCGCTTCCGGCGTGTTGAAGTCATCGTCCATCGCGGCCTTGAAGCGCTGGGTGTGGGGTTCGCTCCAGTCAACGGCAACCCCCCCAACCCCCCTTGTCAGGGGGGAGTCAGCCTCCTCCCCTGACAAGGGGAGGCCGGGAGGGGTTATGCTTTTGAGTGCCGTATAAAGCCTTGTCAGCGCGCCCTTCGCATCATCTAGGTGCATGTCAGAATAATTCAGCGGGCTGCGGTAATGCGCGCGCAGGATGAAGAAGCGCACCACTTCGGCGTCGTATTTCTTCAGCACCTCGCGGATCGTGAAGAAGTTGCCGAGCGACTTGGACATTTTTTCCTCGTCCACGCGCACGAAGCCGTTGTGCATCCAGTAATTCACAAATTTGCACTGATGCGCGCCTTCGCTCTGCGCGATCTCGTTCTCGTGGTGCGGGAACTGCAAGTCTGCGCCGCCGCCGTGGATGTCGAAATGCCTGCCGAGGATTTCCGAGCCCATCGCCGAGCATTCGATATGCCAGCCGGGGCGTCCCTTACCCCAAGGCGAATTCCATTTGACCTCGTCAGCTTCATTTTCTTTTGCACTCTTCCAGAGCACGAAGTCGAGCGGATCGTTCTTGCCCTCAATGACATCCACGCGCTCGCCTGCGCGCAAGTCCTCCAGCGATTTTCCGGACAGTTTGCCGTAGCCCGGAAATTTGCGCACCGCATAATTCACGTCGCCGTCCGCTGCCTGGTAGGCCAGCCCATTTCCTTCCAGCTTTGCGATCATTTCAAGCATCTGCGGAACATATTGTGTGGCGCACGGTTCGTGATCGGGGCGCAGCACACCGAGTGCGTCGGCATCCTCGTGCATCGCGGCGATGAAGCGCTGCGTGAGCGCGTGGATGGATTCCTTGTTCTCCGCCGCGCGCCTGATGATCTTGTCGTCGATGTCGGTGATGTTGCGCACGTAGGTGACGTCAAAGCCGGAAGCTTTGAGCCAGCGGTACACCATGTCGAACACCACCATCACGCGCGCATGGCCGAGGTGGCAGTAGTCGTACACCGTCATGCCGCACACGTACATGCGCACCTTGTTCGGTTCGATGGGTTTGAAGTCCTGCTTGTCGCGGGTCAGGGTGTTGTAGATTTTCAGCATTTTGAAACCCTTTTTGTCCGCAGATTGCGCAGATTAAACAGATTAAATCTGCGTGAATCTGTGTAATCTGCGGGCTAAGTTTTTAACCTTGTTCTTTTGTCCACGAATCCTTGAGTGTAACCGTGCGGTTGAACACCAGCTTCTTGCCGGGCTGGTGGTCGCGGCGGTCGGTGCAGAAATAACCCAAACGCTCGAATTGGTAGCGCGCCTCGGGTGGCGCATCTTTCACGCAGCTCTCCACCCAGCCCTGCACCACGGCCAGCGATGCAGGATTGAGATGTGTGCAGAAATCCACATCTCTATCGCTGTCAGGCTCTGGCACAGTGAACAGGCGGTCATACAGCCGAATCTCGACGGACAGCGCATGTGCGCGCGACAGGAAATGGATCACACCCTTGACCTTGCGGCCTTCCGGGTTCTTGCCGAGCGTGTTGTGGTCGATGCTGCAACGCAGTTCGATAACCTTGCCCGCCGCATCCTTTACCGCCTCATCGCAACGCATCACGTAGCTGTGGCGCAGGCGCACTTCACCGCCGAGCGTGAGGCGCTTCCAGCCCGCAGGTGGCACTTCGGCAAAGTCATCTGCCTCGATGAATAAGTCTTTGCCGAATGGCACGACGCGCTTGCCGAGCTCAGGCATGTTCGGATGAAAGTCCGCTTCGCGCGCCTGCGCGCCGTCGGCATTGGTGATCGTGACTTTCAGCGGATTGATGACGGCCATCACGCGCGGCGCGCGCAATTCGAGGTCTTCGCGGATCGCACCTTCCATGATCGCCATGTCCACAATGTTCTCGCTCTTGGATACGCCGATGCGTTTGGCGAATTCGCGGATGCCTTCCGGCGTGTAGCCGCGTCGGCGCATTCCGGAAATCGTCGGCATGCGCGGGTCGTCCCAGCCGCTCACGTGTTTTTCGTTCACCAGTTGCAACAGCTTGCGTTTGCTGGTGATGGTGTAGTGCAGCTCCAGCCGCGAGAACTCGTACTGGCGCGGGTGACAGGGAATGGTGATGTTGTCCAGCACCCAGTCGTACAGCGGGCGGTGGTCCTCGAACTCCAGCGTGCAGATGGAATGGGTAATGCCTTCCAGCGCGTCGGAGATGCAATGCGTGTAATCGTACATCGGGTAGATGCACCACTGGTCGCCGGTGCGGATGTGGTGCGCGCGGCGGATGCGGTAGATGGCGGGGTCGCGCAGGTTGATGTTGGGCGAAGCCATGTCGATCTTCGCGCGCA
>JBAQCT010000083.1:0-3541 GCA_049294375.1 Gallionella sp. | reverse complement strand
CGATTCGCTGGATATCAACGACCCGCAGCACCGCGAGATTTCGGCGATGCGCATGCTGGCGAAAGTGCCGACCATCGCGGCGATGGCGCATAAATATTACACCGGCGCCCCGTTCATGTACCCGAAGAACAAATACGGCTATGCGGAGAACCTGATGTACATGATGTTCGCCACCCCGGCTGAAGATTACGAGCCCAACCCGATACTGGTGCGCGCGCTGGATCGCATCCTGATTTTGCACGCCGATCATGAGCAGAACGCCTCCACCTCGACGGTGCGCCTAGCCGGCTCGAGCGGGGCAAACCCGTTCGCCTGCATCTCTTCCGGTATCACCGCGCTGTGGGGGCCGGCACACGGCGGTGCGAACGAGGCCGCGCTGAAGATGCTGGAAGAGATCGGCGATGTGTCGCGTGTAAAAGAATATGTGCAGGGTGTGAAGGACAAAAAATACCGCCTGATGGGATTCGGTCACCGTGTTTACAAGAACATGGATCCGCGCGCTGCGGTGATGCGCAAGACCTGCTACGAAGTGGTCGAGGAACTTAAGTTGGGCAACCACAAGCTGTTCGAGCTGGCGCTGGAACTGGAGCGCGTCGCCCTGAGCGACCCATATTTCATCGAGCACAAACTGTATCCGAATGTGGATTTCTATTCCGGCATCGTGCTGCGCGCACTGGGTATCCCGGTCAATATGTTCACGGTGATCTTTGCCGTGGCGCGCACCGTCGGCTGGATTTCGCAATGGAACGAAATGATCGCGGATACCGACCACAAGATCGGGCGTCCGCGCCAGTTGTATCGCGGCGCGACCAAGCGCGATTTTGTACCGATGGGCAAGCGGTGATAGAACGGAAAAACTTTTTACCCGCATAACCAGCGACTTGGCTGGCGTCTTTTGGCAGCCTAGTCGAATGGCTAGTAGTTACATCAGATTTCGCGGATTAACGCAGATTTAGTCACTGGCTTAGTGGGAACAATGAATCGATAGTTTGAAATCTGCGAAATCTGTGTAATCTGCGGATGGGCGTGTTTTTTGGGAGCTGGTTATGTCCGTACCAGAAAAAAACTACATGCAGGCCATGCGCGACACTTCCCTGTTGTTCGGGATGAACGACGTGTTTGTCGAGGGCTTGTACGAGGATTATCTCGCCGATCCGGACTCGGTTCCAGAGGCGTGGCGCGGCTATTTCGATGCGCTACAAGCCACGCCCGGCGCGCCTCACGAGGTGGTGCACAGCCCAATCCGGCGCGCCTTCGCGGCGTTGCCGAAAGCGGATGCCGCCGCTGCAACCAATGATGCCGACCTGGAATGCAAGCAGGCACATGTGTCGCAACTCATCAATGCGTATCGTATCCTTGGTATGCGTGCCGCCCATCTCGATCCGCTTGACCGCTATTCCAAACCGGTAATCGCCGAGCTCGATCCGGCGCATTACGGCCTGGGCGAAGCCGACATGGAAAGCTTGTTTGATACGTCCATGACGGATATGCCGCGCATGACACTGCGCGAAATCCTGCAGCTGTTGCGCAAAACATATTGTGGCAGCATCGGCGCGGAATATATGTACATCGGCGACATGGCGCAGAAACGCTGGATACAGGGCAGGCTGGAAGAGGCCAGCGGATTGACCGGATATAGCGCCGCGATGCGTCGCCGTATCCTGGAGCGGCTGACTGCCGCCGAAACGCTGGAGCGCTACCTGCACACCAAATATGTCGGCCAGAAACGTTTCTCGCTGGAAGGCGGCGAGACGCTGATTCCGCTGCTCGACCACTTGCTGCAGCGCGCCGGAGAACAGGGCGTGCAGGAAGCCGTGATCGGCATGGCGCATCGCGGGCGGCTGAATGTGCTGGTGAATATTCTCGGCAAGAAACCGAAGATGCTGTTTGCCGAATTCGAAGGCATTCACGCCGAACATCTGACTTCCGGCGACGTGAAATACCATCAGGGTTTTTCCGCCGACATAGATACGCCGGGCGGCGAACTGCATGTCGCGCTGGCATTCAACCCTTCGCATCTGGAAATCGTCAATCCGGTGGTGGAAGGTTCGGTGCGCGCGCGCCAGCGCCACCGCAAGGATTTTTCCGGCTCGAAAGTCATGCCGATCCTGCTGCACGGCGATGCGGCATTCGCCGGGCAGGGCGTGGTGATGGAAACGCTGGGCATGTCGCAGACGCGCGGCTACCGCACCGGCGGCACGGTGCATGTCATCATCAACAACCAGATCGGCTTCACCGCCTCGGATTCGCGCGATACGCGCTCCAGCCTGCATTGCAGCGACGTGGCGAAAATGATCGATGCGCCGATATTTCATGTGAACGGGGATGACCCGGACGCGGTATTGCTGGTCACCGAAATTGCGCTGGATTTCCGCATGCGCTTCAACAAGGATGTGGTGATCGACCTGATATGTTTCCGCAAGCTGGGGCACAACGAGCAGGACGAACCGCTGGTCACGCAGCCGTTCATGTATCGCTTTATCCGCCAGCATCCCGGCACGCGCGCCGTGTATGCGCAACGGCTGGCAGAGCAGGGCGCGATTCAGGCCGGCGAGGCGGACGGTATGGTTGCGGCCTATCGCAAGGCGATGGATGAGGGGGAAAGATCCACCCGGCCTACGCTGGAGGATCGCGACAGCAAAATAGCCTCAGACTGGAAAAAATATCAGCACGACATCGCATGGGATATTTCGGTGGATACGGCCGTGCCGCTGGAGCGTTTGCGGCAACTGGCCGTTCCGCTGACCACTGTGCCGCAGAACTTCACGCTGCATTCGCGCGTGCAGAAAATCGTCGAGGATCGCCTTGCGATGGCGCGCGGAGATTTGCCGCTGGATTGGGGCATGGCGGAAAACCTCGCCTATGCCACGCTGCTTACCGAAGGGCATCCGGTGCGGCTTACCGGGCAGGACAGCCAACGCGGCACGTTCTTTCACCGTCACGCCACCTGGCACGACCAGAACCGCAAGGAGCGGCACGAAGGCGCTTACACGCCGCTGCAAAATCTCGCGCCGGATCAGGCGAGTTTCATCGTGATCGATTCGCTGCTCTCCGAAGAAGCGGTGCTGGGTTTCGAGTACGGCTACGCCACCGCCGACCCGGGGTCGCTGGTGTTGTGGGAGGCGCAGTTCGGCGATTTTGCCAACGGCGCGCAAGTGGTGATCGACCAGGTCATCGCATCCGGCGAAGTGAAGTGGGGGCGGTTATGCGGGCTGGCGATGCTGTTGCCGCACGGCTACGAGGGGCAGGGCGCGGAGCATTCCTCGGGGCGCATCGAACGCTATCTGCAACTGTGCGCCGATTACAACATTCAGGTATGCGTCCCTTCTTCGCCCGCGCAGATGTTCCACCTGCTGCGCCGCCAGATGTTGCGCCCGATGCGCAAGCCGCTGATCGTGTTCACCCCCAAGAGCTTGCTGCGCAGCAAGGATGCGGCTTCGCCGCTCGCCGAATTCACCGGGGGGAAATTCCAGCCGGTGATCGCCGAAGCCGATGCGCTGGATAACAAAAAAGTGCGGCGCATCATCGCGTGCAGCGGCAA
>JBAQCT010000082.1:0-6301 GCA_049294375.1 Gallionella sp. | reverse complement strand
GCCCGCTCCTACATCGGTTATTGATTTTGAAATTGAGGGAAGGCCGACATGAAAGCGGCTCTACTTGTTTTTCTGCTTACCGTAACGCCTGCTTGGGCGGGCGGTTCTATCGCGCCCAAGCCGGACATCGGCAAGGGCGGGCAGTGCGTGGAAGACTCGCAGTGGATGCGCAAGAACCATATGCACCTGCTCAAGCATCAGCGCGATGAGACAGTGCGCAAGGGTATTCGCGACGAGAGACTCAGCCTGAAAAACTGCATCGAATGCCACGCGAGCACCCGGGATGATAGCGTGATCGCGCGCGACGACAGCTTTTGCGTGGCTTGCCATCGTTATGAAGCGGTGAAAACCGATTGCTTCGAATGCCATTCCGGCATGCGCAAGAGCGCCTGGTTGCGGAGGAATGCAAAATGATCAGGGAATGCAAAATTAACCCAAATAACCCATTAGGTCGTCATTCCGGCGAAGGCCGGAATCCAGCAATAAAAAATACTCCGCGAAGCGGGCAAAACAATGATGTTGTCCCACTGACGCGGGAATTTGTTAATCAACTGGATACCGGCCTACGCCGGTATGACACAGTTTCTTCTAATGAACTATCCGGGATTAACGGCATCGACACCCGGCGCAGAAGCTTCTTGAAGACTTCGCTCGGTGCCGCAGCAGTCGCCATCGCGCCCGGAATGTTGCTGCTCGATACGGCGCACGGCCAGCCTGCCAGCGCGAAAGTGCGCTGGGGCATGCTGATCGACACCGCGCAATGCAAAACAGGATGCAATGAATGCGTGACCGCCTGCAATCGCGAAAACGGCTTGTCCGGGGGCGCGCTGCCCACCGATTCCCAGTGGATACGCAAGGTCGAACTCAAGGACACCGGCAGTGGGCGCGAGCTGTCACTGCCGATGATGTGTCAGCATTGCGAGCATCCGCCCTGCGTGGATGTGTGCCCGACTACGGCCTCTTTCAGGCGCGCCGACGGCATCGTGCTGGTCGACAAGCACCGCTGCATCGGTTGCCGTTACTGCATGATGGCTTGCCCGTACAAGGCGCGCTCCTTCGTGCATGAACCGTTGCACGACCAGAACCCGGATGTGCCGCGCGGCAAGGGGACGGTGGAAGCCTGTACCTTTTGCGTGCATCGCGTCGATCAGGGGCAGCAGCCTGCCTGCGCCGAGGCCTGTCCGAATAAGGCCATCCTGTTCGGCGACCTAAACGATCCGGAAAGCGAGATTGCCAAAAAGGTGCGCAGCGTGGCCTCCGTGCAAGTGCGTGCCGACCTGCGCCTGAATCCCGGCATCCGCTATCAGGGGATTTGACCATGCCTGCTCATTCACCATTGCACTTTAAAAACCGCCTGTACTACGCATTGCTTGCAGCGGGCGGCCTGGTCGTTTTGGCCGGGCTGTATGCCGTCTATCTGATGGAGCATCACGGCCATATCATCACCGGCATGAACAATCAGATCGTGTGGGGCATGCCGCATGTGTTCGCGATCTTCCTGATCGTCGCGGCCTCCGGCGTGCTCAACGTCGCTTCCATCGGTTCGGTGTTCGGCAAAGCCGACTACAAGGCCAGAGCCCCGCTGGCCGGCCTGCTGTCCATCGCGATGCTGGCGGGCGGCCTGACCGTGCTGATGCTGGATCTGGGCAGGCCGGATCGCATCATCGTCGCTGCGACCAATTACAACATCACCTCGGTGTTCGCCTGGAATGTGCTGCTGTATTCCGGCATGTTTGCGCTGGTGGCCGTTTATCTGTGGATGATGATGGAGCGGCGCATGAATCCGTGGTCGAAACCGGCGGGCTTCGCGGTATTCGTCTGGCGCTTCATCCTCACCACCGGCACCGGATTGATCTTTGCTTTTCTCGTGGCAAGGCAGGCTTATGCTTCCGCCTTGCTGCCGCCCTTGTTCATCGTCATTTCTTTCGCGTGGGGAATGGCTGCATTTCTCGTTGCGCAAGCCGCCATTTATGCATGGAACGATAAAGAGCCCGACCCGGAAATTACGCGGCGCATGAAAAACCTGCTGGGTGTTTTCATTATCGGTACGCTTTATCTGGTCGCGGCTTACCATCTGACCAACCTGTATTTCGCGCATCAAACAGGCTTCGAGCGCTTCATCTTGCTTGACGGCGGCATCTACCCGCAACTGTTCTGGTGGGGTTACGTCGTGATCGGCAATATCCTGCCGCTGCTGCTTATTCATGCGCCGAATCTTGGCAAGAACAAATGCGTGATTGCTGCTTCGCTGCTGGTCATTCTCGGCGGCTTCGCGTTCCTGTACGTGTTCATCATTGGCGGACAGGCCTATCCGCTCAATATCTTCCCGGGCTATCAGGCCAGCAGCAGCTTCGGCGATGGACAGATTGCGGCATACCATCCGTCGATATATGAGTTCCTGCTGGGCTTTGGCGGCCTGGCTATCGCCTTCATCATTACCCTCGTCGGCGTGCGCGTGCTGAATTTCATGCCGCAAGACAAACCGCATATTGCCGATTAACTTCGCCGGGAGGTTGCCATGAACCGTATGCTGATTTCAGCCGCACACAAATCCTCCGGGAAGACGATGGTCAGTATCGGTTTGTGCGCCGCGTTAAAGAAACGCGGGCACTCGGTTCAGCCTTTCAAGAAAGGCCCCGATTACATCGATCCGATGTGGCTCAGCCTGGCGTCTGGCAATGGTGCAGCCGGGCGCGCCTGCCGCAATCTCGATCTGTACCTGATGGAGCGTGACGACATTGTCGCCACCTTCGCGCGCCACAGCGCGGAGGTTAATCTGGTCGAAGGCAACAAGGGGTTATATGACGGGCTGGCGCTGGATGGCAGCAACAGCAATGCCGCGCTGGCGAAGCTGCTCGACCTGCCGGTATTTTTGGTGATCGATGCGCGCGGCATGACGCGCGGCATCGCGCCGCTGATCCTCGGCTATCAGGCGTTCGACCGCGACATCAATATCGCCGGGGTGATCCTCAATAACCTCGGCGGCAGGCGCCATGAAGCCAAGCTGCGCGAGGTCATCGAACATTACACCGATGTGCCTGTGATCGGCGCAATCCAACATGACGAGCGGCTCAGTATCATCGAACGCCACCTCGGCCTGATGCCCAGCAATGAGTCCCATGTCGCAGCAGCCAAGATAAAACAGATCGGCGAAGCCATCGCGGAGCAGGTTGATCTCGACAAGTTGCTCGCGCTGTCGCAAAAGGCGCCGCTGGATGTGCCCCACAAAGCTGAAATCAGTCCGCTGCCCATCGGCGAAAAAGTGCGCATCGGCATTGCGCGCGACCGCGCCTTCGGCTTTTATTACGCCGACGATCTCGATGCGCTGGAAGCGGCGGGGGCGGAACTGGTGCCGTTTGATGCGTTGCGCGATGCGCGCCTGCCGGAAGTGGATGCGCTATACATCGGTGGCGGTTTTCCCGAGACTTGCGCCGCCGAACTGGAGGCCAACAGCACGCTGCGTGGAGAAATCAAACAGGCCATCGAGAACGGCATGCCCGCTTATGCCGAATGTGGCGGGCTGATGTACCTGTCGCGCGGCATCGAATATCAGGGGCGCACTTATCAGATGGTCGGCGCGATTCCCGGCGATGTGAAGATGCACGATAAACCTGTTGGTCGCGGCTACGTGCATCTCGAGGAAGATGAGGCACATCCGTGGCCGCGCCCCAGTACGCCAGCCAAGCAGATCAAGGCGCACGAGTTTCATTATTCGAGCCTTGAAAATCTTCCGCCCGACTCCAGCTTCGCCTATCACGTTGCGCGCGGATATGGTATTGACGGAGCGCGTGACGGATTTATGTTGCACAACTTGCTGGCTTCTTACACGCACCTGCGCACCATCGGCAGTTGCTACTGGGCCACCCGCTTCGTCGCATTCATCCGGCGGCAACGGGAGCAGCGTTGTTCAGAACAGACCCATCCCAGCGAACAGGCAAAATAACGCAGGGACGCTTTGCGCGCCACTGGATACCCGCCTTCGCGGGTATGACGTTGCATTCAGGCTTATTCGACGATTTTGATGCGCTGCCCCGCACGCGGTTCGCCGTCGGGGTATTGCGCGTTGATCAGGCGTAAATAACCTTCCGCCGATTTGCCGAGAGGCGAGTTTCTCGCGAGCCCGGCGTAGGTGTCACCCTGAATCGCGGTGATGGTGCGGACGCCGAGCGGTTTGACCCGCTTGCGCTCCTCTGCGGTGAGCGCATGAAAACTATATACCGTGTCGATGATCTCGTTGCGATATGCGGCCAGATCCTGACGGGTTTTGCCTTGGCCTTGCAGTATGAACGCCTGCTTGTTTGCATAAACCACGCCCCCGACGCTGTTCGGCAAATCAAACAGTGCGGCAGACAAACCGTTTATCTCGAGCGACCGGATTTCCGCTCCATAGCCTGCCAGGCGGCGCGCGTATTCGGCCGGCGAGCCGCTGGGTTTATGATCCATTTTCATTTGCAGCCGGGCTGCGCCTTGCGGGCTGACCGCAATCAGGGCATTCGGCAGGTTGTGCACACGCCATGTTTCCGGGAATTTCAGCGCGATCCCCAGTTCTCCGTGGCGGAAGTGGTTATTGCGCACTACGCCCTGGTCGCTGTTGTCGCCGAATACCAATCCTTCGGTGGCGGCGAGAAATTCGGCGCGGCCTTCGAAAGGTTTGGTAGTAGCCAGTTTGTCTGCTTCGCCGACCACTTCTTTCAGGCGCGTGTCGTTGTCCGGGTGAGTGGCGAACAGGCCGGAGTAGCGGCGCGGCTCGCGCCCTTCCTGCTTGGCCAGTTCGGCATCCTTCAGTTCCTGGTTCTTTAACACGCGGAGGACGCGGATGATGGCTTGCGGATCGTAATCGCTGCGCGCCAGGTATTGCGCGCCCAAGCGGTCCGCCTCGAGTTCATGCTCGCGCCCATAGCCGGACAGCAGCGCGCCGCCCATGATATTGACCAGATTCTGCCCGAGGTTCGATCCGATTTGCGGCACAAAGATCGAGGCGACAGCCAGTCCGAGATTGGTGGCCTGCGCGGCGCTTTGCTGGCGCACGGGGTGGCGCGCCGTGACGTGGCCGATCTCATGCCCCAGCACGGCGGCCAGTTCCGCCTCGCTGTTGAGGTAGGCCATGATGCCGCGCGTGATGTAGACATAGCCGCCCGGCAATGCAAAGGCGTTGACTTCGGGCGTATCCAGCACGGAGAAGCGATATTGCAGGTTGGGGCGGTGGCTATTTTTTGCGAGCTTCTGGCCGATGCGATCGACGTAATCCTGCAATGGCTTCGATCCGTAAACCTGATATTGTTTTTTGATGGCCTGTTCGTTGTATTGGCGGCCGATGGCGATTTCCTGCTCTTCGGACATCATCACGAAATCGCTTTGCCCGGAGACCGGATTCTGGGCGCAGCCGACCAGCAGTGAAAGAGCAAGGCTGATAATTAAAATGCGCATGTCAGTTCCTGTTCGATGTTTAAAATCGCTGTCCAACGTTGGGTATCAGGCGTGATTGTCGCCGCAAATGAATAAAGGCAGCAAATGCTGCCTTTTGATAAAACTGTAGCGATAAGTTCCCTATGGAACCGACAGCCATTTTAAGAGGCTGCCGGGAGGGCGATTACGCTGCTGCCTTGCTGCCGTATTTCTGGCGGAATTTATCGATGCGGCCGGCAGTATCGACAATCTTCTGCGTGCCGGTATAGAACGGGTGGCATTCGGAGCAAACTTCGACGTTCAATGTGGGTTTGCCCATCGTCGATTGGGTCTTGAAACTGTTGCCGCAACTGCAAGTCACGGTGATTTCCTGGTAATTCGGGTGAATATCTGCTTTCATTTTCTTTCCTTGCGGGTAATTGAATGCGGCGGGTGTACGCACTCTGGAGTTGCATAAGGGCGCGCATTATCCATAAAAATAGATGGTTGCGCAAATTTTTAACAACAGGCTGGAATGGGGGCGCAGTCAACAAAATCCCGGTTAATCTCTCCGGGTTAAATTCCCCCGCCGCTCGCGGCGTAACGATTTTCGTAGGGTGGATTAAGCGCGTAGCGCGAATCCACCGAAACAAACGGTGGATACACGCCTTCGGCGTTTTATCCACCCTACCCAACCCCGCAGTCTTGCTGCGGGGATGCGTCCGCCCCTTCCCCATCAGGGGTAAGGCTGGGATGAGGGTGGGTTTCGCAGTCGTAAGAAACATTCACTTAAGGAAACACTGAACAAGTCACCCAAATGATAGGTTCATGCGTTATAGGCATGAACATCATCAGGGAGAGGTAACGACATGAAACAGGCGACACTGGCAACGGGCGGGTTCGAGATAAAACGGAA
>JBAQCT010000081.1:0-29160 GCA_049294375.1 Gallionella sp. | reverse complement strand
CTTTTTCCGTATCCATCTCTACGGCAATAGCGCGCCCTTCGGCGTGGCGCAACGCGGTCTCGAACGATTCGGCCAGGCGCTGCTTGGCTTCCACATTGGCTTTCAGCCGATCCACCACGATCTCGACGGTGTGCTTTTTGTTTTTCTCCAGCTTCGGTAGCGCGTCGATCTCGTACACCTTGCCATTGATGCGCAGCCGCGTGAAACCCTGCGCGCGCAGCTCATCGAACAGATCGAGTTGCTCGCCCTTGCGCTCCACGACCAAGGGAGAGAGGATCATGATCTTCGTGCCTTCCGGCAGAGCCAGCACATGATCCACCATCTGGCCTACCGATTGCGCCTGCAACACCAGATCATGCTGCGGGCAATACGGATCGCCCGCGCGCGCGAACAGCAGGCGCAGGTAATCGTGAATTTCGGTGACCGTACCGACCGTGGAGCGCGGGTTATGCGACGTGGCCTTCTGCTCGATGGCGATGGCCGGGGAAAGCCCCTCGATCAGGTCCACGTCCGGCTTTTCCATCAACTGCAAGAACTGCCGCGCATAGGCCGACAGCGATTCCACATAGCGCCGCTGCCCTTCGGCATACAGGGTGTCAAAGGCCAGCGAGGACTTGCCCGAGCCGGACAACCCGGTGATAACCACCAGCTTGTGGCGCGGCAGATCGAGGTTGATGTTCTTCAGGTTATGCGTGCGTGCGCCGCGAATCCGTATCTGTTCCATGCTTTATATAGTGGAGAACCTCCAAGGGCTGCCGAACAATGCGAAACTTCGGTTCCATTCACTGAGTCTGATGTAACTACCAGCCAACCAGGCCGTCAAAGAACAACAGCCAAGTCACCGGTTATATCGAAAGGCGAATAAACATGCGTCGGCAAGGCTCTTCCGGGGTTATCAAAAGGTTCGGCACGAATGGTAAATAGTGCAGCGATTTCTCGGGGTTCTCAGTAGTAAAAACGACCTGCCAATATACGCGATTTTTTATGCTTTCCAAAACTGCCGCAACCCGACGGATTGATCGACAGCAGTTGCAGATGGTATTGCAGCGCCGTTGCGACTATAATTTACATCCTTTTTTCCTGTCATCCGTCCAATACCAAGATGCAGTTGTTCGCCTTTGGCATTAACCATCAAACCGCGCCGCTTGCCGTGCGCGAGCAGGTCGCATTCAATGCCGACGGGATGGAGGGCGCGCTGCGCGACCTGGTGGAAAACGGCGCAGCGAAGGAGGCGGCGATCCTGTCCACCTGCAACCGCATGGAGCTGTATTGCAACGCCGTGCAACCCGACCACGCCATCGACTGGCTGGCGCAATACCATCAGCTGGCCCGCAAGGACATCGACCCCTATCTCTACACGCTGCAACGCGAGCAGGCGGTGAAACATTCATTCCGCGTGGCCAGCGGTCTGGATTCGATGGTGCTGGGCGAACCGCAGATACTCGGTCAGATGAAACAGGCGGTGCGCCAGGCCGACGAGGCGGGCACGCTGGGTTTCCTGTTGCACAAATTATTTCAGCGCACCTTCTCGGTCGCAAAGGATGTGCGCACGCAAACCGAGATCGGCGCGAATCTGGTCTCGATGGCGGCAGCGGCAGTACGGCTGGCGGAACGGATTTTCCCGAGCATTTCCGAGCAAAACGTGCTGTTCATCGGCGCGGGCGAGATGATCGAGCTCAACGCGGTGCATTTCGCGGCGCGCTCCCCCAAGCACATCACCGTCGCCAACCGCACGCTGGAACGCGCCCATGTGCTGGCGCGGCGCATCAACGGCCACGCCATCACACTGAACGAATTGCCGGAGCAGCTCGCGCACCACGACATCATCGTCACCTCCACCGCCAGCCCGCTGCCGATCCTCGGCAAGGGCATGGTGGAGCGCGCGCTCAAGGCGCGCAAGCACCGCCCGCTGTTCATCGTCGATCTGGCCGTACCGCGTGACGTGGAAGCCGAGGTCGCCGAATTGAGCGACGTATTCCTGTACACCGTGGACGACATCGCCGAAGTGGTGAAAGAGGGCCTCGGCGCGCGGCAGAGCGCGGTCAAGGAAGCGGAAGTCATCATCGATTCCAGCGTGGCGGATTTTGTGCACTGGATGGAATCGCGCGAGATGGTGCCGACCATTCGCGCATTGCGCGACCATGCCGAGCGTAACCGCCGCCACGAAATGGAGAAGGCCTTGCGCATGCTGGCCAGGGGCGAGAGCCCGGAGCAGGTTCTGGAGGCGATGAGCAGCGGCCTGACCAACAAATTTTTGCATGCGCCGACCCACGCGCTGAACCAGGTGCACGGCGATGACCGCGAGGCGTTCCTCGATGTGATTCATCGCCTGTATCACTTGCACCCCGATGAATGATTCCAACCCTATTTCATCGGTGAAACTGCGTTGGCTTCCTCACTCACTCCTTGCCGTACTGTTCGTACTGTCTGCGTCGTTCATTCGTCGCCGCCTTGTTTGACCTTCAAAATAGGGTTGGAATGAAAGAAAATATCGCCGCCAAGCTCGCTCAACTGAGCGAGCGCCTGCTCGAAGTCGATCAACTACTGAGCACCGAAGAAGCTACCAAGGACATGGACGGGTTCCGCAAGCTCAGCCGCGAGCGCGCAGAGCTGGAACCGGTGGTGTCGCTGTACCACGCCTACAAGACCTGCGAGGCCGACATCGCGACCGCGCAGGAAATGTCCGGTGATCCTGACATGCGCGAATTCGCCGAGGCCGAGATCAGGCAAGGTCAGGAGCGACTGACGCAACTCGATAGCGAATTACAGAAGCAGTTGCTACCCAAAGACCCCAACGATGACCGCAACGTGTTTCTCGAAGTGCGCGCCGGCACTGGCGGCGACGAGGCGGCATTATTCGCAGGTGATTTGTTCCGCATGTATTCGCGCTTTGCCGAGCGCAAGCGCTGGCAAGTCGAGGTGATTTCGGAAAGCCCCGGCGAAATGGGCGGCTACAAGGAAATCATCGCGCGCATCGCCGGTCAGGGAGCCTACTCGGTGCTGAAATTCGAGTCCGGCGCGCATCGTGTGCAGCGCGTACCCACCACCGAAACGCAAGGCCGCGTGCATACCTCGGCCTGCACCGTCGCGGTGATGCCGGAAGTGGACGAAGTCAACGACGTGGTGCTGAATTCCGCCGACCTGCGCATCGACACTTTTCGTGCCTCCGGCGCGGGCGGGCAGCACATCAACAAGACCGATTCGGCGGTACGCATCACCCATCTGCCGACCGGCGTCGTGGTCGAGTGCCAAGATGGCCGCTCGCAGCACCAGAACAAGGCGCAGGCGATGCGCGTGCTGGCGGCGCGTATCAAGGATGCACAAGTGCGCGAACAGAACGCCAAGACCGCCGCAGAGCGCAAGAGCCTGGTCGGCAGCGGCGACCGCTCCGAGCGCATCCGCACCTACAATTTCCCGCAGGGCCGCGTCACCGATCACCGTATCAATCTGACGCTATACAAGATGGATGCGATCATGGACGGCGACATCGCCGAACTCACCGGCGCGCTGATGGCCGAACATCAAGCCGAACAGCTCGCCGCGATGGCGGAAGACAGCATCTAGACTGTTTGGTATATTGACCAATAGCCTGCCAGCAGGTACGGTGCAAACCTGTTGTGAGGATATGCGAGCCGCTTATAACTTTTAGAGCGCAAGCGCCTGGCTCTCTTTGTACTCTCGTTTTTGATCCAGTTAATTTCTGTTTTAAGGAGTCAATCAGATGAATTGGCAACAACACATTTACGTCGATCCCGCCATCTGCAAGGGTCGCGCTTGCATTACGGGGACTCGCGTAACAGTCAGTAGCGTGCTCGATAATCTTGCAGACGGCATGACGGTTGAGGCCATCATTGCCAGCTACCCCCCGCTTACCGCAGACGATGTACATGCCTGCATGGCTTATGCGGCGGCGTTGGCTCATGAGGAACTGGTGCCGCTGGCGGCATGAAGTTCAAGATCGACCAGAATTTGCCGATTGAAGCCGTCGGTCTGCTCGTAGCCGATGGACATGATGCCATGACGGTCTACCAGCAATCGTTGGGAGGTGCATCCGACGAACGCATCGTTAATGTATGCAAGGCTGAAGATCGAATACTGATTACTGCCGACCTCGATCTGTCTGACATCCGGCGCTACCCTCCGGCACTGTCACCCGGATATATAGTGCTGCGCTTGCCACGGCAAAGCAAACAAGCATTGCTTGACCTGCTGGCAAAAGCGGTTCCCATGCTTGCGCTGCATCCGATCAAAGGGCGGCTTTGGATTGTCGAGCCTGATCGCTTGAGGATACGCGGCGGGGAGTGATTGGCGAATTCGAGCCTGGAACCTTTAATCCCATAGGACATCATGCTTATTACGCCAAAGAATGCTATTGAAATCGTCCTTGTACGAAAAACAAAGGATGCTCGTTTTCGCCTCTACGAAACGACTGCGCAAAAATGGTTCTTTTGGCTTTCTGTGGGTGGATTAGGCACAGGATTTATTCTTGCGTTCATAACTTATTTCTGGAAATACCAATTTGTGGTGGTAGCAGCTCTTATTGCGCTACTTCTCTCATCACTGCTGGCGGTAGCATATCAAATTGCCGCTGTGTTACCCGAGTTAACCAAGCTTCGCAATATTGAACGTGAGATATCAAATCCATTATTGATTGAGTTTAATAATGACTTGGATCTGATTAATGAGTTGGCTCAAAACTATGAACTTCATCATCTTAGCTACGCAAAAACTAACTATGTATTGATGGCAAAGCAGCTTCGTGAACGCATATCCATTCTTGTCGGGGCAATAGATAAGGTCGGCGCAATACCACTTGCAATAACGGGCTATCTTTCATTTAGCAAAGCGCAAAAAGAGGGCTTTGTAGCCTTGGATGGAATTGAATGGATACTAATTGCATTTCTGTTTTTGTATCTCCTCGCTCTACGAATGACTTTAACTGCACAATGGATGGAGAAAGTCTCCGAGGTCTATGAACAAGCTATCGTGCTTAGATTAAAGCGTGAAAGCTAACCCATCATTTCTATAAAATGGCGGGTCTGAAAGCTTGCTCATGCCACACACCCTCCAATCCCTCCTGACTCACGATAAAGCTGCGCTGAAATCCGCGCTATCGCTTGATTCCGGCAGCGCGCGCATCGAGGTGCAATGCCTGTTGCAGGCGGTGTTGCAGGTGAACCGTGCTTACCTGCTCACCCATCCCGAACAAACCCTCGACGCCGAACAGCAGGCGCATTACGCGGCGCTATTCGAGCGGCGCCTGCGCGGCGAACCTCTCGCATACATCTTGGGTGAACGCGAATTTTACGGGTTGAATTTCAGGGTAACGCCCGCGACGCTGATCCCGCGACCCGATACCGAGTTGCTGGTTGAATTGGCGTTGCAGAGGATTCAAACACCCTCTCCCCAACCCTCTGATGGAACAACTAGCCATTCGACTAGGTCATCAGAAAACGATGCCCAAGTCGCTGGTTATCCCGCAAGCGGGAGAGGGGGTTCATTTCGCGTGCTGGACATGGGTACCGGTAGCGGTGCGATTGCGCTGTCCATCGCCCATGCGCGGCCTGACATCGAAGTGACGGCGGTGGATGCATCGCCAGAGGCTCTGGAAGTGGCACGGGAAAATGCGCGGCGTTTGAACATCGGCAATGTGCGCCTGCTGCGCAGCGACTGGTTCTCCGCGCTAGCTGGCGAGCGCTTCGATCTGATCGTGTCAAACCCGCCGTATATCGCCGAGGACGATGCGCATCTCGCGCAGGGCGACCTGCGCTTCGAGCCGCGCGGCGCGCTGGCTTCCGGCGCGGATGGCCTGGATGATATCCGCCGCATCGTTGCGCAGGCGCGAATGCATCTCAATCCAAGCGGCTGGCTGCTGCTGGAACATAGCTACGACCAGGCGGCGCGGGTGCGCGAGCTGTTGCAGCAGGCAGGGTTCGCGGAGGTGTTTTCCGCGTGCGATTTAGCGGGAATGGAGCGGGTAAGCGGCGGATTGGTGTGAACATGGGTAACCACTGGATTTGGTAACTGTAAGGTGGGCTGCGCTCACCACATGTCGGGCATAGCCCGACCTACATTGAGTTCCGGCTTATCAGGTAATCGATATTTCGCCATTTTCAGGAGACTATGAAAACCATGTATTGAGTAAGGCCAATAAAGCTGCTAATCTCCACATATCAAGTGGGGGTATAAAGTATGCGTTTACGCAACACACTGTATCTCTGCTTCATCGGTGCAATCCTGTCAGCCTGCGAAACTAGGCCGATTCAACCTTCCGACAGGCATATTCAGCAACAGCCCGATCAACCTCCCTCCACCGGTATCATCCCGCAACCCATCAAGCAAAGAATCGTATTGCCGCCGCCAACACCGCCGCCGAAAGTTGAAATTTACAGTGTGGTGGTCACCAATGTGTCGGCGCAGGAAATCCTGTTCGCGCTGGCGCGCGACGCAAAAATCAATCTCGACATTCACCCCGGCATTCAGGGCAACGTCACGCTGAACGCCCTCAACCAGACGCTGCCGCAAATCCTCACACGCATTTCCAAGCAGATCGATATGCGCTACGAACTGGATAACGGCAACCTGATCGTCATGCCGGATACGCCCTACCTGCACAGTTACAAGATCGATTATGTGAACATGGCGCGCGACTCGGAAAGCTCTATCGTCACCAGCGCGCAGGTAACTTCCACTACGGCTTCTTCCGGAGCAGGCGGCGGGACAAATAATTCGTCGATCACCATCAAGGACAGCTCCAAAAACCGCTTCTGGGAAACCTTGACCCAAAACATCAAGGATATCCTGCGCGAGACCGACAAGGTGCTGCCCGAAGGCTCCAGCGAAACATCCGTGCAACAGGCCAGCGTGGCCAGCAGCACCGGCATCGGGCTTCAGCAGGCAACAGGAAATAAGAAGTCAACGAGCGTAGCCAGGGGCGGCATCGAGAACAGCCCGAATCCGGTCAGCGTCGAAGAAGGCGGAACCACGGTCACGCGGCACAGCACTTTCCGCGAAGCCGCCTCGGTGATTGCCAGCCCGGAAACCGGGCTAATCACCGTGCGCGCCACGGCGCGGCAACACGAAAAAATCCTGGAATTCATCGATCATGTGATGAACAACGCACGTCGCCAGGTGATGATAGAGGCGACCATCGTCGAAGTGCGCCTTAGCGACCAGTACCAGCAAGGCATCAACTGGTCGGCGCTGATCAAGGCGGGAGGCAAACAATTCAAGCTGGTGCAACGCAGCGCGGGGCTGCCTACCGGAGTCGGCAATGGCGTGTTCGGCATCATCACCAACCCGACCGCCGCGACCATCGGATCGCAGGTGTCGCTGCTGGAATCCTTCGGCAGCGTGAAGGTGTTGTCCAGCCCGAAACTCAGCGTGCTCAACAACCAGACGGCGATCATCAAGGTGGTGGACAACCTTGTTTATTTCACCATCGCGGCCACCACGGTGACCAATCAGACCGGTTCGCAAACCAATTACACCAGCTCGCCAACCACTTTGCCGGTCGGATTCACCATGAGCGTCACGCCGCAGATCAGCGAAAACGACAGCGTGCTGTTCAACCTGAAGCCCGCCATTTCGCGGGTCACCAGCTACGTCAACGACCCCAACCCGGATCTGGCGCGCGCCGGGGTCGTCAGCCGCATCCCGCAAACTCAGACGCGCGAAATGGAATCGGTGCTTAAAATTGAAAATAACCAGATCGCCGTGATGGGCGGGCTGATGCAAGACTCGGCAAACAATCTCACCGACGCTGTGCCGGGGTTATCCGATATTCCTTTTGTCGGCGAGCTGTTCAAACAGCGCAACGACAATACCGAAAAAACAGAATTGGTGATTTTCCTGCGCCCCATGGTCATCAAAAATGCCAGCATGGAAGGGGATTTCAGCGCATATCGTGAAACGCTGCCAAACCGGAATTTCTTCAAGGAACCCAGTGTCGCGTCGCGCAAATAACTCGATGGGCGCCACATTGGGAACGGCAAGTATTGCCGCACCCGCAAGTTTTAACACTGACCGCAGGGTGGGCTGTGCCCACCATGACTGTCCTGAGATTCCATGTCGAAGCAGTCGGGCAGAGCCAGACCTACAACAGGCAAACCAGATATGAGCCTGCTGCTTGATGCCCGCAAAAAGCAACTGGCGCAAGGCGAACATGCCGTGCTTGAGTTCAGCCTGGAGGAACAACCGAACCCCGCGATGGCGGTACCGGATAGGTGGCCGATCAAAAATATTCTCAGTACCGGGCAAGATTTCTCTGGCACGAAATTGTCCAGCCCACCATCTTCGCGTATGGGCATCAGCCGCAATATATTGTTTACCCTGTGTGGCACGATTGCGACGCTTACCGCAAGTGCGGGTTACTATTGGCATGGCGATCTCATGGTCAACACTCGGTTGCCGCATCCGGGCATAAGTGTTTCGCCTCTGCGGCCAGCTACTTCCGCCTTACAGGCAGAGCACGAAATACAAAACGTCTTTTCCGCAAAAACTGCCGTAGCCAATTCCACCCGCAGTGCCACGAAGCCGCTATTGGCCGCAATCGCTCCACCGCTTAGAAACAAGGCGCTGCCTGCGCTCGCGCCCCAGGAAAACAGCACGATACACATCGAGCTCAACAAAACCGGATACATCGACCCGTTGCCCGACAATGCCTACCTTGCTTATCGCAGTGGCAATACGGTTGTGGCACAACAGCTATACCGGGAAATGCTCGACAGGGATGCGCGCAATACCGATGCCTTGCTGGGTTTGGCCGTCATCGCACAACAACGCGGCGAAGATACGCTGGCATCGCAATATTATTCCCGAGTGCTGGCGCTCGATCCCAACAATCCGATGGCAAATGCCGGGATGTCCGTCTTGACCGCAGATGACAATAACGAAAGCCATTTGAAAACCCTGCTCGACGAGCAGAAAGATTCGGCCATCCTGCATTTCGCACTGGGCAACCGCTACGCGGAACAATCGCGCTGGGATGAAGCCCAGCAAACTTACTTCAACGCCTATACACTGGAGCCCGGCAACGCGGAGTTTGCGTTCAATCTGGCAGTCAGCCTCGATCATCTCGGCCAGAATAAATTGGCCGCGCAATATTACCAACGCGCGCTACAACTGGATCAGATTGAAAATAGCCAGGAACCACATCAAAAATTCGATCATGCGCAAACCAGACAGCGCGTACGTGAATTAACCCGCTGACTGCGACCCCGAACCGACTAAAGGGAACCTCTAAAAACCCAATCGTGCCAAAATCCAACCTGCGTTATCGCAATAACGAGGTGCAGACATGAAACTCCGCGTATTGATTCTGGGCTATGGCGAGATGGGGCATGCCATGGAATATCTGTTGGCCGCGCGGCACGATGTGCGCATCTGGAATATGGGCGCAGTGGTAAAGGGCAACCATGCGACGCTGGATGAGGAGGTCGCCGAAGCGCAGGTGATCCTGTTCTGTCTTCCGGTGAATCCGCATCATGAGATTGCCGAGCGCATCGCGCCTTATCTTGCGAAAGGTAGCGTATGCCTGACCATCGCGAAGGGGTTGGATGAATCCGGGCGAACGGCTGCGCAAATATTCGAACGCGTGTTCGGCACCCGGCATCACTACGGGGTGGTATATGGCCCGATGATCTCGGAGGAAATCAGGATGGGGCGGCATGGCTTTGCCGATGCGGTGTTATCCGACGCGGCGGATTTCGACATGATGCACAGCCTGTTCCGGGGCAGCACGCTGATCTGCCGCCAGGCCTCGGACATGCACGGCAGGAGCTGGTCGGTGATCCTGAAGAATGTATATGCGATCATGTTCGGCGTGGCGGACGAACTGAAGCTGGGCGACAACATGCGCGGACATCTGACAGTCGCAGCGATCGCGGAATTATCCGGCATCGTGCAAGCGTTTGGCGGGCAGGCGCACACACCTTACAGTTATGCCGGTCTGGGCGATCTGCTGGCGACGGCGACCAGCGAGGGCTCGCACCACCATGAACTCGGGCGCCATCTGGTGCAGGGCGACTGGTCGGACATCTCCGGCGAGGGGGTGCATACCTTGCGCATGGTGGAGAAATATCACCTGTTCGATTGGCGCGCATATCCGCTGTTCTCGCTGGTGTGCGACATCGTCAGCGCACCGGAGATGTTGCATGGGCGGGTGGAGGATTACCTGATGCAGTTACGCGAGATCGAGAGTTGTGCAATATAACGAAGCGTCGGCCAAGTGCAGTAATTCGGAATTAATCTGCATACCGACAGATTGCAACATC
The DNA here is from genome assembly GCA_049294375.1 of Gallionella sp. Classification (GTDB taxonomy): domain Bacteria; phylum Pseudomonadota; class Gammaproteobacteria; order Burkholderiales; family Gallionellaceae; genus Gallionella. The sequence goes on along the minus strand of JBAQCT010000081.1, from coordinate 18,886 downwards.
TGGTTTTGCTCAATCACTTCAGATTATGTGGAATTACGCCGCCTGAAAACGGTCGCTCATAGCTCATGTGGCAATCGGCCCATTAGAGATGGTTATCTCGTTTGCTGCGAGCGGCAGCTCCTCGGCCTTAGCTGCCTGTGGCATCCAGACGCACCAACGGCTGGTATGGAATCGTCACCAGCCATCGGCACCGGAATCTTTCCGAATGGCAGCTTTCTTAAAAATTCGACTGCGTACTCTCAACCCGAAGGCGACCGTTGGGAGAATCGCCATGAATGTACACTTCTCGACCGTAGCTGCCATTAACGAGTAGAATATCTGACGGGCAGCAACGTGCCAGCACTTGGCAGCAATATCAATCTTGCCGGTTGGCCTGTTCTTGTCCCCGCCGATCACTCCAACAACATCCTTCCCCGCACCAAGGAAGGTCTGCAAGCGCTCCTGCCATTGCTTGAGCAGCTCGGTATGATGCACAAGAATCAATGTGCAATTTTCCGAAGAACTGGAAATCAAAATGTTCTCCATACACGCTCGCCAATCAGATTGCATCAAATGCCGTTTTCGTGCGGGACAAAGTGGGAATGGCGTTAAGGTGGAGTGCTAAAGTTGAATGGGTGGCATGATTGCCACACATTCAACATCCGGACGTGCGACGAAAATTACTAGGCGGTAACCGACAATCCGGAGTTGTTGGCACTGCTGTCAAAACTGCTGTATGCATGCATGAGGTCCATGATCTGTTTCATTACCTTGGCATCGCTGTTCGTAGAAGTTGACGATGCACTGGATGCCGATGCCTTATCCTGCTTTGCCTGCGCGTAGGCAATTCTCTCCTGCTCACTGACTTTTCCATCCTGATTGTCATCTGCTGGATCATATGTTTTCGTGGAACTGCTTGACTGCGTGGAGCTCGTGCTGCTTGTTCCGGACGCGGAGTTCGCGTCGCCAGCGCCGGGCGGAGGCATGCCACCGGGTGGAGGAGTGCCTCCACCTTTGCCCGCCTGTGCCGTGCTGCTCATGCCGCTGGTCATTTCGTCCTTGGTGATCTTGTCATCGCTGTTGTTGTCCAGCTTCCTGAATATCTCGTCCACGTTAGGCGAACTGCTGGTGCCGCTTGAACTGCCAGAGCCATGTGACTGGCTTAGTGCCGATTGCAGGTCACTCTTTTCCAGATAACCCTTGTTCGTCGTGTCGAGCTTGGAAAACAGGTCGTCCACCATCTTGGATGGGGCTGGTCGATTCATGCCAGATGTTGTCGTCGAGTCCCCGCTGCCTCCCTGTGATGTACCATTCATACGCATTTGGTTCATCTGGCTGTCGAGTGCGTTGGCAAGTTTTTTCATGCCGCTGGACATTTCGTCCTTGGTGATCTTGTCATCGCTGTTGCTGTCCAGCTTTTTGAACATCTCGTCTACAGTTGTCGAACTATTTGTGCTGTTCGAGCTACTGGAACTGCCTGTGCTGCTTGAACTGTCAGAACCTGATAACTGGCTTAATGCCGATTGCAGATCGCTCTTGCTCAGATAACCCTTGTTCGTGGTGTCGAGTTTTGAAAACAGATTATCCACCATCCCGGATGGATCCGGGCGTTTCATGCCGGACATCATCGAGAATCCGCTCCCGCTCCCATTGACGCTGCTGATGCTGCTCATGGCTTGCTCCTTTCATAGTTAACGACCAGTCGTGTGACAGCTAATTTTATGCAATGGTTTGCATGATTTAGTTATCGTCATAACGAATTAATATTGCAGCGTCATTGGTGTAAAAGCAGGTAAAAGCGTGTTAAGAAAATAATCGTGTTTTTATCGAAGATGATTTTTGTCATGCCCATGAATCGCTCCGAATCTGGAGCGCATCTCATCCGCCTGTTTGCGCTGTTCGGCTGTCAGCAACGCCAGAATTTTTATCTCTGTTGTCGCATGCTGCACGAAGGTGTCGGCGAGTTTCTTGGCAAGTTTGTCGGCAAGAGTTTGCAACTCGGATGGTTTGTAATGATCCGACGCAGCTAGCCGGTTTAATTCTTCAGCCGCTTTGCGGACGGCTTTATGCCGCTCGCGCATGCTTGGTTCCTGGTTGTGCAAAAGCACAAATATTTTGTCCTGTTGCGACTCGGTCAAATCGAGGTTGCGAAGAAATGGCGGGATGAGTTTGCCATCGGGCGGGAAAGGAGGCGGTGCCATCATTGCGCCCGGAGGCGAAGGAGACACCCCTTGCTGCATGAGTAGCATCATGTCATTGTGCATGGCGATTGCTTCGAGCGATTTTGAGCTGGCATGTTCATCCTGCCAATCACACGGTGCCGAGCTCGCCGCAAGGGGAAGCACCAGAGCTATGGCTCCGATCATCAGGCCGTGCCGGAATTTGTTTGCGATTTTTTTCATATTGATCTCCAGAAGTTGATTGACTCGATCTCCGGTTTCTCCACTATTGGGCACCATCGAGTAGCTGCCATTCTCGGGGGCGGTGCTGTAAAGTGCCGTAAACCATGCGTAAATTCAGGTAAAAGCTGCAGGCTGTCAGGTGTAAAAACTTGTAAATGCTGATATTAGTGACTGTGCGATGAGAGTACGCTTAACTAAAATGGCCGGAACCGAGTTAATGAATTTGCACACGATGAAAACAAAAGTCTTGCTGGTTGACGATGATGTCGAGCTTGCCGGGATGCTCCAGGTTTATCTGGAGCGCGAAGGCTTCGAGGTAAAGGCGGTGCATGATGGCGAGTCTGGCATCACAGAGGCGCTGCATGGTCACCATGATATTGCCGTGCTGGACGTGATGATGCCCGGCAAAAGCGGCATCGATGTGCTCGTCCAGATACGCGCCCATGGAGCGATGCCGGTGTTGATGTTGACTGCTAGAGGAGATGATGCCGACCGCATCGTCGGCCTCGAACTGGGGGCGGACGACTATGTGCCCAAGCCCTGCACCCCGCGCGAACTGACGGCCCGTATCCGCGCTATCCTGCGTCGCAGCGGCGTTGCGGAATCGGCTTCATCCTCATCGCCGATCATTGTCGGCGCCTTGTCCATCTGGCCGGAACAGCGGCGCGCCGAGTGGGCAGGCAAGCCGCTTGAGCTGACCAGCACGGAGTTCAACCTGCTTGAGGCATTGGCGCGCAACGCCGGACAAGTGGTGAGCAAATCGGAACTGTCTGAGCAGGCTTTGGGGCGGCCACTGGCTCGATTTGATCGCAGCATCGATGTCCACATCAGCAGCATACGCCGCAAACTGGAGCCGCTGCCGGATGGGCGTTCCCGCATACTGGCCGTGTTCAACAAGGGTTACCAGTTCATTAGGGAGTAGGGTGTGGGACGACTGTTTTGGAAATTTTTTATTTTCTTCTGGCTGGCGCAGATCACTACCTTCATCGGTGTCGGTGTTGCGATGTGGCTGCGCTCTTCTGGGATGGAGCAATTTCGCGCACCTCCGCTTGCACCGTCAGTTGCAGCGGCAGCTTCTGTATTGCGTCACGGCGGACGCGAGGCATTGCAAGGTTTGTTGCTGGAGCAAAGTCGTGAGCCGGTTCCTCCGATCTTTGCTTTGGATGAAAGTTACCATGACATTCTGAACCGCCCGGTTCCAGCAGGGGTGATTGAACAGGCCAGTCGAATTACAGGATCACAAGATAGCGGAGGCATGGCGGAAAAAGTTGCCGCCGCTGATGGGCGTATCTATCTGTTGTTTGCGCCGCCTCCAGATGGCCGCAGGGGGTCGCCACCACTCGGCAGAGGCATGTTGCCGCCGCTCATGCCGTTGCTGGCGGGAGGAGTAGTTAGTCTTTTTTTTGCAGCTTTGCTGGCCTGGTATTTCTCCACGCCGATACGCAAACTCCGCTCGGCATTTGAGGCGGTTGCGAATGGTCATCTGGACGTGCGGCTGGTGCCTGTCATGGGGAAACGGCGTGACGAGCTTGCCGATCTTGGGCGCGATTTCGACAGCATGGCGCAGCGGCTACAGCAATTGATGGATGGTCAGCGCAGAGTGTTGCACGATGTTTCGCACGAACTGCGTTCGCCGCTAGCGCGGCTTCAGGCGGCTATCGGTCTGGCACGGCAGCAGCCCGAGCGGACTGAAGATTCCATGACGCGTATCGAGCGGGAATCCGTGCGCATGGATGCTCTTGTCAGCGAGTTGCTGACGCTTTCTCGGCTGGAGGCGGGCATGGCGGGCAAGCTGGATGAAGCTGCCGATCTGAACGAGCTGGTATCAAATGTGGTAGAAGACGCACGCTTTGAGGCCGAAGCCAGCGGTTGTCGCATCGAGTTCGAGGGAAGCTGCCAGGCCATCGTCCGGGGCAATGCAGAACTGCTTCACCGCGCGGTGGAGAATGTCGTGCGCAACGCCGTGAAGCACTCTCCGTCCGGTGGTTTAGTCGCCATCAAGATGCAAAAAGACGACAATCAAACGATTGGTATCACTGTTTCAGATGAAGGTTCTGGAGTTCCGGAAGCAGACATGTTATCCATATTCGAGCCGTTCTTCCGCAGCGACCAAACGAAAACTTCAGATGGTCATGGCTTGGGGCTGGCCATTTCGCGCCACGTCATTGCTGCGCATCAGGGCAGCATTCTCGCCAATAATCGTGCGGGTGGCGGGCTGTGCATAACCATCACCTTGCCAGTCTGGCTTGCTGCGTGAGCCTGTAACTGCGGTTGACCGGTCTTTATTCCGCAGGCGGTAGTCCCAATAGAAAACACCAGCCTGGCTTTAATGGCCAGGCCGGTGTCGGGAGCCGCCGCTTCTTGAACTACACTTTCGTGTTCACAACATTTCCGGAGTTGCCGGCCCCCTCAAGGTTGCTGGCCAGATTCTTCAGAAAGTTTTCCAGCGTTGCCGTGCTCGAGTCGCTTGACCCGCCCAGCGCACTGAGCAAGCTCTGGAAGCTATTCTGCAAATCGGACTGGGTCGAATTACCAAAGTTAGAGTTGGACGAACTTGAGTCAGAGCTGGACGATGAGGATAGCTGCTGAATCAGGTTCTGAATATCAGCCGAGATATGCGGCCCACCCTGATACGCTGAGGTGCTCGAACTGCTTGAGTTACTTGAATTCGCCTGATCGAACGCCATCGCTTCCTTGCCGTCGATTTTGCCATCGCTATTTGTATCCGCCTTGTCGAAATTGGCAACCAGATTGGATAACTTGTTGTCTGACGAACCGACTTGCTTGGACATACTGGTCAGTTGATCTTTGGTGAGTGCCGGGCCACTGCTTGAATCCACCCCACCGCTGGAATTATTGCTCCCGAAATCGGGAGGAGGAGGCGGAGGATTGGAACCACTGTTGCCACCGGCCTGATGCAGCGCCGCCATCAGTTCTTGCATGAACGACAGCGCCGCCTGCGCCCCTTGGGCGGCGTCGGTGGAGCTGGTTAAGGAAGTCGAAGACGAAGAAGATGATGATGAGGAAGAGCCTGTACTGCTGACCCCTAACGCAGCAAACGCTTTCTCGATGGCTTGCAGAAAATTAGAACCTTGGTTTTTGACGCTGCTCGCCCCGCTATCGGAATCGTTTCCCCTGCTGAAACGCATGCCGGATGTTGACTGCAAATTGGATAGGGCGCTGACGCTTGATACCCCGCTGCTTGTAGACATGGAAACCTCCTGAAGTTAAGTTAACGGCTCATCCAGTTTTTGAAAAACAGATGAGTGATGCTAAATATAGGCTGCATGATAAATAGCAAAAGCTATAAATGGGGGGGTAAACGCATGGCTATTAACTCGCCTGAACATGGCTTTACACGACTTTACATGTTTAACAAAAATTTACCTCGGCATTCCGGTTGAAAAATCATTTTGCGCGTGACATTGTTGGTACGCGATGTATATTACCCAATTGCTTCTTGGTTACAGCTCTCTGACACCATCAGCTCATAAGATTCAGGAGTAAAACAGTCGCTCAATTACGCCACCTCGAAGGTTGCCTTCGGTCGGGTGCTGCCCATTGCCGCTGAGGAAAGCGGTCGTTCGACTCTGTCGCGCCTAGTCAATGTCGGCAAACTGCATTACACCCGCCATTCGACTGAGCCATCCTCAACGGCAGGAATGGCCGACAACCGGACCGACGCGACGATAGCCTTGACTGGCTGTTCTTGCACTAAACCGAACTTCAAGTTGGTGTTGCCGATGGAGGCCGAGCAGTTGCCGCTGATGGAGGCTGACGGCGCGTCGTCGCCGCGCGGCGCTGGCCTTGCTGTTGTGGGCGATGATTCGTATTACTCGAACAAGATCGAGGGACAGCATACTTAGTTCCGCCGATCTGGGGCTGGCGTTGCAGCGGAGGGTGTGATGAATTGCTAGCCCGCCTTGCCCGCAGCGGCAATACCTGAAATCTTGCCGAGCATATCGGTCAATTCCTTCACTTTAGCTTCCAGCCCGGCCACTTCGCTTGCCTTGGCTTCCAGCGCGGAAAGCTCATTTACCCTGGCTTCCAACCCGGCCATTCTCTTGGTCGTTTCAGCAGTTTTTGCCTGCTCCTGTTTAAGGCTTTCCTTCAATTGCTCGATCATCCTCAAATACTCGATCGACTTTTTCTTTTCTTCTTCGATCTGGGCGTTTTTCCGGGCAATATCGTTCGCTTCCAGCGCAGCCAGATCGTTCACTTTCGCTTCCAGTTTGGCCGTTTTTGCAGCCATCTCGGCTGCTTTGGCCTGCTCCTGCCTGAGGCTTTCCTTAAGTTGCTCGATTGCTCTCAAATGCCCAATCGATTTTTTATTCTCCTCTTCAAGCAAGGCATTCTTCTTCACGAGCTCAAGCATCTTGTTTTGGTCTTCTGTAAGATTGCTCGGCAAGGCCTTGCTATTTGCATCGTCAGAATGCGCGCGAGTTTTTATCGTTTTATCCATAATGTCCATCCTCTTGGATTCAGACTTTTACCGCCTATAGGATACAATAAATCCGGTTCGATGCCAGTCGGATATTGTGTATCCTGTGCTACTGGCCGATTCACAGTAGGCTTGCAATAGCCAGGTCAAAAGATGATCGAACGAGCCCGCTTGCATGGTTTCATTTCACGGTAATCCATAACAATACGATAAATGCCCCATCTCGCCGTATCCATCTCCGCCCACGGATTTGGCCATGTCGCACAAACCGCGCCGGTGCTGAACCGGCTGTTTATGCAACTGCCACAATTGCGCCTGACGGTGCGCTCCTCCGTACCACTTGCCCACCTGCGTTCGCGTATCAAGGCGCCATTCGAACACTTGGGCAGCGAAGGTGACATCGGCATGGCGATGTCCTCGGCGGTAGATATTCATATCGAAAACAGTCGTGCATCCTACTGCGCATTCCATGCCGACTGGGATGCGCGTATTGCTGAAGAGGCTCACCTGCTGAGCCAACTGGGCGCGGACATGGTGTTGTCGAACGCCGGCTATCTGCCTCTCGCGGGCGCGCAGCGGGCAGGTATTCCAAATGCCGCACTGTGCTCGCTGAACTGGTTCGACATCTACCGTCATTATTGCGGCGATGACGCCGTTTCCGCGCAGATGCATACCTGTTACGCCGATGCCGATGCATTCCTGCGCATCGCACCCGGCCTGGCGATGGAACATCTGCCCAATATCGTGCCGATTGCCCCCATCGCCGACATCGGCAACAACCGGCGCGCCGAACTCAACCATCGCCTGGGACTTTCGAAAGAAGAAAAACTGGTGCTGGTCAGCCTGGGCGGCATCACCAGCCGCCTGCCCATCGAACGCTGGCCGCGTATCGACGGTTTGCGCTGGCTGGTGCAGCAAAACTGGCAGGTCGAGCGCCCCGATGCCATCGCCATTGAATCGCTGCCGATCAACTTCAGCGATCTGCTCGCGAGCAGTGATGCGCTGATCTGCAAGCCGGGTTATGGCAGCTTCGTCGAAGCCGCATGCAGCGGCACACCGGTTTTGTACACCCGCCGCGCCGACTGGCCGGAGTCGCCGGCCCTGACCGGATGGCTGCGGCAGCACGGCCTGTGCCGCGAGGTATCGAGGGAGGCGCTGGAACAGGGAAACTTTGCCGGAGCATTAATGGAAATCTGCGATGCGCCCCGACCCGAACCGGTTATTCCGGAAGGCGCAGAACAGGCGGCGGATTGGATTGTGGAGCGGTTACAGAAGCAGCCGTAAGAAGCGTTTCGGCGCGATGGCGGCAAGGCCTGCCGCCATCGCAGGGAGGCTGGAAGCGATTATTTGCGTGTAAAGTCGATGATGATCTGACCGGGTTCACGGGCGACATAATTGATATCGATGCCGTCGCCGTAGCGGTCTGTCAGTTGCGCAAGCAGCGGCAACGGGTCGTGGTCATTGCAAAAACGCATGGTTTCGCCGGGGTGCAATGAATCGAAGGCGCCAAAAATGGCAGCATGGCGGAAGCGTTTGGCAACGCCTCGTGCATCGAACGGATAACGCATATCGGGCGAAATGGAATTGGCGCAATTGTGAATCATTCTGGGTTCCTTAAATTTAAAGTGGGTTAGTTGCAAAGAAAATGCCCGACTATTTTAATAGGATATAGCAAAAATGCAAGCCTGATTCCGGTTTTGTCGATAACACTCCTGTTTTTTCAACAAGATAAGAGCCTTGCATATTTATAGGGAACCCGAGGCGCCTCATTCCGTCCTATGCACGGCTTCCGAACTGGTGATTTCTGGATACCCCTTCAATCTCGCACTTTTTCAATGGAAAACGTAATACGAAAACAGTTTCTAGCGGTTGCCGCCTTGTTTGCGTTCCTTCCCGGATGCGATGGCAAGCAAGGCGAAATGGCCGCGCCCGCCGCTGCCGAATTACCGGGGTCGAAGAGAGTGCCAGTCAGCAACCCGCCTTCCTTGTCGGCGCAATCGCCAGCCCCGCGCGACCTGACAGTCGGCGAGAGGGTATACAGAAACACCTGCAGCATTTGCCACAGGATCGGGCAAAGAGGTGCACCGCGCCTCGGCGACACGGAAAACTGGGTGTCGCGTCTCGCACAGGGCAACGAAACCCTTTATGGCCGCGCCATCAACGGATACAGGGGCAACAAGGGCTCCATGCCGTCGCGCGGCTCGAACGCAAAACTATCCGATGAAGAAGTCAAGGCGGCGGTGGACTATATGGTGTGGTATTCCGTGCCAAAATCGCAGGGCTCATTCGGATCACATTTGTTTTCCACAAACCCCAAACAATTTACAATTCGCTAATCGAAGGATTGCAACCGACATGAAAAAACCCATACTGACAGCCATCGCATCGCTCGCATTGATCACCGGATACGGAAGTGAAAACAGGGCAGAAGCCGCCCCCGTGCCCGCGCCTGCCGCCACCGTAATTTCCGGCGCTGCAGCCGCTCCCGATCTGGCGACCGGCGTGAAGGTCTACAAGAGCACTTGCAGCATTTGCCACAAATCCGGATTGAGGGGCGCGCCGCGCTTGGGCAACAAACAGGATTGGGAATCGCGCCTCGCGCAAGACAAGGAAGTTCTCTATGACCGCGCGATCAACGGTTACCGGGGGAAGAAAGGTTCGATGCCGTCCCGCGGCTCCAACACCAAACTATCCGTGGACGAAGTCAAGGCGGCGGTGGATTACATGATCGAGCATGCAATACCGAGCTGGTCGATGGAAAAATAACGCAACGCGCCGGATAAGCGCCGCGACTTTCACGGCAACAGCTTTTCCAGCGCCGGAAAAAGCTCTTGCTCCTCGAACCGGACATGCGCCGTCAGGAGTTTGCCGAAATCATCCAATGATTCGATGTCGTTCTGTTGCAAACCGGCAAGCAATGCGCGCAGCCGCTGGTGATCATCCAGTGTGTGCCACTCGAGCGATTTATTTTCCGGGCTTTGCAACAGGAGCGGCAGCAACGACTGCTCCTCGTTCTGAAAATGGGGTTCCAGTTCATCCGAAAACGCCCGGATCACCCTCTGGCAGGTTTTACTCACCAGCTCCTCATCGCGCGATTGAGCAGCCCGCTCGCAGGCCTTTGCCAGGGTAAGGGCCGTGTGATGCTCGCGCGACAGGGGTTGCAGGGCTACGCTTCTTTTCATGTTCCGATCAACCGGGCATCACGACAAACACTTCCGGGTCGTCGCGATAATCCATCAGGATGCTGCGCACCCGTTCCTGCCACAATCGCCGGAATTCGGCAGCCTCTTCCCCGGTTGCCGTGCCGGACATGCAGCCCGACATAAGCTCGGGCAATTGCGGCGATGCGGGCACCGACTGTATATGTGCCGCAACAGATACGGCTTGATTCGTGTCGAGCCTGGTGAAGCGGATTTCCCCCGGCATTTCCACCGCAAAAAACAGATGCTTGCGCCTGTCGAAACGCCCGCCAATCCCCTTGAAGCCATTATCGGACATGGCACCGGTCAGCATGCTCACGACATTCGCGATCACGCCCGTGACTCCGCTCGTGCTGCCTTGGTTGAACTCCACCCGGATATCGCCGCGCACCGGCATCGCATCCGGATAAAGAGCCGCCAGCGCCTTGCAGGTAGCCCAATAAGCCGAGGCGACCGTCGGACAGGAATGCCCGGCCAGCCGCACCGCGTCGAAATAACCATATTGCAGAATCCCGCCTTCCGTCGCGCCGAGAAATTCGGCCAGCGGGTCGTACAGGCTGATCTTGGGTACTGCATCATAGAAATCCGGGTAGCTCATATTCTAAAATCCTTTATTGTCGACGAACCATGAATTATCGGCCAAATCCGGAAGCGACCGCAAATCCATTATCCGCAGCGACCCATTACCCCCAAAAAGCTGCTGTCCACGAAATACACGAAAAACACGAAATGAGGTAAGCAGGCATTCGCTACAAGGCGGAATAAACTACCCCGCTGCTTGCGGCGGGGTATTGGGTAGGGTGGATAAAACGCCGCAGGCGTGTATCCACCATTTGCTTCGGTGGATTCGCGCTACGCGCTTAATCCACCCTACAAAAATCGTTACGCCGCAAGCGGCGGGAAATTCGACCCGAAGAGATTCAAGTTCGAAGCACAGCAGCCAGGCTTGCAGGCAACATCAGCTTGGCGACCAGACCGCCTCCGGGGCGATCTTCCAGATGAAGCTCACCGCCATGCAATCGCGCGGCGCGTTCGACAATCGCCAGACCAAGGCCTGATCCTGTCGCGTCGCTACGCGCGCTTTCCAGCCGTATGAATGGACGTTTTGCGGCCTCGCGCTGCGCGGCAGGAATGCCCGTACCGCGATCCTCGACCGTAAGGACGACGCTGTTGCCATCTTGCCTGAGCTGCACGCTGATCTCACCGCCACCATATTTGACAGCGTTATCCAGCAAATTGGAAAGTGCGCGCTTCAGCAACAGCGGACGCACGACAAACGGCGTCAACGGCGGCAAATCGAGCGTAAGCGACTTGGCCTGTGTTGCGAATTGCTGCGCCGTTTCTTGCACCAGCGCTGGCACGTCGGTCGCAACGGCGGTCTCGTTCTCATCGAGGCGCGCATAGTCGAGAAATTGCCGGATCACCGCATCCATTTGCTCTACGTCTGCAGCCAGCCCGTCGCGCAACGATTCATCCGCGCTCAATTCGGCGGCGAGGCGCACGCGCGCCAGCGGTGTGCGCAAGTCGTGCGAGATGCCTGCCAATACCAGCGCGCGTTCGCGCTCGTTGGCGGCAAGATCGGCGGACATCTGGTTGAAGGCGCGAGAGACCGCGACGATTTCCTGTGCGCCGCTTTCCGGCAGTGGCGGTGGCGTTGCGCCTTGGCCGACCTGCTGCGCCGCCTGCGCGAGCTGCTTCAACGGGCGCGAGACCTGGCGCGCGATGAAATAGGCGCCGAGCAATGCCAGCACCAGCACCACGCTGCCCCATACCAGTAACACCTCCGATACCGGATGCTCGATGCGCTCTCTTGGCAGCGCCACCCAGAATTCTTCACCTCCGATAAAGAAGCTCACCCACATGGCTTCGATGCCATTGAGTTGCGCCGCAAAGCGCGTATTGTCTCCGAGGCTGTCGCGCACTCTCTCCGCCATCATGCGCAATTCCGGCGGGCGATCGGGCAAGGCCTCAAGAACATCGCCCGGATCCGCCATTTGCACGCGCAACCCTTCGGATTCCGCCAATTCGGACAACAGCGCGCCGCGCCATTCCGGCGCAGCGGACAGCACCGCAGCGCGCGTGAGATTGACTACCGACACTACCAGTTGCGCCATCTGCATGGTGCGCGGCTCCTGCTCGACATGGCGAAAAATCGCCACGGAAGCAGCAAGCGACAACACGATCAATATGACCATCAGCAGGAAGGAGCGGGCCAGCAAGGTTCTCGGCATGCTAATCAAGGCTTGGCTTCCCCGTCCGGAACAAACACATAGCCATGCCCCCATACCGTCTGGATGAAACGAGGCTTGGCAGGGTCAACTTCGACCAGTTTGCGCAGCCGCGACACCTGCACGTCGATGGCGCGATCAAACGGTTCATGATCGCGGCCGCGCGCCAGTTCCATCAGCTTGTCGCGCGATAGCGGATGGCGCGGATGAGTCACCAGTGCCTTGAGCAGCGCGAATTCCCCTGTGGTCAGAGAAACCGGTGCGCCGGATCGGGTCAGTACGCGCGTCGCAAGATTCAGCTCGCAATCGCCGAAGGCAATGATCTTTTCTTCGATATCGGGCGCGCCTGCCGGCATCGATCCCTTGCGTCTCAGCACCGCATTGATGCGCGCCACCAGCTCGCGCGGATTAAAAGGTTTGGGCAGGTAATCGTCCGCTCCCATTTCCAGCCCGACGATGCGGTCGATCTCGTCGCCTTTGGCGGTGAGCAGGATCACCGGCACGGTTTCGCCCGCACCGCGCAACCGGCGCAAAATCGCCAGCCCGTCTTCGCCGGGCAGCATCAAGTCCAGAACCAGCAAGTGATAACGGTTCAGCGACAAGGCCTTGTCCATCGTGCCGCCGTCCGCAACCGCCTTGGCCGTAAAGCCCTGCTCGGACAGGTAGCGCAGCAGCAGCTCGCGCAGGCGCGCGTCGTCGTCGATGATGAGGATACGTTGCGAATTTGTCATGCTTGCATAATAAAGCGAAAGGCTTTTGAAGCTGTAAAGAATTATCACCCAACCCCCACAACTGAAACAAACTTTTACAAATCAGGTACTGGCATAAATACTTGGCTTACAGTTCAATCGCATCATGCATCCATACCCATTCCGGGATACAGTTAAGGAGAAAATCATGAATGCCCTTCCAAAGACCTTGATAGCCGCGGGTATCGTCGCGTCGATCAGCCTCAACGCGCTGGCCGCCGATACTGCCACCGACAGCAACACGGGCATGCGTGGCCCCATGGCTTCCAAACAGCACATGGGAGATCGCGAAGCGATGTTCAAAAAAAAGCAGGATATGACTCCGGAGCAACGCGAAAAACTCCTCAAAAAAATGCGCGAACGTTTTGAAAAGATGTCCCCCGAAGAGCGGCACGCCATGCGCGAAGTGATGCATGAGAGCATGAAAAACATGCCCACTGGGGAACGTGGCATGCATCGCGGCGGAATGCGCGGTGAATCGAACAATATGACCCCCGAGCAACGCGCCGAAAAGCATAAGGAAATGCGTGAGAGGCTTGAAAAAATGTCGCCGGAAGAACGCAAGGAAATGCGCGAAAAAATGAAGGGGATTTGTGAAGACATGCACCATGAAGAACATGCGGCGCGGCGCAAGGAGATGCGCGAGCGCTTCGAAAAAATGTCGCCGGAAGAACGCAAGGAGATGCGTGAAAAAATGAAGGCACATTGGCATAGCATGCCGCCTGAAGAGCGTGCGGAGCGCCGCAAGGAGATGCGCGAACGCTTTGAAAAAATGTCGCCGGAAGAACGTGAGCAATTCAAACGCGACATGGGCAAACAAGGCGATGTGCCGCCATCCGCCGACCGCGAGAAAACGGATGGCGCATCCTCCAGTTAACCGGGCAGCCGCACCTTTTGGCAAGGCATTACTGTCAAATTAAGTGGACTACTACACTTCATGCGTTCTCGCCCTATTCAGCAACAGCCTGAAGTAGCCGAGCTTTCATCTTGCACAAACGGCATGTCACTGCCGCAACCGGGGAAAATCCCATAGTGGCGGTTAAAGTCACCGATGAACTCGAAGTGTTGCCGGAAACGTGTGTCATACAGCATGCGCCAGGTGTTGCCGCATACCGGAAAAATGCGTCCGGCCTCAATATCGTGATGGCAGTCGAGGACAAAACGATGCGCATGATCGGGTATCGTGCCGCGATAGATCACTGCCTGCCCATAATCCTCGCAGGCGGATTCCAACCCGTCCAGTTTGAACAGTCGATAGGTGGCTGAGTAAAAACGCAGATTTCCCGCGCGTGGCTTGAGCTTCGGATCGGTTATCTCCAGCGGGCGGCTTTCGACCAGGCGCGGATCGGCAAACCCATGGTGCTGCGCCAGCCGCAAAAAATCGTTCCAGTAAAGCGCACCGCCCAGGCATTCGCCGTACAGCACGGGATCGTCGCGCACCGCATCCGGCACCCGCCGGTCGGCATAGACATCGGAAAAATAGAATTCCCCGCCCGGCTTGAGCAGGCGATGCACTTCGCGCAATACCGCATCCTTGTCGGGCGAAAGGTTAATCACGCAGTTCGACACGATGACATCGAAACTATTTGACTCCAATCCGAGCTCATCGAGTTTCTCGATGTAGCCCCGTTTGAACGTGACGTTATCAAAGCCAAATGTTTCGGCGTGATAGGCGCGATAGCTGTTAGCGACCGCAAGCTGCTCCTCTGTCATATCGACGCCGATCACATGGCCGCGCCCGCCCGCCAGTTGTGCCAGCGCATAGACATCCCTGCCAGAACCGCTACCCAAGTCCAGAATGCGGCAGCCCTCCAGCAGCGGCGGACAAACCAGCCCGCAGCCGTAATAGCGCGACATCACTTCAGGGTGAATGCGCGCCAATAGCGGCTTGAGCCAACCCGGCACGTTTGACGCATCGCAACAGGCAGATGTCTTCAGGTCGCCTGAATTTTGCAGCTGTTTGCCGTAATAGTCCTGGACGATTTTATGCATGGCATATTCCTCAAGCTGATTGAATGGTGGTGTTTGCTCAGTCGCGATTACCTTGTGCTGCTGGCGCTCCGGTCAGCGAACACGCGGCGTTTCTTTCCACGAAATAAAAATCGGCGAATCTGGCGCGCACGTCTTCTCCGATGTTGTCGGTATCTTCTGTCACGCTCGTACTCAGCGCCTCATCCAGGCGTGATAGCGCTCCACCCATTTGAGCAGGCCTTCCGGCGCGTGCGCCTTCTTCCAAACACCCGCCGCATATTTGTTCGCCTCGGCCAGTGTCGGATAGATGTGGATGGTGCCGAGAATCCGGCTGAGACCGATGTTTTGCCGCATTGCCATCACGAATTCGGCGATCACATCGCCCGCGCTCTCGCCCACGATAGTCACCCCGAGAATCCGATCTTTTCCGGGGACGGTCAACACTTTGATGAGGCCCCGCGCTTCGCCATCGACGATGGCGCGATCCAGGTCGTCAAGCTGGAACACGCTGAGTTCATATGGAATATTCTTCTCTCTAGCTTCGGTCTCGTTCAACCCGACCCTTGCCACTTCGGGGTCGGTGAAGGTGGCCCAGGGCATCACCGAATAGTCCACCTTGAACTTCCTGAAGCATCCGAACAATGCGTTCACGGCAGCGTACCAAGCCTGGTGTGCGGCGGCGTGGGTGAATTGGTATGGCCCGGCGACATCGCCGCAGGCATAAATATTCGGGTAGATCGTCTGCAGGTAGCCATTAGTTCCCACTGTGCCGGTTCTGGTCGTCGAAATGCCGATTTCCTCCAGCCCGTAGCCGGTCGTATTCGCGAGTCGTCCCACGGCAACCAGCACGGCATCGAACGGAATCGGCACCTCGATGCCGTCGTGCTCGGCAATCAAAATCTTCTCGCCGTTCTCGACCACGAACCGTTTGGCTTTATGGCCGACGCGCACGTCGATACCTTCCGCTTGGAAGGATTGCATCACCATGCCGGAGATTTCGGGGTCCTCGCGGAACATGATCCGGGGCAGCATCTCCACCTGGGTGACCTGCGCCCCGAGGCGGGCGAAACATTGTGCGAGCTCGCAACCGATCGGCCCGCCACCCATGACGAGAAGCCGACGCGGCAGTTGCCGCAGATTCCACACCGTGTCCGAAGTGAGATAGCCGATTTCTTCAAGACCCGGAATCGGCGGCACAAAAGGCCGTGCTCCGGCGGCGATGACGATGGAGCGGGTCGTCAGCGTTCTTGTCCCATTTTCAGTTTTTATGTCCACCGTGTACGGTGACGTGATCCTGGCTTCGCCAAGGATGCAATCGACCCCAAGCGCCGCGTATCGTTCGGCTGAGTCATGCGGCTCGACGGCCTTGACGATGCGCTGCACACGCTCCATGACCTCGGCGAAGTCAAACTCGGCTTCCGCCTTGCGGATACCGAACTCCTCGGCACGACGGATGTGGGATAGCAGTTTCGCCGTCCGGATCAGCGCCTTCGACGGCACGCAACCGGTGTTGAGACAGTCGCCACCCATCTTGTGCTTTTCGATGAGACTGACCTTGGCTTTGACGGCGGCGGCGATGTAGGCGGTGACCAAACCTGCCGCACCCGCGCCGATGACCACCAGGTTGCGGTCGAAGCGTCTGGGCTTGGGCCATTTCTTCGGTGTGGCAGACGGATTCGCATCCATATCGATTCGGTTAAGTCTCAACCGGCAGACCAGCGGCCTTCCATTCCGGAAAGCCTTCTTTCAGGCGTCTGGCCTTGATGCCGCGACCGCGCAGCTTCACGACGGCGTCGTAGGAGAGAACGCAATGCGGGCCCCGGCAGTATGCAACAATTTCTTTTTTCGGTTTGAGTTTGCGGAGGTACTTCTCCAATTCAGCCAAGGGCACGTTCACGGCACCGGCGATATGGCCCGCCGCATACTCGTCAGGCGGGCGCACATCGAGAACGGTGACAAGCCCCTTGCGCACCCTATCGAGCAGTTCCTCGGCTGGAACCGGCTCCAGAGTATCTTTGACGGTCAGGTAGGTATTGATCAGCCTATCCACCTCCGCGTTGTTCTGTTCGGCCACGCTTCGCAATGCGCTCAAAAGGCCGATAACCTCGTCTCCCGCCAACCGGTAATAGACATAAAGACCATCCTTGTAGGCGCTCACCAGCCCGGCCTGACGCAGTTGCTGAAGGTGATGCGAGGCATTCGAAACCGGTATTCCGCATTTCTCGGCCAGGGCTTCTACGCTACGCTGCCCTTGCCCGAGGCATTCGAGCAGGTCCAATCTGACCGGACTGCTGAGGGCTTTGCCCACGCGGGCGAACTGTTCAAAAAGCTGCTGTTTAAGATTTTGTGTTGACATTTTCCAGAAAACCCCTAGTATTCCAATATTCGTGCGAATATTAGAACAACATTCGGCACATGGCAAACGGTTTTCAGTTTACCCCAATTCCATCGCACCGCATGGAGAGGTAAATCGTTACATGGACATCGGTCAGTTATCGTGATTTTTGGGACATTCCATGAGGTTTGCCCGTAATAAAAAAACCGTAGTTGTCGGCATCGTTCTGGTCGCCCTGGTCGCGTTCCTGGCTTGGCGGCTGATCCGCCCGATGAACATCTTCGTGGTATCGGAGACGTTCGAACGCCCGATCTCAACCGCTGACATGCCCCCATCGCTCCAGTCATTAAGCGCTAAAGGCTGTGCCGGTTGCCACCGGGAATTTTATGAAGAATGGTCGACGAGCATCCACAGCCAGGCTTGGACCGATCCCTACTTTCAGGTGGATTGGGAATTCGACGACAAACCGCAAATCTGCAAGAACTGCCATATTCCGCTCGATCGCCAGCAGGAGCACAAGGTCGTTGGGTTCAACGACGAAGAGAAATGGCAGCCCATCCTGGAGCCCAATCCGGCGTTTGATGCTCAGCTTCAGCATGAGGGCGTCACCTGCGTAGCCTGCCACCTCCGGAATGGCAAGATTATCGGCACCTTCGGCAGCGGGGGCGCGGCGCATCCCGTAGAAAAGCTCGCCAACTCCAACGAGATCTGCTTCAAATGCCATGTCGCGGGCGGAAATCGTTGGGACACATTTTTTCGGTTCCCGCCATGTGGAACCGTCGCCGAGATTAGCAGCACCCCGGGCGCGACAAAAGACACCTCGCCTGTTGCTGCGAGCGGCATCGTTGGCCACAAAGCCGCCGCGCCGGGCGACGCATCGCCCGACTGCATCCAATGCCACATGCCGCTCACCGAACGACCCTTGGTCGCGGGCGGGCAGGTTCGAACCGTGCGCAAACACCTGTGGCGCGGTGGGCACGATCCGGAAATGGTGAAACAAGGGCTGGAAGCTGTACTTCGCGAAGCGCCTGCACCCTCACCCGGCAAACGCTCCTTCACACTGACGCTGACCAACACCGGAGCTGCGCATTATCTTCCGACCGGGACGCCGGATCGACACCTGGCTGCAACCATCCGTCTTGTGGATCAGAGTGGTGCCGTGTTGCGCGAAGACGACTATGCCATGAAGCGGAGCATCATGTGGCGTCCCTTTATTGTCGATCTGCGGGATACCCGCTTGCCGCGATGGCAGCCGAGAGTCTTCCAGTTTGATGTCGATCTTCGTCGCGATCCGACGGCGGTGGCGGTGGAGGCGCAAGTACAGTATCACCTGCTCGACGAAAGCCGCAGACGTCGAATCGGCTATGAGAACAAGGAACCCATTTCCTATGACGTGTTTCGCGCCCGTATCTCCCTGAATCGGGAGAAGACGAATTGATTATCGCAGAATTGATTATTGATCCGGCACGTAAACAGTATTACATCCGTCATTCCGGGCTTGACCCGGAATCCAGCAGTATCAAATATCGGCGCGCTTTGCGCGCCACTGGATACCCGCCTTCGCGGGTATGACGGGCTACT
>JBAQCT010000080.1:0-22156 GCA_049294375.1 Gallionella sp. | reverse complement strand
TACACCACGCTGGCCGGGGCGCGCGCCGCCTGTGTCGGGATGCAGCACCTCGCCGAATTGCAGGTATATGACATACAGGCGCTGCACAAGAGGCTAGTCGCTAGTCGTTAGTCGCTGGTTTTTAGTTAAAACCAAAAAACACGCGCAGCGACAACACAACTAACGACTAGCGACTAACGACTAATAACTGAGGAAGTATTGGCATGAGTAAAATCCCATTGACTGTCGTCGGCGCCGAACTGTTGCGCCAGGAATTGCATCAACTGAAAACGGTGGAACGTCCGGCGGTCATTAATGCCATCTCCGAAGCGCGCGCGCAAGGCGATCTGTCTGAAAATGCCGAATACGACGCCGCCAAGGAGCGCCAATCGTTTGTCGAAGGACGTATCGTCGAACTCGAAGGCAAGCTGGGCAGCGCGCAGGTTATCGACCCAAAAACCATCAATGCCGACGGGCGTTGCGTGTTCGGTTCGACCGTGATACTGGAAGATGTCAACAACGGCGACGTCGTCACCTATCAGATCGTCGGCGATGATGAGGCCAATATCAGGCAGCGCAAGATTTCCATCAGTTCGCCGATTGCGCGCGCCCTGATCGGCAAATTCAACGGCGACATCGCCGAAGTGCAAACTCCTGGCGGGGTGCGCGAATACGAAGTTGTGGATGTCCAGTACATCTGACCGGGCGTTTATGGCCTCATCCAGCTATTCTCCCCCGCGCCTGCCCTGCGGGGCGGTGACGAAGGCCATGCACATCGATATTCAGGAGAAAAAATGAACGAGACACTGCGCATCCAGCAGTCACATCGCAGCATCCGCAGCTACAAACCCGACCTGATCGACGACGAAATGCTCGATGAAATCATCGCCGCCGCGCACCGCGCGCCGACCTCGATGAACGCGCAGGAAATCTCGCTGATCGTGGTGCGCGACGCGGAAAAACGCGCGCATATCGCCAAACTTTCCGGCGGGCAACTCTGGATCACGCAGGCCCCGGTGTTCGTCGTGATCGCCATCGACTTCCACAAGACCGACCTCGGCGTGCGCAAGGCCGGACAGGCACAGATCGTTCACGAGAGCATGGAAGGCTTCGGCGTCGCCGCCGTCGATGCGGGCATCGTGCTCGGCACACTGATCACCGCCGCCGAATCGTTCGGGCTGGGCATCGTCCCGATCGGCAGCATCCGCCGCAACCCGCAAGGCATGATTGATCTGCTCGGCCTGCCGCCGCTCACCTTCCCGCTGGTCGGCCTGTGCATCGGGCACATCATGAATGACGTGCCGCTGAAACCGCGCATGGACATCAAGACCTTCCGCCACGACGAGCGCTACGACGCCTCGGGTTACGCCGCCGCGATCGACGCTTACGATACGGAGATCATGGGTTACTGGCAGAAAATCGGGAATAAGGACGGCATCCCGTGGTCGGACAATCTCGGCAATTTCTACCGGCAGGTGTACTTCCCGCAGGTCAAGCCGGTCGCCGCGATGCAGGGATTGCTGAATGACAAGTAAGTGTAACGCTCCGCTCTTGGCTGGCTTCATCTGAAAAAATCCATTAGCCCCGAAACCCCCTCTAACTCCCCCTTGTCAGGGGGAGGACTCGATTTGCTCCTCCCCTGACAAGGGGAGGTCGGGAGGGGTTGGGGTGGATTTCTGCCTAATAGGCAATCCGAGTTTATCTGAAAAAATGCTGCCCGAATTTCGGACGGAACGAAATCCATGCGTCTATAATTCAGCCCCCCGATCCTATCGAGCCGTCATGAAATTCCGCGTCATACCCGTTACGCCTTTCGAACAGAACTGCACATTGCTGTGGTGCGAAAAAACCCGCCATGGCGCCGTGGTCGATCCCGGCGGAGACGTATCCAGAATCCTGGCGGCGATAACGGAGGAAGGCGTGACGGTCGATAAATTACTGGTGACGCATGGCCATATCGACCATGCCGGCGCCGCTGCCGAACTGGCTGAAAAACTCGATGCGCAGATCGAAGGTCCGCATGCCGAAGACGCCTTTCTGCTCGACGAGCTGCCGGGGCAATCGCAACGATACGGCTTCCCCTTGGCCGCCTCCTTCATTCCGGGCCGCTGGCTGAAGGATGGCGACAGCGTACAGATCGGCGAAGAGTCGCTGGCCGTATTGCATACGCCGGGACATACGCCGGGCCATGTGGTGTTCTTTCAGCGCGATGCGAATCTGGCGCTGGTTGGCGACGTGCTGTTTCGCGGCTCGATCGGGCGCACCGATTTTCCGCGCGGCGATCCCAATACACTGATCGCCTCCATCCGCGAGAAGCTATTCCCCCTCGGCGACGATGTTGCCTTTATCCCCGGCCACGGACCGATGTCCACCTTCGGCGAAGAACGGCGCTCCAATCCATTTTTAAGCGGTAAATATGGCTGAAATAACAGGGGATGCAATTCGAGCCTACCCCTTGTTGCCCCTGCTAAATCATGCCTTGTCTATTTCGGCCACTTCCCTGAATCTGCTGACCAGCACAGGCAAGCGCGCCTGACTCGCGGCATCTCCCGGTAAATGTCCGGCGAGCGCATCCAGAAAATCAGCAGACGCCAGCAACGCGCGGAAATTCGCCGCCAGATATACGCGCAACTCCGTGGGAGATTGCCGCATCTCCTGTGCCAGTGAAGCGCGTCCATCCACCACGGTGATGATGTCCTCCAGATCGTGGCTCATCAAAAAGTCGCCCTTACCCCGCCCCTCGAAAGCTTCCAGCTTGGTGCCGATGAAAACCGGCGCAGCGATCAGGCGAATCGAAATCGTATCATCCAGCATCACCGTTTGCGCGGACTGCACAGCCAGAGGATACCAGCGGTTATGGAAGCCCAGCACGCCATCCCCCGAAGGCATCAGGTCAACCACGATTCCCTGATAACGCCAGCGGCAGATGGGGGCGTCCTCCGACGTGTCATGCGAAAAGCCGCGCGCCTGCAACTGCTGCTCGGCCTTGTGGTATTCCTGTGCCGTCAGCGCATGCGCCACCATGTCCACGTCTTCCGTCGGTCGCAGCATCTGGGCGCGAATCGCCGTCACCAGCAGCCCGTTCGCACAGCCGCCGACAAATACCAGCGACTCGCGCAAATCTCCAAGCGCCTGCGCCACGCGCAGCAGCATCGCACGATTCGGATCGAGTGGATCGCTCATTGCAAACGCTCGTCAAGCAACTTGACCGCCAGCTCGCGCTCGCGCGCCTGCCCCATGCGCAAAGCGTCGAACAGCGCCAACAATTCATACAGCGCAGTATCCGCCACCGCCGCCAGCGGCAACTTCTCGTACAGCGGCATCAAGGACGTGCCCCGCGTCGTGCCCTCCGGATGCGGCCAAACTGGCGGCATCTCGCCGGAGAACAGCACCAAATCCCTCAACGGTGGGACCGCATAGGCCGTCGGGAAACCAATGGTCACCTCGCCCCGCAACACCGGGTAGCAATAAGGTGCGCCATAAATAACGAAATTCCTGACTGCCGCCATCACCGGCCGCAACTCGCCGCCCATCTCCACCACCAGGCGCGCCGCAATCAACCGCTGCACCGCCGCATGCGCCTCGAACTGCGAAAGCAAAAGCTGCTTCGCCAGCGCCGCATAGGGCAACCGCGTTGCCCCGCGCAATGACACCAGCTTGAGCAAAACCGCCAAATCTTGCGGCTTCAAAACCCATTGGCGATTGCCCGCGCGCCGCAACGCCGCAGATTGATCTGACATGGAAGAACCGGACTTCATACACCACCTCATATGCTATTTGCATACAGCATATGTCAAGCAATATAATAAAGTCAATAGATTTTAATTAAAGGAATATGCTGTATGCGAACAGCATATCTAAAACGATTTTGCTATTCGCGAAATGAAAATATCCTCCCGATACCTTTCGCAAAACTATTGCGACGCTGCCCCCATCTCACTGAATAACAGGAGATGATGAGCCTTTCCCCTTATCGCTACATATCCATTCTCACTTGTATTGCCTGCCTGTGATTTATAGATTACACTGCTTTGCATGATTACCGTCCTGCGTTACGTCACCGAATCAGGACATGAGGTCGTGACCGAGTGGCTGTCGTCCCTCAACGACAGGCAGGCGCGGGCAAAGATAGAAATGCGCTTCTTCCGCATCGCCTCGGGCAATTTCGGCGATTGCAAACCGCTACGTGAAGGCGTGTGGGAATTGCGCATAGACTGGGGCGCTGGCTACCGCGTGTATTACGCAAAAGTCGGCGATGCCGTCGTCCTGCTGCTGTGCGGAGGCGACAAGCGCAAGCAGGACGCCGACATAGACCGAGCCATCCAGCACTTGGCCGATTTTAGAAGGAGGATAAAATGAACAAACTCAAAAAAACCAGCATCAGCAACCGCGATGCCATGTTGCGCGAACTGCGCGCCGACCCCGAGTACGCCGCCGAGTTCGTCAAGGTCGCGCTGGAAGAAATGGAAGACCCGGAAACCTGCGCCGCCGCGCTGCTCGCGCTACGTACCGTTGCGGAAGCCTACGGCATGGCGAAGGTTGCGGAAGAAGCCGGCATCCAGCGCGAAAGCCTGTACCGCTCACTCTCACCCAGCGGCAACCCGACATTGAAAACCCTGATGGCGGTCATGAAGGCGGTGGGTCTACGCCTCTCGGCGGTGCCTGATAAAGCGCATGCGTAAATTGAATTGCGAAGCTGAGCCCATATCGCTTGCGATGGTAGACCCCATATGACCTGTATGGCTCATACTTAATCTGCTCGAATTTCAGCAAGCTCCATTACACGAAGGCCGTTTTTTGTGATATCGCCAGTGCGCCGCCTTGCATCATCCATTGCATCTCTAACCTTACGTCGTATGACATGTTCTGGCATGCCTTTTGAATCACCTCGCACAGCATTCGCCAAAGACACCAATTCAGGAGTAAGGTATTCGACAAGAGCGGGATCAATCGAAACCGGAAGAATTCCATCTATATGCTTTGCAACTTTTCCTCGAAGGGGACCAAACGAAAGATAATTCGATAGAAAATCTGCGCTCATTACTGGCGATGATGGTGGCTTATTAGTTACAGATGATGCTATTCGAGAAGCAATTTTGAATGCCATATGATCTAATGTTAACCACCACGATGTATAACCAAAAGCCGATGAATTCTCATGCTGGCGCCTCACAATTACCCCTAGGTAGTTCTCTGTATCATGCTCGGCCAATCTCAACGCAACCAGTGGATCAAAATCATCTTCAACACGACCTCTGCGATCATTGTGAATCTGTGTCCATGCTTCTTTAACCGCCAACCTAAGCTCGGCGTCAGCCTTCGCAGCATCAGCAGCAATATCCATTGTTGTGATATGAAGGAATTCTTTTAAATATTCAGATATATCATCCTCTGGCCTTGCGTTCCCGCAAAACGTATTAAGCCATATTGAAAAACTTGATTGTGCAGACCCAGTCGCCATATAAAACTGAAAAAGATAAGGGTAGTGGCCACGCCACACCCCATAGGACCACGCGCTACACGTCTTGGAACGATTTATATGCCTTTCAGTCTCTTGAATAATGCCTGGCGTTACCCGGAATTTAAGGCCTGCTTCTTGTGCAATCGCAACTAGCCGCCTAAATTGTTGCTGCTCCGGCGGTAGCAAATCTTCAGCAAGCAATGGAAGAACTATCGAAGTATCAATCCATATCTCGCCTTCCGAAAACATCTTTTTAACAGCCGACTGAACATCAGGCGTTTGCCGAAGAAAAGCCAATAACGTATATGCATCTGCGATGTTGCGAAGATATTTTGCAATTGCCGCACTTGGGTTCATTAGTACTCGTTCAATTACTATAGCAAGTCGCTCAACAGTAGTTTTATTGGTTGCTGGCATACCGGATTGCGCCAACTCACCATCGACAATCTTTCGCATAGAGGCGAAATCCAAACTTCCCATTTGTCCATTCTCTAGCGCCGACACAAATAATTCACCACGCTGGAATAAGAATTTTTCCATGGCCGCACGGCAATACTTCAGCAACAATTCCAATTGTCCTTCATCACAAATATCACTTTCCGGGACAACTGTCTTCAGAATATTTTCAAATTCAGCACGCAACAACTGCTCATCGAACTCCATCTCTGCGAGCCGATTTTTCAGACGCTCACTTTCATCGTGAGTAAGGCAAAATTCATCAACAGCTTCATGATGTCTAATATAGTGTTTGGTAAGCCGTGAAAGCGACTTATCTGTTTCGGAAATAATGGGATTTTTATCGTGATCTGGAAGGAGTGCACATACAGCTTCGTGAATTTTCGCTCTTGCGAGACGTGCATCTAAATTTGTATAACGAAGTGCGGTGCGAACCAAAGCATCAAATACAGTTTTAGTTAACCCTTTTTCTCGGTTGTCATCCTCCCATTGAAGTTCAAGAAAAACCAGTGCCGCACGACTTTCGCCAGATGTAAGTGCTTGTGCCTTCCTCTCAATAACCTCCCTACTTTCCAGAAAAGGATCAACGATTTCGCGAGCAAGATTTTCAGCGACTGACTCAAGATGATCGCTTCCTTCGAAACGGTCAAGAAAATAATTTCTATCGCGTACATCCAGAGTGACCCCATGTTTTTGGCGTAATTCTTTTTTCAATGCATCAGCACCAGCGCCAACCTTCTGATTTGTCACATACAGTAGCTGCGTTGCCGAAGGAAAATTTTTCTTTATTTTTCGTGCTGTATCTCGGATCTTGTCAGACCATTTCGAAGTTACTGAGTATTGAAGAACAACAGATGGCTCATCATTTGGTGAGAATAGCTCTGCATCGCGCCCCCCATCACCAGATGGCGCAGCAACCGTTCTGAGCTCTGGAAATTCGGAAGATAGGAAGGCGGATGCGAACTTCTCAAACCGTTCCCAATCAGCAGCGCCTATCCGTTCAAGGGCTAGCTCAAATCTCTTTCGGTGAACCATCGTTATCCTCCATATCTGCAACCACAGTTAAATACAAGGTTAAAGGTGCCGAGGCAGTTTCATTATCAATTCCTTAAAGGCTTCCCGGCGATACGTGAGCAGCATCAAACTAATTTCCGCATCTGAAACCACGACCAAGCCTGCCACTCACGCAAACCTCATCACGCCCGCCTTCTTCGCGGCCTTTTGCAAGTCCTCGTCGAGCGTAGCCAGCGGCAGGCCCAGCCTCATGGATAACTCAAGATAGGAGGCATCGTAGGCAGACAGTTTGTAGCGCCTTGCCAGTTGCAGGGTGTGGGACAAGGCATGCGAAAAGGTGGCTGCGTCCACTTCGATATCCACGCTTTCCAGCATTTCCAGGAATGCCTCGCTGCGCGCTTCGGTCACCCAGCCTTTCGCTTCCGCCCTGGCGATGACGTTCGCCACTTCCAGCCCCCAGGTCGCGGGCACGATAGCGCTGGCACCTTTCATCGCATCCAGCACTTTCCCGGCATAGTTGAGTTCCTGCGGCTTGCCGTCGCCGAAGAACCAGCGCATGGTCACCGAGTTGTCGAGGACGAAATTCACGCGCGGCCTTCCTCGATGAGTTCCCTGATGTTCACGCCGCGCACCGGGTCGGTCAGCATGAATGCCTTGAGCCTTTCCGCCGCTGCAACCTTGTCCTTCGCTTTCGCACCAAGGCTGGGCACTAGGTCGGCAACGGCTTCCCCGCGATTGGTGATAGTGAAGCTCTTGCCGCTTTTCACCTGCCGCAGCAACTCCGGCAGTTTGGTTTTCGCCTCGTAAGAACCGATCTCGATCTTCATGATTTTCCCCAATGCATATTTACATGCAGACCAGCATATAGACCAGTCCGGTAAAAATCAAGCTCTCCGTCAATTCCTGAGCGGCTTCCCGTTCTTCAGCATGTGCTCCACCCGATCACGGGTCTTTTGCGTCGCCAGCAGCTCCATGAAGTTTTTACGCTCCAAATCCAGCAACCATTGCTCGTCCACCAGGCTGCCTGCATCCACGTCGCCGCCGCACATCGTCTCTGCGATGCGGCAGCCGATGTCGTAGTCGTGCTCTGAGATGAAGCCGCCTTCGAGCAGGTTGATCATCGCGGCTTTCAGCGTGGCGATACCGGTGCGCCCGGCGACGGGTATCTGGCGCTGCTGTAACGGTGGGCGGTAGGCGGTGGCGGTGAGCGCGCGCGCTTCCTCTTTCGCAACGTGCAGCAGCTCATACTGGTTTATCACGATGCGATCAGATGGTTTCAAATAACCCATCTCTCTTGCGAGTTCGGCGCTCTTGGCGACTTCGCCCATCGCGATGTTCTGGAAATAGCGTTTGATGTGAGGGAAGATGTCGCCGCTCCCTCCACCCGAGAGATAGCGCGCTTCGTTCGCCGCGCGCAGCGCCATTTCCTTGCAGCCGCCGCCTGCGGGCAAGAGGCCGACGCCGACTTCAACCAAGCCGATGTAGGTTTCTAGCGCGGCGACGATGCGCGTGCAATGGATCGAGAATTCGCAGCCGCCGCCGAGCGCCAAGCCATACACCGCCGCGATGGTGGGCATCTGCGCGTATCTGAGGCGTTGCGAGACTTGCTGGAATTTGGCGACCACGTCTTCCACATGCGGCACATGGCCGGTGGCGGCATTGAGCACTTCGCCCAGCCCGCCGCCGCCCGCGACGGTGTATTTGACGCGTTGCGCCGCGCCCTTGAGCTTGTCGAACAATCCGGCGGGCGCTTCGCTGCTTTCCTGCACGCCCTGCATCAGTTGCAGCAGGTTGGCTCCGGCGGAGAACGGCGCTTCGGTTTGCCAGAGGATCAGCGCGCTGCAATGCGCCTCGGCTTCATCCACCGCGCGCAGGATGCTGTCCAGCACCTCGTTGCTGACGGTGTGCATCTTGGTCCTGAAGCTGAGGATGGCGATGTCGTCGCCGGTGTGCCACAGGCGCACGTCGTCGGTCTCAAAGATGGTCTCGCCGTAATGCACGGGTTCGCCGAGCAAGCGGTCGGGGAATAGCTGGCGCTGATAGACGGCTAGCCCGGAGCGTTGCTGGTAACTGCCGGAACCACCCCTCTCCCCCCGCCCCTGTGTCAATTCCGCATTCGGCTTGCCGGATAGCGGATTGCCTACTTTTAGTGCTCCCGCTGAGGGGAGAGGGGAGAAGGAACCCTGCGGTGTGTGCACGCCGCTGCGCGCCGTGTCGGCTGCCCAAACGGGCAGCGGGGCGTCAGACATCGCCTTGCCTGCTGCAATGTCGGCGGCAATCCAACCCACCACCTGCTGCCAGCCCGCCGCCTGCCATATCTCGAACGGACCTTGATCCCAGCCAAAGCCCCAGCGCACGGCGAAATCGAGGTCGCGCGCGTTGTCGGCGATTTGCTCCAGTTGCAATGCGCAGTAGTGGAACACATCGCGGAACGTCGCCCACAGGAACTGCGCCTGCGGATGCGGGTTATTGCGCAGCCCGGCAAGCTTCTTCGCCCAGTCGCGTTCGCGCAGGATGTCTTTCACGCCGTCGTCCACCTTCGCATCGGATAGGCGATATTCCTTCGTGTGCAGGTCGAGCACGTGGATGTCCTTGCCGATCTTTTGGTAGATGCCCTTCTTCGTCTTCTGCCCGAGCGCGCCCTGCCCCACCAGATGTTCGAGCCAGCCCGGCAATTCGAAATGTCTGTGCCACGGATCTTCGGTGAGGTTCTCGCGCATGGTGTTGACCACATGCGCGAACACGTCGAGGCCGACTACGTCCAGGGTGCGGAAGGTGGCGCTCTTGGGACGCCCGAGATAGCGCCCGGTGAGCGCATCCACGGTATCGAAGCCGAGGTTGAACGCCTGCGCGTGGTGTTTGGTCGCGAGCATGGAGAACACGCCGATGCGGTTGGCGATGAGGTTGGGCGTGTCCTTGGCGCGCACCACGCCCTTGCCCAGCGTGGAGACGAGGAATTCTTCGAGCTGGTCGAGCAGCGACGCTTCGGTTTCATTGCAGGCGATCAGCTCGACCAGATGCATGTAGCGCGGCGGGTTGAAGAAGTGGATACCGCAGAAGCGGTGGCGCAGGTTTTCCGGAAACGCCCCGGCGAGCTGGTTGATCGACAGGCCTGAGGTGTTGCTGGCAAAGATGGCGCGCTCACCGAGATGGGGCGCGACTTTTTTGTAGAGCTCGGACTTCCAGTCCATGTGCTCGGCGATCGCCTCTATCACCAGGTCGCAGTCGCGCAACTGGCCGATATGCTGGTCGTAATTTGCGGCGACAATGAAATTTACACGCGACGGGCTGGACAGCGGGCTGGGGTCGAGTTTTTTCAAACCTTCCAGCGCCTTGTTGACGATGCCATTTAACAAAGAATCGCGCAGCGATACTGCGTCCCTCTCCCTCGCGTGCGGGGGAGAGCTAGGAGAGAGGGCTGGCAGGTCGCCTTCGCGCGCAGGCAGGTCGAACAGGATGGTCGGCACATTGGCATTGACCAGATGCGCGGCGATCTGCGCACCCATGACACCTGCGCCGAGAACCGCGACCTTGCGGATGTGGATTTTATTGTTCATGGCTGTCTCCGGTTCAAACTCTCTGTCCACAGATTACGCGAGATTAAAAACAAGCCGAAAAAATCTGCGTGAATCCGTGTAATCTGTGGATGGTGTATGCCTCTACTCCGCTGGCGGCACAACGCGCGGCTTGCGATTCTCATCGACCGCGACATATGTCAGCGTCGCTTCGGTCACCTTTACGCAGGTCGGCCGCTCCGGATCGCGTTGCGCATACACTTCGACGTTCACGGTAATCGAGGTGTGCCCCACCTTGACGATGTGCGCATAAAAGCTCACCACGTCGCCCATGAACAGGGGCTGTTTGAAAATAAAGGAGTTCACCGCAACGGTCACCACCCTCCCCTTGGCGCGGTGTAATGCGGGAACGCTGCCGGCGATATCCACTTGCCCCATGATCCAGCCGCCGAACACGTCGCCGCTGTAGTTGCAATCGGAAGGCATCGCGACCACGCGCAAGGTTGGCTCGCGTTGCGGCAGAGTAGTGGTTCGCGGTTGATTTTCCATGTTAACGCGCCTCGTAGAGTTGTTTGATTTGTTCTGCAAACCGCTCCAACACCTTGTCGCGCTTGAGCTTCAATGTTGGAGTAAGCAGGCCATTTTCCGTTGTCCAGGGTTCCTGCAACAACAGTACGCGGCGCACGTGCGCATAGCCGGGAAAACCGCGCAGGTCGAGCGCGATACGCTTCAAAACCTTGCCTTCCACGCGGCTGTCGATCAAGGCTTCCGGCATGTCGGCGCGCACACCGGTTTCCCTGGCGAAATTTTGCCATGCAGCGGGGTTGACCACGGCAAGCGCCACCAGATAAGGGTGCGCTTCGCCGATTATCATGACCTGATCGAACAAGGGGTCGTTCAGGATCGCCATTTCCATATCGCTCGGCGGAACTTTCTCGCCGTTCGACATGACGATGATTTCCTTGATGCGTCCGGTAATATAGATGTGCCCGGTTTCGCTGATGCGCACCACGTCGCCGGTGTTCAGCCAGCCATCCGCATCAATGATCGCCTTCGTCGCCTCGGGATTGTTCCAGTAACCCATCATCACGTTCTGCCCCTTCACCAGCAACGCGTTCTGCTCGCCGAGCTTCAACTGCACATCGCGGATCGGCTGTCCGACGCTATCGGGAAAATTATTTTCCGGATGGTTCCCGCTGATTACCGGGCTGGTCTCGGTCAGCCCGTAGCCCTGTATGACAGGCAGCCCCAGCCCGATGAATACCCGCGAGATTTCCGGCGACAACGCCGCACCGCCGCTGAGGGCAACGCGCAGCCGTCCGCCAAGATGATTCATGACTTTCTGCGCGACCAGTTTTTGCAACAGCGGCCAGAGCAAAAATGATGCTTTCCATGCGCCACGCCCCTGCTGGTGCAGGAACCGAGCCCAGCCGACATCCACGGTAAGTTTGAAAAGCTTGCGACCCAGCGACGAGCCTTCTTCCAGCCTGGTGGACACCGCGCCATGCACGCGTTCGTAAATGCGCGGCACCGAAATCAGGATGGTTGGGCGAATAACATGCAAGTCCCCGGATAATTGTGCGACAGAGCGCGCAAAAGCGACCTTCGCGCCCGCCATCACGGACAGGTAATAACCGACCGTGCGCTCGAAAGTATGCGACAGCGGCAGGAAAGACAGGAACAGGTCGTTTTCATTGACCGGGAAAAAACTCAGGCAGGCATGCGCATTGATCAGCATATTCGCGTGGCTCAGCATCACGCCCTTCGGCTTGCCGGTGGTGCCCGAGGTATAGATGATGCTGGCCAGTTCGTTAGAACAAATTCCGCGCAGCGGATCGTTTAAATAAGGATTTTCTCGTTCGCCTCCTCTCCCGCTTGCGGGAAAGGATTGAGGAGAGGGCGTTGTAGGTAGAGGGTGTTCCACTTGCAACTGCGCTGTCCTAGGCAAGAATTCCGCCATGGATTTCAGGCGCGGCTCCTTGTCGTCACGCACACTGTCGATGCTGATAAAACGCTTTATACCGCCGAGCTGGTCACGCACCGTACACAACGCCTGCCATTGCTCGCCGGTCTCGAACAGCAGCGCTTTCACGCCCGCATCGTTGACGATGTAGGCGACATTGTCCGGCCTGTCCACGGTGTACAGCGGCACCACGACCAGCCCGAGCGACATCGCCGCCTGGTCGAACATCACCCAGTATGGGCAGTTTCGCAGCATGATCGCCACGCGGTCGCCGCGCTGCAACCCCAGGTCGGCCAGCCCCGCCTGCCAGCGCGCTATCTGCCCCAGCATCTCCCGCCATGTAATGTCGCGCCAGTCGTTCTGCTCAAAATGGCGATAAGCGACTTTGTCGGGCGAGCGGCGAGCGCGCTCCACGAATAATCCATGCAGCGTGCCCGCTTGTTGCGGAGTGATCACATCGTCTTGCAACGTACCCATCTTGCCCTCGTTTGCCATTCGGGCGGGAAACCCCTGTGGGCTTCCGCCCCACTGTAGGAGCGCAATCCATCGCGCGATAAATCGCGCTCCTACGCCTATTAACCGCTCGCCCGCAACTGCTCAGACACAAAGTCGTTCACCATGATAACCTTGCGGCGCAGCACGTAGTCGCGCTGCAATTGCAGCGCTTGCTCCGCCGTAATGATCCCCTCATTGCGCGCTTCCGAGATGCGCGACAATTCATCCAGCGCTTTCAGGCTGCCCGCCTTGTGCGCCTTTTCCAGTTCGGCCTGCAATGGTTCGCACGCCAACGTGCTGGCGAGCGCGGCTTCCAGCGCGCCTACCGCATCGTTTTCATCGTATATCCAAGTCTCGCGCAGCGATTCGTTTGCCTCCTCTCCCGCAAGCGGGAGAGGATTGAGGTGAGGGAAAATGGCATGGCGAGTCTTATCATGCGCTTTCGGCAGATACATCCCGGCGGTCAAGCGGTCACGCGCCACGCCGGGTTGCATCAGCAAGGCGGCGATCTCATGCCCGAGGCTGTCCGAAGGCGGCGACAAACGCAGTCCCAGCGGGAAAATCAGGGCGCCCAACATCGAACGAGCCAGCGCATTCGGAAAATTTTGTATCACGCCGCTCAAGGCTTGCTGGATATTGTACAGCGCGTCCTGCATCGCCCAATGCAGCAGCGGCAAATCTTCGGCGGGGCGTCCGTCGTCCTCGAAACGTTTCAGCGTCGCCGAACACAGGTACATCTGGCTCAACACGTCGCCCAAACGCGCGGAGATTTTTTCGCGCCGCTTCAGCGTTCCCCCCAGCGCAGCCATCGCCACATCGGCACTCAATGCAAAAGCCGTGGAGAAGCGCGTCAATTGCTGGTAATAGCGTCTGGTTTCGTCGCCCTCCGGCACGGAAATACCGCGCCCGCCGGTCAATCCGAGCACAAGGCTGCGCGCCATGTTGCTCAAGGCGAAGCCGATATGCCCGAAAAAGGCTTCGTCGAACTGGCGCAACGCACGCCGGTGATCCGGATCATGCACTGCCGTGATCTCTTTCAGCACATAAGGGTGGGAGCGGATCGCCCCCTGCCCGAAAATAATCATGGTGCGCGTCAGAATATTTGCGCCTTCCACGGTGATGCCGATCGGCGTTTGCTGGTAGTCACGCGCCAGGTAGTTGTCGGGGCCAAGGCAAATCCCCTTGCCGCCGTGCACGTCCATCGCATCGTTGATGACGACACGCCCGCGCTCGGTGGCGTGGTACTTGACGATGGCGGAAATCACCGATGGTTTCTCGCCCATGTCCAGCGCCAATGCGGTGAGCCGGCGTGCCGCATCGATCATGTAGGTATGCGCGCCGATACGCGCCAGCGGCTCCTCGATGCCTTCGAATTTGCCGATGGGAAGATGAAACTGTTTGCGCACCCGGCTGTAGGCTCCGCTGGTGCGGGCCGCCATTTTCATGCCGCCGACGCTGCTGGCAGGCAACGAGATCGAACGCCCCGCCGCCAGGCACTCCATCAGCATGTGCCACCCCTGTCCGATGCCGGATACGCCACCGATGATGAAATCCATCGGGATAAACACATCCTTGCCCTGTGTCGGGCCATTCATGAAAGCGGAATTCAACGGAAAGTGACGGCGACCGATTTTCACGCCAGGCGTGTCGGCGGGAATCAATGCGAGCGTGATGCCGCGATTGGCTTCTCCGCCCAGCAGGCCGTCCAGATCATAAAGTTTGAATGCCAACCCTATCAGGGTCGCCACCGGCGCCAGGGTGATATAGCGTTTTTCCCAGTTCAAACGGACGCCCAGCACGTTTTGCTTTCCCGCAAATTCGCCGTAGCACACCACGCCGTAATCGGGAATGGCGCCCGCATCCGAGCCCGCAAACGGGCCGGTCAACGCAAAGCACGGCACTTCGATGCCATAGGCCAGGCGGCGCAGGTATTTTTCTTTTTGCTCATCCGTTCCATAGTGCAACAGCAGTTCGGCGGGGCCGAGGGAGTTCGGCACCATGACCGTCACCGCCGCCGTGCCGCTGCGAGAGGCCACCTTGGCCACCACCGCCGAATGCGCCTGCGCCGAGAACTCCAGTCCACCGTACTGCTTGGGGATAATCATGCCGAAGAAGCCCTTGATCTTGATGAACTGCCAGACTTCGGGCGGCAAATCGGAACGATTGTGGGTGATATCCCAATCGTCGAGCATCGCGCACAGTTGATCCACTTCATTATCGAGGAACGCCTGCTCCGCTTCGCTGAGCCCGCATTTCGGAAAGGCCAGCAGCCTGTTCCAGTCCGGATTGCCGCTGAACAGGTCTCCATCCCACCATACCGTGCCTGCATTGATCGCATCCTGCTCCGTGGCGGAAATTTGCGGCAGGATTCTGCGGAAGATTTTGAGCGCCATGCCGCTGACTGCGGCGCGACGAAAAAAAGGGACGCCAAACAACATGACAAGCAATAACAGCACGGCGCCAATCGCCAGCAATACGGAGTCGGCAAAACTTTCCTGGATCGCGACTACCGCCACAATCGCCGTCATCGCCAGCGCCCAACTGGCAATGGAAGCGCGGAAGAATGCGAGTGCGATAAATACTATCAGCGCCGCCAGAATGATTAATGCCATAACTACCGCTTTTCCTTATTTTTATGCCAGCCGAACTTTAACGCGGGACGGCAGACTACACAACCGGGATACAAGCAATATTCTCGCCACCTTATTTCCCAATTTTACGGATTGGCAACGATATATCCGCAAATACTATTAATTCTTCTTTATTTCGAACGGCATGCCCCTCTCAGGTCAATCTGGCCAGTCAGCAACCCCCCCGATTTTCTTTCAAATCAAGCCAATAGAGTATTTGAGCGCGCTTGCCCACCGATTCAGATAATTTCAGGCATCAAAAAACTTACGGACAACATTTATTTAGGTGTCTCTTTTTTGCAACATCTATCTAATTCAACTATTGTTTTCATGGAATTCATTGATTATGATGCAGCACCATCGCAATAGTTTCGACCGCTATTCGCCAGAAACAAGGGATGTTTTTAACCAAAACTTTAAGGAAAAAACCATGAAAAAAATTCTTGTAGCTGCACTGTTATCCACTTTTGTTGCAGCCCCCGCTTTTGCAGCTCCCAATGGGACTGATGCCGGCGTCTATGGCGGTTTCACAGTGGGCCAATCCCAAACAGATAGCCCCATTGGCTATCTCTCGACAGATGATAAAGATACCGGCGGCAGCGTCTTCTTGGGCTACCAGTACACCAAAAACTGGGGTGTTGAAGCCTTCTATGCACAGATAGGAAAACAAACGGTACAAAACGCTGGTGCGACAGTCACCGGCTCCGGCGATTCAGATGCCTACGGCCTCAACGTCGTGGGTACGGCACCGCTAAACGATTCCTTTTCGCTGTATGGCAAGCTGGGTTATGCGCGCACCCAAACAGACTTTGCTACCGCCCCAGCCGGTAGTATTGTTGGCCGCGACCTTAGCAGTGTAACTGGGGGTGTGGGTGGGGTATACAACATAGACAAAAAAGTAGGTATCCGTTTTGGCTGGGATACGTATGAAATATCCACATTAGTCGGCGCTGCCGAGGATAAAGCTTGGAGCGATATGTGGTCGGTAGGCGTTGTATTCAAGTTCTAAAAGAGCTTGAATACCACAAAAAAACCGGGGCTTTCCCCGGTTTTTTATTTTCTCTCCAGAAAATTTCAAGAGATATCCTGCTCAACTCGGCCTATTTCAATTTTGTAATAGGCACAAATTACAACCAGCGCTGCATCGAATAGCCGCCGATCAAAGGCCGTTGCAGGGCGGCGCGCATGATTTGCCTGCCCCACTTGAATTCCTTGTACAGCACGATGAAGTTCCACATGTCGCGCAGCACCTTGGCGCGGTCGCGCCAGCCCAGTTCCATCAGCGCGGCAGGGAAGTCGGCTTCGTGCGGGCGGCCGAAGACGATCTTGAGCGGGTTCCACTGGTCGCTCGTGCGGCGCACTTCCGACGCGATCATTTTGCGGTACATCTCCTGCATCGGGCGGTTGCGCAGCCTGGCCTCCACGATGGCCTCGCCGCAGATCGCGCCGGAATGCAAGGCGCAACTCATGCCCTCGCCGATCATATTGAGAAAGCCCGCTGCCTGCCCGGTAATCAGCACATTGCCCTTGCCGAACACGTAGCGGTTGATCAGCGACGGCCCGAAATTCTCGCCGCAGCCCTCGTGATCATCATCCGCCTGCTTGAGCTTCACGCCGTGTTTTTCTTCGAAATACTGCTGCACCACCGCATGCTTCTTCGCAAAATTGTCGCCGCGCTTGAAACCCACACCGACGATCTGCCGCCCGTCGCGCGCGTGGCTCCAGGTGTAGTGCCCGAGACCGGGGTGAAACCAGAAATGAAAATACTGCTCGTCCAGCGGACATTCGATGATCTCGTGGAATTTCTGCCCGACGAAAAACCACGGGATGGATTGCTGGTATTCCGGATAAAGCGCGCGGATCACCGGCGAGCTCGGCCCGTCCGCACCGATGACCTGCTTCGCGCGATACTCGACCGGCTCGCCCATTCTCTTGGCCTGCACGATCACGTGATCGCCGTTGTCCCGTAGCCCGGTAAACGCAGTCTGGTCGTGGATTTCCGCCCCGCTACGCTGGATCGCCCAGTGGTCGGCCTCCTTGCGGTGCAGGTGTGGCGTCGTGCCGCCGAAAAAATCCATCGGTATCGACACCATGCTGGGAAAGTGAAAGGTCACGCCACGGCACGACACCGGATCGTGCAGCGTCTCGCGCGGCAACGGGCCAAAATTCTCCAGCAGGAAACGATGCCCGCGCGGCGACAGGATGCCGCTGCAAATCTTGTGGCGCGGCAACTGGAAACGCTCCAGCACGATAGTCTCCAGACCAGCATCCACCAGCCGTTTGGCGGCGGCAGCGGCCGACAGCCCTGCCCCGACGATGACAACATCAACTGTGCGCATCCGAACAAAATCCTTTTAATAAATTTCCCGCAAATATGCCGAGGTAGGCTGGTGGTGAGCTATGCGAACCCCAGCATGACTGAGATCGCAAAAATGCTGGGGTTCGTGCCTCACCACCAGCCTACGGTCAACTTTGTTATCAATCATCCGCCAACTCCGCCAGATGCACTACCGGCACATCGCTGGTATTTTCGAAAGCCGCGCGATCTTCCAGGTTCTCGACCACGATGCGACCGATGTTGCGGCCATGCAGCACCCAGCGCGTTTGCGCATCGTCGTCTGAAGCAGCCAGCCCAAGCCGCTGTGGCAAGCCGTGCACGGTGGCGGGGATGGCGATGCGTTGCAGGTCGAGGTTGAAATCACAGCCGCGTTCCTTGCGCAGGCGATCATAATGCTTGACCAGCCGCACATGGTCGGCATGATAGGCGCGCGGTTCGATCACGTACAGATCGGTGGGCAGCAGGTTGCGGCGGACTGCTTCGAGCGAGCTTAAGGTTTCACCCAGGCTGAATATCTTTGCTGCGGGCAACCACTGCGCCAGATAGGGTAGCAGCAATCCATCGGCAACGATGACCTTGTCAGCGCGCCGCAACGGTTCGATCAATGCGGCCAATCTTCCGGAGGGGACGGTTATGCCAGCTTCCAGCGCCAGAGAAATATCGGAGCCATCATCTTCAACCACGGCAAATACGCCCGATTTTCCGAGCAATGCCGTGATGCGATTCAGCAGTGCGGGATGCGCGCGCAACATTTCGCCTGCCAGCAACGCGGTCTTTTCCCGATAGACCGAAGTGGGCCGCCTTGTCTGCGCCGCCATGCGTTCTTGCAACGTAGCCGTTTGCGGATGGGGCAGTTGCCCGCGCAGCTTCAGTATCATTCCACTGACATCTATCTGTTCCGGGCACACCGGGTCGCACGCACGGCACAGGGTGCAATCCTGCACCGCATCGGCCAGGTCGCCCGGCGCGGCACCGTGTTGCAGCGCCTTGGCCCAGCCTTGCGGGCTGTGTTGCAAATCGCGCTTGCGGCGCCATAACGGGCACACCAGCAAACACAGGCCGCACCCGCTGCAATCCGGATGATCTTTTTGTGCAGCTTTCACATGTTTCTTGTAGTTGGCCATCAGAAAATCACATCCCGGTTCAAAATCATCGCCGGGTCGGCCTCGCGTTTCATCGCCAGGTGGCGATCCACCACCTCATCGCCGAACACGCGCCGGATATAGCCTTTCATCATGCCGCCGAAGCGGTAATAGCTGCCGCCCAGCTCGACGCCGATGTCGTAGATCGCGTTCTTGAACGATTGCAGATAATCGCGGCTGTATACCCGACCATCCATCATCGGCTCGAACTCGCAGCCGTAGGCCCAGCCTTCGGCGTCGGGCGGAATGCAGGACATTTCGTAATGCGGTTTGTGTTCCGGGCGCAGCTTGATGCCCACGCAATACAGCGTGTAATGCGGAAAATATTTGCGGCACACCGCGTTGCCGCGCTCCACCGCCGCGACGAACTTTTCCGCCGAAGTCGCGAGATCGGGAATCACCATCTGCTTGCTGCCCCAGAACTTCCATACCGCGCGCGAAAACACCACGGTGCGGTCGTACATCAGGCCGTCGTGCATGTATTCGGAACGGCGGAACTCGGGGAACAGCTCGCGCTTGCGCTGCAACAAATACCACGCCTCGGAAATTTTCCACGGACGCAAGGCATAGCGCCGCAGCATGCACAAGGCAAAGCCGGATTCGCCGTGGCCGCGCAGATGCAATTGCCAGTTTGCGCGGAATGCCGCTTCACGCTCGTCCGAATCGAAGGCCACCAGCAGGTTCACCGCGCAATCCATGATGGTCAGGATACCCGAATAATCGCTGGCGTCATTCTTATTCAGCAACTGCATGTCCTCGACCGCCGTGCGCAGCGAGTCGTAATAAAAATAATGCATGCGCAGCGGCGTGTAGCGGCGAATCTTGAGCGTGGCCTCGGTGATCACGCCGAACTGCCCGTAACCCAATATCACGCGCTGGAACAGCCCGGCATTCTGCGTGTCCGAACATTCGACAATCTCCCCGGTCGGCGTGACCACCTGCAAAGCAATCGCCTGGTCGGCGCTGCACCCGAGGCGCGGCGAGTTGACGTCGATGCCGCCGACGCCCAGCGTGCCGCCGACCGACGAAGTCAGGTTGAGCGGCGCGGAAAGGTAATCCATGCCATGGCGGCGCAGCTCCTCGGCGAGGCTGTGCCAGAAAATCCCGCCCTCGGTGCGCACCGTCAGCGCCTCGCTATCGACATGCAGCACCCGGCTCATTCCGGTCATATCCAGCAGCACACCACCGAATGCGACCGACTCGCCCTCGGTGGTCAGCCCGCCGCCGCGCACCGTCACCGGCACGCGGAATCGCTGCGCCGCCTTGAGCAAGGCAGAAATTTGCGCGGCGCTGCGCGCGATCACCACGCCATGTGGCAAACCATAAGCCGTGCCGCCCGCATCGGTGGCAAAGATGCCGCATGCGGCAATATTCTCGCGCAGTTCAACGCCGCCATCGCGCAACGCGGCGGAAAATGGATGCCAGCTCTGCCCATTCCAGCGCGCGGGGTTGGTCTGCTGGCGCTTGATGCCCAGCAAGGCATCGGGCCCGACGTGGCAAGGGCCGATGGCACCGGGTTCGACTAACATCAGCTCGGAAGTTTCAGAAATCATGTTGTGCGGCAATTTTCAAGGAGTTAACGCGAGGCAAGCTGTTTGAGTGCTTCCTGCGCGGCTTCATTACCTTGCGCAGCCGCTTTTTTCCACCATTCCACTGCCTTGTCTGCGTCCCTCGGCACACCTTCTCCCTTGTCATACATCGCGCCAAGTTTGTATTGCGCAAAATCATTCCCCTGTTCTGCGGTTTTCAGGTACCACTCCGCTGCCTTGACGTCATCCTTGGCTACGCCGTCGCCGTTGTAATACATGCGGGCGAGGCCGAATTGCGATTTTGCATCGCCAGCCTCGGCCTTTCGCTTCAAGTCTGAAAATTTTTCTTCGGGGGTTCGGGGCCCCGCGCCAAACTGGCTATTCAAACTTGTGCTATGCGTGGAACCGGCATCACTATCTGTCTTGCTGGCAGACCCTTTGTCGCCGCAACCAGCGATTGTCAGCAGTAGCATCAAAACAATTTTACGCATTGCATTACTCCAGTAATTCCATTTCTCCTTCAATGGAAAAATAATCCGTAGGTCGGGCTCCGCCCGACATCTGTATCCGGCGGGTAGAACCCGCCCTACGATATTGCTCTATTGATCGAGAGATGGGATAAATAAATCGAACATATCAATGCCCGGCTACCGTTGCTTCTCCCGCATTCCGAATATAAAAAAGACCATAGCAATTCCGCTGTATCCGATCACGAAAGGCCATGTGTGCGATGGCCCGTAGGCGTTGATGATAGCGCCGTTGGCTATCGTGTAACCGTGCATCAGGCCCGTGGCGCTGATCGCGGCGGCAACGGCGGCCCATGCAGCGGCGGCGCGATAATGTCTTTCTATCAAACAAACCGTCATCGCGGCGAGGATCATCGAGGTGAAGATGAAGCCGCGCTCCAGCGAGATCAATCCCGCGATGGGTATCTGCATGGACAGCGCCTTCATGCCCACCGCTTCCACGTTGGTTCCGGCGGCGCGCAATGCGCCTTCGAGCACCAGCAGCCCCCATGCGGCCAGCGCGGGAAAGAAGCCGACGACCACTGCGGGCGCATGCTCCCTCGGCGTGGCCTGAAAAGCCTGCGATGCGATGGTGATCCCGATCCACAGCAGGATCGCCGCTCCGGCCTCGACAGGAATCAGCGCGGCGACGAAGCCGACCAGGCCGAGCAGGCACAGCAGGGTGATGGCGACGCCATTGGCGACAGAATATCCGGCACCGGCTCCCATTTTCTTCCAGCCCGGATGCCCGATGTAGATCGTGGTCGGGAACACGCTGCCGAAACACGCCGCCGCCATCGTGCCGAGGCCGTTCACCGCAAGCGAACTTCTTACCGGATACACATCGCCCGCCGCTTCCGCGCTTTCAAGATTTTGCAACGAGCCAAGCAGGTTGAACAGCCCCATCGGGACGATCACCGGCAGGAAGGCGATCATGTACGCTGAGAAGGTCGCGTCGATCATGTCGGCGACGAACAGATGCGGCATCTGTGCCTGGATGTGCAGCGCATTCGCCAGCACGGCGCCATCCATCCTGCCCATCCCCCAGGCCAGCGCGGAGCCGGTGAGCACCGCCACCAGCCCGGCAGGTATGCCCGCCGGAAGATAGACGCGGCCGATGTACTGGAT
>JBAQCT010000079.1:0-3918 GCA_049294375.1 Gallionella sp. | reverse complement strand
AGAGAAAATTATTAGACCGTTCGTGGTGAGCCTGTCGAACCACAACAAAGGCGCGCATTATCCCGGATTGTCCAACAGAAAACCAATGTGTCATTCCCGCGAAGGCGGGAATCCAGCTGATTGAATAATCCCCGCGTAGCGGGACAGCCTCGCCATCCGCCACCCGCGCGGATGCGGGTTCATCGATTGAACGCGTCGTCGTTAGCTGAGGTTGAATCCGCCTGCGGTTTAACTCTGGAAGAACATGATCCAGGAATCAATCCCGGAATGAAATGTACCGAAATCAAATTACTACACCCCTAACCCGCCAGCCCCACATAAACATTTTGCACGTCATCATCCGCATCAATCGCTTCCAGAAACGCCTCCACTTCTTCGCGCTCGGCATCATTGCCGAGCGTGACGGCATTCTTCGGGCGATAGCCTAGCTGGGCGGAGATGACGGTGAAGCCTTGCGCTGGCAGGGCGCGGCACACGGCATCCAGATCGGTGACGTCGGTGGTGAACAGGGTTGCACCTTCGTCTGCCGGTTCAAAATCCTGCGCACCGGCTTCGATGGCGGCGACTTCCGCATCGGCTTCTTTGGAGTTCGGCGTGGCTTCAATCATGCCGACGTAGTTGAAGTCCCACGAGACGGAGCCTTCTGCGCCGAGCTGACCTTTGCGGAACAGTACGCGCATGCTGGACATGGTGCGGTTGATATTATCGGACAGGCATTCGACGATCACGGGGACGCGGTGCGGCGCAAAGCCTTCGTAGACAAGGCGCTCCAGATTCGCCCCTCCGTCGAGCAGGCCTGCGCCTTTTTTGATCGCGCGCTCCAGCGTTTCACGCGGCATGGAGGCTTTCTTGGCTTGCTCGACCACGAGGCGCAAGCGCGAATTTGAGTCCGGATCGGCCCCGCCACGCGCGGCGACCGTGATTTCCTTGCACAGCTTGCCGAAAATCTTGCCCTTTACGTTCGCTGCGATTTCTTTGTGCTTTGCTTTCCACTGTGCGCCCATAGTTATTCTCTTGTTTGTTTATCCCAAAAAATCCATTAGGCCGTCATTCCGGCGAAGGCCGGAATCCAGCCGTAAAAAACGCTCCGCGAAGCGGACAAGCCCTCGATGTTGCCCCACTTACGTGGAAAATTTTAATCATCTGGATACCGGCCTGCGCCGGTATGACGCAGTTATTTCTAACTGGATTATTTGGGTTTATACAAAAAATTCAGGGAGCGGTACTGCTATCGCCCCAACCCTTAACCGTGAATCTGGTTGAGCTGCTTCGCGATGATGTCGTGGTTGAGCCACAGCACCGGGGCAGACGGATTGGAGGCTTCCCCGAACATCAGCGGCCCTGTTCCTTCCAGCACCAGCGCGCTGAGGATGTCCGTCACCAGCGCCTTGCGGTCTTTGTGCATGTTGGTGATTTCTTCCGAGGTGCCGATCATCAGGTCGGCCAGTTCGGCGGAGTTGTCCATCGGCCATGCCTCGAAATTGCGGAATGCTTGCATCACGCTGCTTGCGTTGTAGTCGCTGATTTTTTGCAGCAGCGCCTCGAGCGATGCGCCTTCCAGCAGCAGGTCGCGGCAGGCCTGCCACTGCGCCTCCGCCCAGGCCGCGCCGCCTTCCTTTTTCAGAGCCCTAAGCAGCGGGAACAGCGACAGTTCGACGCCGACGAAGATGTCGGATGAGTTGGTGCGTATCTCCGGGCAATTGAACACCGTGGCCTTGACGCCCCGCGCCCATGAGTCCCGCGCTACTTGTTCGAGGCGCATCTTGGCGTAGCCCTGGGTGTAGTTGGTGTAGGTCTGCCACTTATAGTCGCCATTGATGAGTATCTCGGTGCCGTGGTAGCCGTAGGCGGTGTAGCGCGCCTGTCCGCCGGTTTTTTCCAGCCGCGCGCGGATTGTGGCGCTGCCTTCGATCAGGTGCTGGAAAGTGTTGGCGGTGACTTCGTCGAAATTCATCAGGCACAGCTTGCCGAGGTCGCTGTCGAGCAGCGCACGCGACGACATGAAGCGTTCGCCGCGCCCCTTGTAGATGCGGTTGGCGATGGCGAGGAACTCCTTGACCTTGGGGATGCCGCCCGCCATGGTGTGCGCGAAAAAGACGTTGCTGCCGTCCGCGATCATACCGTCCAGTTGAGCCATCACCTTCGCGACGGAATCCCTGAAGCGTTTGATGCCGACCGCGCGGCATTTCTCGATCTGTTGCCAGTCGAGCTTGTCGTCCTGCCAGCTCTTCAGTGTCATGTCGCCGAGCAGGTCGGTCGGAGTGGGTGTGCCTGCGGGGGCATCCAGATCGAAGCCCGCCATCAGCGGCACATTGATGATGTGTCCGCCCAGATTGGCCTCGGCGGTGGTCAGCTCCTCGTCGGTTAAGGCGCGCAGCGCGTTGTTCTCGTCGCGCCGTCCGACGGTGATGCCGATGATCGTCATGCCCGCCTTGCGCGCCTCGTTCACCAGCCCGTTGGCGTAACCCCGGCCAAACAGTTCTCCGAACAGCACGAAGGTGTCACCCTTGCGAAAGATGCTGTTATGCGGAATTTCTCTTAACGAAACTGGCTTGATCATAATGAATGCCCTATTGGAACCCTGATAACGGGTATATAAACTGGAAAAAATATTTTTGCTTAAAAAAACTGTTTTTTTCAGGCGACAGCCAATTCGGCGCGCTGCACCTTCGGCACACCAGCCTTGCGTACACGCCACAGGTCATAGGCTGCCTGCTGTGCGATCCATACATCCGCGCGGCCACCATTCTCCACACCTAGCCAACCTTCCAGCCGCAAAGCCATCTCCGGCGAGATTGCAGCATGCTCATTCAATACACGCGACAAGGCTGCGCGAGTCACGCCAAGCTGCTTTGCAGCATCGGTAACGGTCAACCCCAGTGCAGGCAATACGTCCTCTCTCAAGGTCTCGCCAGGGTGTGGGGGATTATGCATATTGGTCATGGTGTTCTCCTAGTGATAATCCTGATAATCAACCAGTGCGGCATTCTCGCCCTCAAAGGCGAATGTCATGCGCCAGTTGCCGTTCACCCATACCGACCAGTGCCCGGTCGATAACTGGTGCAGCCGCCAGCCTGGGGCATTCATGTCAACAGGGCTTTGCGCAATATCCAGCCGCACTAGCTGCCGCCTCAATTTTGGCGCGTGGTGCGGCTGTATACCCGCCTTTCTGCCTGTCTCGAAGAATTCTTGCAGCCCCTTGTGCCTGAATGTTTTAATCATGAGCGACTGTATAGCGTAGCGTTCCGGATGTCAAGCAACCATAGTCCGCAGCGGTATCTGCTCACCCCCCTCAAAGAATGAGGAGTATTACACAGCAGGCCAATCCAATTCCACCCACCCACAGTTGGCGATTTTACCGCGCGCGATTTGTTCGGGGTCGTCTGCCGACAAGGCCTGCGCCGCAAGGATCGGATTTTCGTGGGACACGGCCATTATTATTCTCTCCGGATGGAGCGCGGCGATTTCGTCCAAGAAACTGCGCAGGCGTTCCATCTGTTCCAGAAATGATTCTCCATGTTCCGGTTTGACGCGCAACGGATCGGTGCGCATCAGGTCGTGAAACGCTTCCACCGGCAGGCCATCCATGCCGGTCTTGCGTTCATTGATGCGCGCATCGATCAGCAGCGGACAGGCATGGTGGCGCAG
Organism: Gallionella sp.; assembly: GCA_049294375.1. GTDB lineage: Bacteria > Pseudomonadota > Gammaproteobacteria > Burkholderiales > Gallionellaceae > Gallionella. The sequence goes on along the minus strand of JBAQCT010000079.1, from coordinate 270 downwards.
CAGGATTTTTGCGGTCTGCTGCGCGCGCGGGAATTCGGATGCGTAGGCGTAGGTGAAGCGCACCGCGCGCAACTCGTCCGATGCGACCTCGGCCTGCGCCCTGCCGCGCTCCGTAAGATTCACGGGCCGGGTGGGGTCATCGTTGATGCGGTGAGCGACATTCGCTTCGCTCTCGCCGTGGCGGATCAGAAATATTTTCATTCAAAAACACGCAATTGAAATTTGTAGGAGCGGGCCATGCCCGCGATCAAGTGATTCGCGGGCATGGCC
>JBAQCT010000078.1:0-49372 GCA_049294375.1 Gallionella sp. | reverse complement strand
GCCAGCCAAGAGTTGGTCGATCAAATCCGGCGATACTGCTTTCTTTGCTACGGTCATCTTCATTCCTCCTTGAAGTTAGGCAGTTTCCTGCCAATTGACCGTTTACACAAAATTTCTTACACCCTCTTTATTCCTGATGTAGGTATCGATGCCTTCTTGCGTTACCTCACCTTCGTGAAAACTCACCTGTTTGCCGTTTGGCGCATATAGATAGCTGGTCGGCAGCACTTTCAACTCGCCGATTTGACTGGCGATTTGGCGATTGCCCGCTATGACCGGATAACTGATGCCGTGCTCAGCAGCAAAACTGGCCACTTTGCTGCTGGATCCGGAATCTATGGCTATACCGATCACAACCAGATTGTTGTCTTTGCGCGCGTCGTGCAGGTTGCTCAGTTCAGGAATTTCACTTAAGCATGGCGGGCACCATGTAGCCCAGAAATTAACCAACACCCACTTGTTGCGATAATCTGCCAGGCGGTGTGTCTTGCCGTGCAAATCTTCCAGTGAGAAATCCCTCGCATAGCCGGGAAACGATAAGGCCAGCAATAATAAACCGACCATCAAGTTTTTTAAAATCCCCATTTTTGGCTCCCGTGACTGTGAGTTAAACGTGCAGATTTTTGAATGAACCCTGCTGTGGGTTTATTATCGGCAACCAGCCGGATAACTTTATGAGTAACTGTATACTTTTAAGACTCCATCCAACGGGATACCCGGTGCCAAGAGCAGCCACCCATGACAACCGACAATTACAATTGGTCTTTTTTTGATCCGCCACCCATGCGCAATGGTTCGTTCCATGTGCTGCTTCAAGGTGATCTGGCGGCACGCTGGCAAACAGGGCGTATGCGTGCAGCCGAAATTGATGCCTGTTGGGAAGCCAGCCATACCTCACAGCTTTTCTTTTCCGCAGAGAGCGGGCGCGAATGAGCCAATGCAATTCATAGTCCGCTACTGGTCATCTCTTTTACCGAATGAATTCCGCAACGCGGATGGTTCGCCGCGCCTGGCCGATTATTCGATTCATCCGCCTACGAGGCTGGGGTTGCATAATGCAATGCTTTCACATCACGATCGCGTGGAAATACTCAAGGCGCATGACGGCGAATACGAGTGCGAGGTTTATGTGGTGGAAGGAGAAAATTCCCATGTATTGACGCAGGAACTGGCCAATAGCTTGTTCAACACATTGCCGAATGGCGAAGTAAAATGGACTACGATTTGCAAATGCCTGTTGCCGCAAAAACAGGAAGCGCAGCGGCCCGGAATTACAGAGGAGGTATTGCATGATCAGCAACTCCATCTGTTTGAGTACACCCACCAACCCGGTGACGACGCTTCATCCCACCATTTTGATATAGATGCCTGAGAGTGCGGGATGCGGTCATATGGCAAGGCGGCGAAGGCTGATTTATCGCCAGACAGTAAAAATGGGCAACCATGAATCGTTCGAGCAAGAGGGAGCTATACAGGGGTTCACCCAAACTACGGGCTTGTTCAGCGTCAAGGTGCTGTGCCGCGCCATGAGGTTTTGCTTCTGAGCAGGCATCGCCTGCTGTAAACTGGCTGTAGCGTTTATCGATTTGAAAATGCCCTATGCAAGATACTTCCACAAAATCTGACGCCGGCCCTCAAAATCCATTTCCCGCAGAAAAGCCGGAATGGGTAAGGGCTGCCGCTATTTTGACCACGATCATCGGGCTGGTTGTTCTGTGCGGCTGGGCATTCGGCATCGATGCGCTCAAGCGCCTGCTTCCGGGCCTGGTTACCATGAAAGCGAACACCGCCGCCGCTTTTGCCCTATCCGGAATTTGCCTGTACCTGCAAACCTTGCCCGCAGTCTCCCCGGTTTTGCTGTTGATCAGGCGGATAGCCGCCGCGCTGGTTTTGCTGCTCGGGCTGGCGACGCTCTGCGAATACCAGTTCAGATGGGATGCCGGAATCGACCAGATGCTGTTCGGCGAGCCGCCAGGCGAAATATTGACGTCACATCCGGGACGGATGTCCAGCATCACGGCCACCAATTTCGCATTGATAGGTGGCGCGCTGTTGCTCGTCGAAGCCCGGCTCTGGATGATTGCACAGGCAGCGGCGCTCGCCATGGCGGCGTTTGCGCTGATGCCGCTGTCCGGCTACATATTCGGCAACTTGGCGTTCACTCATATCGGCGACACCACGGCCATTGCGGCGCATACGGTGACGGCCTTCCTGATACTGGCTGCGGGCACTCTGGCGGCAACGCGGGATCACGGTTTTATGATGTGGTTGCGCCGGGAAGCACGGGTAATTGGCCTGACAGCCTCGCTGTTCATGCTGATTTTCATATTCGGCGCGGCGTCTTACAACTTTGTGCAGAAAGACAAGGCGAGCCAGTGGGTGGAGCACACTTACAAGACGCTCCAGAGCATGGAATCCTATTCCGACTCGATGCACGATTTCCTGTATCACAGCCGGGGATTCCTGATTACCGGCGACGACCATCATCTGACCGAGGGAAACAAGCGCCACGAAATCATGGTTGCCGAATTTGCCAGAATGCGCCAGTTGGTGTCCGACAAACCAAAGCAGCGCGAACGGCTGGATACATTGGATGCAATCGCCCGGCAACGCATGGAACAGGCCAACCTGATAGCACAGGTGCGACGCGAAAAAGGTTTCAGGGTTGCGGCGGCAATGCTGTCCGGCGGCCAAGGAGAAGCCTTGACCAGAGAATTCGACGCGAAGCTGGATGAGCTGAGAGAAACGGAAAAAAACTTACTGAAGGAGCGGCAGAGAATGGCCGAGGTCACCAGGGCCAGCAGTTTGTTCACCCTGGGTGTTTTGCTGGCGGCCAGCATTTTACTGCTTCTGTGGGTGTTCAGGACTTCGCAACGGGAAATTGCAGAACGCAAGCAGATGGAAGAGGAAATAGCGCGAAGAGAGGCACTTTTCCGCAACTATTTCGATCTGGGACAGGTAGGCATGGCCATCACGTCGATCGAGCGGGGGTGGCTCAGGGTAAATAACCGCCTGTGCGAAATGCTCGGGTACACAAGAGAGGAGTTGACCCGGATGACCTGGGCAGAACTCACCCATCCGGATGACCTGGAGCCGGACATGGTGCAGTTCAGGAAGCTTCTGTCGGGAAAAATCGAACGGTACTCGATGGACAAGCGATTTGTCCGTAAGGACGGAGGTATCGTCCATACCTATCTGGCCGTGTCCTGCCAGCGCAAACCCGATGGGGCGGTCGATTACGTCATCGCTTCGCTTCAGGATATTACCAAGCGCAAACTGGCCGAAAACGAGCTGCGGGAAAAGGAAGAGCGCCTGGCGCTGGCCACGATCCAGAACGGCGTCGGCGTCTGGGATTGGAATCTGGTCACCCAGGAGATGATCTGGGACGATTCGATGTACTCGCTCTACCGTATCCGCCGCGAGGATTTCATCGGCACCGAAGAAGCCTGGCGCAAAGCCCTGCACCCGGACGACCTCCATCGCGGAGACCAGGAAGTAAACGATGCGATTGCGGGCATCAGACCCTTCAATACGGAGTTCCGCGTAATCTGGCCAAACGGCGAAATTCACCACATCAAGGCCGTGGCCAAGGTGTTCCGAAACGAGCAGGGAACGCCTGTGCGCATGCTCGGCATCAACATGGATATCACCGAGCGCAAGCAGGCCGAAGAAGCCCTGCTCGCGAGCGAGGAACGCCTGCACTCCATCATCCAGACATCCATGGACGGCATCGTGCAAATGGATGCCGATGGAATCGTCACCGGCTGGAACAGCCAGATGGAAAAGGTTTTCGGCTGGCTGAGGGCAGAGGTCATCGGGCGGGCGCTGCATGAAACGATCATCCCGCCCCGGCATCGCGAATCGCATGTAAATGGCCTGAAGCATTTCCTGCTCACCGGCGAGGGGCCCGTCCTGAACAAACGCATCGAAGTCGATGGCTTACACCGCGACGGCCATGTATTTCCCGTGGAATTGACCGTTACCCCGATCAAGATGGGGGAGCAATACGAATTCAGCGCGTTTCTCCGCGATATCTCGGAGCGCAAACGCCAGGATAATATCCAGACGGCCCGTTTGCGCCTGATGGAATCCGCCGCAAGACTTTCGTTGAAAGAACTGCTGGTCGCCACGCTCGACGAGGCGTGCGCCCTGACCGGTAGCACTATCGGTTTCTACCATTTTCTCGATGCGGACCAGAAGACCCTGTCCCTGCAAGCCTGGTCAACGAGGACGACTCGGGAATTCTGCAAGGCGCAAGGCGAAGGCGCGCATTACGACATCGGCGAAGCGGGTGTCTGGGTGGATTGCGTCCGCGAGCGCCGCCCGGTAATACACAACGACTACGCCGCGCTGCCGAACAAGCGCGGAATGCCGCCGGGTCACGCCCATGTGGAGCGCGAGATGGTGGTTCCCATTTTCCGCAAGGAGTCGATCGTCGCCATCCTAGGCGTCGGAAACAAGGCCACACCGTACGATGACAACGATCTGGAATCCGTCACACGGCTGGCGGACATTGCCTGGGATATTGCCGAAGCCAAGCGCGCCGAGGAAGAGGTTTACCGGCTTAACACGGAGCTGGAGCAGCGCGTCGTGGAGCGCACTGCCAGCCTGCAAGCCGCCAACAAGGATATGGAAAGCTTCAGTTATTCCATTTCCCACGACTTGCGCGCGCCGTTGCGCGCGATCAACGGCTTTTCGAAGATATTGCAGGAAGATTATGTCGACCGGCTGGATGAGGAAGGCAGGCGGCTGCTGAACGTGGTGGGCGATAATGCCCACCAGATGGGCGAGCTGATCGACGACATCCTGGCCTTCTCCCGCGCGGGGCGCAATGAAATCAAATGCTCCGTAATCGACATGAAAAAACTGGTGGCGGGCGTGTGGGAAGAGCTCAAACCGGAAATGGCCGGGCGCGGCGTTCATCTGGATATTGGCGATATGCCGCCCGCCGATGGCGACCCGGCCATGATCCACCAGGTCGTTTTCAACCTGCTGTCGAATGCGGTCAAGTTCACGCAGCGCCGTGTGGACGCGCGCGTCGAGGTGGGCGGGCAAGCGGACGAACGCGAAATTGTTTACTACATCAAGGATAACGGCGCCGGATTCGACATGCAGTATGCGGATAAACTGTTCGGCGTGTTCCAGCGCCTGCATGGCGCGGATGAATTCGAGGGCACCGGCATCGGGCTGGCCATCGTCAAGCGCATCGTGACCAAGCACGGCGGGCGGGTGTGGGCGGAAGGCAGGCTCAACGAGGGCGCGACGATCTACTTTGCCTTGCCAGCCGGTAAAGACAAGGGTAATTTGAGCGGCATATGAGCCTGACTCATCCGTGAGCATGCGGGCGGCAGCATATTCCGGACAGTTACATTCAGGATACAAGAGGGTTGCATGCAAACCAACAACGATCATTACATCACGAACTGGCAGCGAAGATATAGCATCCTCGCTGTGGCTTGGAGCATGCTGGTGGTCGGATCGCTGGCGTGGGACATATATCAGGAAAAACAGTCCACCTTGAGAACGGCAACCGCCGCAGCCATTGCCAGCATCAACAAGGATATGAGCTTCCGCAAATGGGCGACTTTCCACGGCGGCGTTTATGTCCCGCCCACCGAGCAAACCCCGCCCAACCCATACCTGAAGGTGCCAGACCGCGATGTGGTCACTACCACAGGCAAGGCGCTCACGCTGATGAACCCGGCCTACATGTTGCGCGAAATTCAGTCCAATTTTCCGGATGATTACGGCACCCAAAGCCATATTACCAGCCTCAAGCCGATCAACCCGAAAAACACTCCCGATGCTTGGGAAATAAAAGCGTTGAGCGGCTTCGAGCAGGGCGCGAAGGAATTGCTGGAAATACAGCAGATCGACGGGGAGCCTTACCTGAGGCTGATGCGGCCTTTCTTTGTCGAGCAAGGGTGCCTCAAGTGCCATGAACAGCAAGGCTACAAGCTGGGCGAAATCCGAGGAGGGATCAGCACCGCGATTTTCATGGAACCCTATTTGGCACGCGAGCGGAAACTCAGTGTCAATATGATGTTGTCTCACGGCGCGATCTGGCTGATTGGCCTGGCGAGTTTGGGTGTCTCGTATCGGCGCGACAGGCGCCAGGCGTTCGAGCGCGAAGCGGCGGCCAACAATTTGCGGGCGAGCGAGCACGGCCTGAACGAAGCGCAACGCATCGCACACCTGGGTAGCTGGAATCTGGATATCGTCAACAATGTGTTGACCTGGTCTGACGAAATCTACCGCATCTTCGAAATCGACCCGGAGAAATTCGGCGCAACCTACGAATCTTTCCTGAATGCGATTCACCCCGATGACCGCGAGCAGGTGAACAACGCCTACACCGAATCGTTGAAAAACAGGGTGCCTTACAACATTGAGCACCGCCTGCTGATGAAGGATGGGCGCGTAAAGTATGTGAACGAAATATGTGAAACCTTTTACGGCAAGGATGACAGGCCGGTGCGCTCATTCGGCATCGTGCACGACATCACCGAGCGCAAGCAGCTGGAGGAAAAGGTCAATGAACTTAACCGGAACCTCGAATCGCGGGTGATTGAACGGACGGCGCTGCTGGAGGCATCCAACAAGGACATGGAAGATTTCAGCTATTCGATTTCCCATGACTTGCGTGCGCCGCTGCGCGCGATCAACGGTTTTTCGAAGATATTGCAGGAAGAGTATGCCGACCGGCTGGATGACGAAGGCAAGCGGTTGTTGAACGTGGTGGGCGACAACGCCCGGAAAATGGGGGAGCTGATCGACGGCCTCCTGGCGTTCTCCCGCGCCGGGCGAAGTGAAATCATGCGCTCTCCGATTGACATGAAGAAACTTGTCTCCAGCGTGTGGGAAGAGCTCAAACCGAAAATGGCCGGGCGTAACGTGCATCTGGATATACGCGACATGCCGCCTGCCGAAGGCGATCCCGCCATGATCCGCCAGGTCGTTCTCAACCTGCTGTCCAACGCGGTCAAATTCACCGAGCAGCGTGCGGACGCCCAAGTCGAGATAGGCTGGCAAACGGGTGAACATGAAACCGTTTATCATGTCAAAGATAACGGCGTCGGGTTCGACATGCAGTATGCAGATAAGTTATTCGGCGTATTCCTGCGCCTGCATGGTATGGATGAATTCGAAGGCGCAGGTATCGGGCTGGCCATCGTCAAGCGCATCGTGACCAAGCACGGCGGGCGGGTATGGGCGGAAGGCAGACCCAACGAAGGCGCGACCATTTATTTTGCTTTGCCAATCAAAGGGGAAAATCATGAATGAGGCGATCAAGGAAGTGGAAATCCTGCTGGTGGAGGACAACCCGAACGATGCGGAACTGGCGATACGGGCGCTGAAAAAAAGCAACCTGGCCAACAAGCTGCTGTGGGTGAAGGACGGCGCGGAGGCGCTGGATTTCATCTTCGGCACAGGAGACTATTCCCACCGTGACGTGGTGAACGGCCCCAAGGTGATCCTGCTGGATTTGCGCCTGCCGAAGGTGGACGGGATGGAGGTGTTGCGCCGGATCAAGGGCGACGAGCGCACCAAGAGCATTCCCGTGGTGGTGCTGACTTCGTCCAAGGAAGACCGCGATGTCATAGACAGCTACAAGCTCGGCGTCAACAGCTTCATCAGCAAACCGGTGGAGTTCGAGGCATTCGCCAAGACGGTGTCCGAATTGGGATTCTACTGGCTGCTGGTAAATATTCCGCCGGCGTGACAATGAATCACTTCACCACGAAGAACACAGAGATCACGAAGGTATTTCATGGTATTACATAATATTGCATGCTCACTGACTCAGCTTGTTTCTCTTCGTGCCCTTTGTGTTCTTCGTGGTTCAACTGAGGAATTTAGTCTCTTATCAACCAAATGATGTCAAAAAATGGCAAGAATTTTCCAACAAAACAGTAGGGTGGGCTCCGCCCACCATGTCGGGCAGAGCCCGACCTACATTTTTGGTTCCGGCTCGTCCGGCTTAGGATGATGGCCTAATCATTCAATTTTAATTCATGACACAAACACCCGCACAAAAAGAGCTGCGCATCCTGATGCTGGAGGATTCACCAGCCGATGCCGAGTTGAATGAGCGCGAACTGCGCAAGGCTGGCCTTCAGTTCATTGCAAAACGTGTGGATTCGCGCGAGGCGTTTTCATTGACGCTCAAAAGCTTTCACCCCGACCTCATCCTGGCGGACTATAACCTGCCCGGTTTTAGCGGCATTGCCGCGTTGGGGATAGCGCGGCACGATTGCCCGGAAATCCCGGTGATATTTGTCACGGGCGCCCTTTCCGATGCAGAAGCGGCAAACCTGATGAATGCCGGCGCCAAGGATTATGTGCTGAAAGACCGGCTTGCGCGGCTGGCGCCTGCGGTGCAGCGCGCGCTGTCGGTCGAGCAAGGGGTCAAAATCAGGAAATTGACCGAGGCGCAGCTTCAGGAAAAAACAGAACTGCTCGAAAACGTCATTAACTCTTCCCACGATTACATTTTTGTGAAGGATCGCGAACTGCGCACCATCCTGTGCAACGATGTCTTCGCCCGGGCGTTGGGCAAGAAACCGGAAGATCTGTATGGCAAGACCGATATCGAAAACGGCTGGGGTGCAGAGCTGGTCAAGGGCAACCCTGAAAAAGGCATACGCGGTTTCGAGCAGGACGATCTTGCCGCCCTCGCAGGCAACGTGGTGCATTCCTCATCCGACATGGGCAACATCGGCGACGAAATCCGCCATTTCGATTCCCTGAAAGTTCCGCTGAAATCTGCGGATGGGCGCATTTTCGGCATGCTGGGCATCAGCCGCGATATCACCGTGCAGAAACAGGCCGAGGAGATGTTGCGTTTTCACAGCAATATCCTGCAAAACCTGGCAGAAGGCGTTCTGTTGATTCGCGCCAGCGATGGGGTAATCGTTTTCACCAACCCGCAGTTTGAAAAAATGTTTGGCTATGAACCTGGCGGGCTTCTCGGCAAGCATGTGAGCATAGTCAATGCTCCCGGCGAGAAAAGCCCGGAAGTTGTGGCAACCACAATCATAAGCGAGCTTGAGCGGGCGGGAATGTGGAACGGCGAGGTGCAAAATATCAGGAAGGACGGAACCACTTTCTGGTGTCATGCCAATGTGGTGGCTTTCGATCATCCCCAATTTGGCAAAGTGTGGGTGGCGGTACATGAAGACATCACCGGGCGCAAGCGGGACGAAGAAGTACTGAAACGCTACGCTCGCGATATGAACGAGCGCGTCAAGGAGATGTCCTGCCTCAACGACATCATCACCATGTCGCTCATCAAAGGATTGAGCATAGTACAGTTGCTCGATAAGTGTGTCCGGCGCATGCCTGACGCCTGGCTTGACCCATCGCGCACCTGCGCCCGCATCCGCATTGACGACCGGATGTTCGAGACCCCCGGTTTCCGGGAAACAGAATGGAAACTTGCGGCAGAAATTCCCCTCGCAACAAATGAATCCGGGGCTGTCGAGGTTTATTATAAAGGCGATGGAAATGAAGCCATCAAAAACCCGTTCGCCGATGAAAAACATGTCCTGATCAATTCGATAGCCATGCAACTCGGGCTGTCACTCGAACGCCGCAGGTCGGAGCAAGAGTTGCTGGATAGTGCAAACCATCTCAACGAGGCGCAGCGCATCGCCCATGTTGGCAGTTGGGACTGGGATGTGGCGAGCGGCGTGAATCACTGGTCGGATGAACAATGCCGCATCTTTGGCCACGAGCCGGGCACGATCAGCCCGAGCTATGATTTGTTTTTTCAGGCGCTGCATCCGGAAGACCGAACCAGGGTCAGGGAGGCGCTGGATGCTGTTCTCGGCGGACGCGCGCCCTACAGTATCGAATGCCGTATTTTGCTGCCGGACGGAGCTCTCAAGCACATTCACTGTCTCGGCGAAGTCGAACGCGATGCGGGAGGCAAGCCGGTGCGCATGGTCGGCACCGTGCGCGACATCACCGAACGCGTAAAATCGGAAGAAAGGCTTCGCCTGACCGCGAAGGTATTCGAGAACACCATGGAAGGCATCACGATCACGGGCAAGGATAACAACATACTTGAGGTCAACGATGCTTTCACGCGTATCACCGGCTATACGCGCGATGAAATTATCGGCAAGAATCCGCGCATCCTGCAATCCGGTCTTCAGGACAAGGGTTTTTACGATGCGATGTGGCGGTCAATCATGACCGCTGGCCATTGGCGGGGCGATATTTATAACCGCAGGAAAGACGGCGAGGTTTACCCGGAAACACTCACCATTTCCACCATCACCGACGGCCAGGGCAGGGTGACCAACTATGTGGGCATCTTTTCTGACATCACGCTGCTCAAACAGCATGAAAGGCAGCTGGAGCACATTGCCCATTTCGATGCGCTGACCGGCATCCCCAACCGCGTGTTGCTGGCCGACCGCTTGCAGCAGGCCATTGCCTTCTCGAAGCGCGAGAAGAAACTGCTGGCCGTTTGTTACCTCGACCTCGACGGTTTCAAGGCCATCAATGACAGCATGGGGCATGAGGCGGGGGATCAGGTGCTGATCGAAATCTCGCGGCGCATCAAGAACAGCGTGCGCGAAGGCGACACTGTGGCACGCCTTGGAGGAGATGAATTCGTCGTCCTGCTATCCGGATTGGGAACACCGGAAGAATATCCGGGAAGCCTGGACCGGATACTCGAAGCAGTTTCCGAGCCCATTTTCGTCACGGACAAGTTGTTCAAGATCAGCGCCAGCATCGGCGTTTCGCTCTACCCGCATGATGCGGATGACCCGGATATCCTGTTGCGACATGCCGATCAGGCGATGTATACCGCCAAGCAGACTGGCAGAAACCGCTATTACCTTTATGACGCCGAGCACGATCAGCGCACCCGCACCCGCAACGAACTCGTCAAACGCATCAAGCAGGGGTTGGTGGACAAGGAATTCGAGCTTTTCTTGCAGCCCAAGGTTGGCCTGCGCTCCGGACGGCCTATCGGGGCGGAGGCGCTGATTCGCTGGCGGCATCCGGAGCGCGGGCTGGTTTCTCCTGCGGAATTCCTGCCTGCCATCGAAGACATGGAGCTCGAGATTGAAGTGGGCGAGTGGGTGATTACCACCGCACTCGAACAGCTTGTGGAATGGCAGAAGGCCGGCCTGGATATTGAACTGAGCATCAACATATCCGCCTTTCACATGCAATCGCCGGAATTTACGGAAAAGCTGAAATCGAAACTCTCGCTATATCCGGATCTGCCACGCGGCAGGCTGCAAATTGAAATACTGGAAACAGCGGCACTGAAGGATCTTGCCGCAGTAACGCGAATCATCGAATCGTGCCGGAATTTCGGCGTGGGATTTGCTCTTGATGATTTCGGTACAGGATATTCTTCATTGTCTTATTTGAGCAATCTGCCGGTGGACACGCTCAAGATAGACCAATCTTTTGTAAACGACATGCTGGAAGATGCGGGGGATTTTGCCATCGTCCAGGGCATCATCGCGCTGGCTAGCGCATTCAAGCTGAAAACCGTGGCAGAAGGCGTGGCGACGGAAAAATGCTTTGGCACACTGCTCGAAATGGGATGTGAGATCGGCCAAGGCTACGCTATTGCGCACCCCATGCCGCCAAGGGATTTTCTGGAGTGGTACAGGAAGAAATGTAATTGAACAAGGTAAGCCGCCGGCTTTGCCGGGGGATACTTACTCCAATTCTATTCTGGAACGCACCCTACGGCTGTAAAGCCGCGCGCCCACTCTCTCCAACAAACGGACAGGCTTTAAGTAAGCGGTCTATCAAGCTCTTGATCCATCATTGATACCGGGTCTTCTATCGGCTCCAAGTGGGTAGTGATATGTGCATCAGGTAAAGTGTTATGGATATCCACCTCTATACGCTCTGCCCAATCGTGACCCTGCTGTATTGTCCAATGCCCGGGTACCAGGACGTGCAAGGTCACGAAGGTGCGGCTGCCAGCCTGGCGGGTGCGCAGTGCATGAAAGCCTAATCCTTGTTCGCGATATCTGGCCAACACAGTTTCAATTTGCTCCAGCTTTTCTACAGGCAATGAGGCATCCATCAGGCCCTCGGCTGAACGATGCATGAGTTGCCAGCCAGTCCAGATAATGTTTCCCGCAACGATGAGAGCAATGACCGGGTCGAGCCAGAGCCAGCCAGACAGCCATACCAGGCCTACGCCGATAATGACTCCCGCCGATGTCCAGACATCGGTCATCAGGTGATGCGCATCTGCTTCCAGAGTTATCGAATTGCGCTTTTTCCCTACCGTCAACAAGATGCTGGCTGTGGCAAAATTGATGATCGAGGCCGCCACGGATACCAGCAATCCAACCCCGACTGCTTCGAGTGGTACAGGGTTCATCAGGCGGTTAATGGCGGTATAGCCAATGGCGAAAGCTGCCAACAGAATCAGGAGGCCTTCGAAAGCGCTGGCAAAATATTCAGCCTTCCCGTGCCCATATGCGTGATCATCGTCTGCAGGGAGCTCCGCCAGCGTCAGCATCCAGAGCGCCATCAATGCTCCGGCGAGGTTCACGAATGATTCAATGGCATCAGACAGGAGTCCGACCGAACCGGTCAGCCACCATGCCACACCCTTCAGCAGAATGGTGGCAATTGCCGCAGCGATAGATAGCCAGGCGTAGCGTTTCAGTGATGTGGGTAACGCAGGTGAGTTATTGCCAGTTTTTTCTGTCATATTCATCCCAAAAAATTACCAACTGGCACGCCTGCAAGAATTGTTGATCTAGCACACCATGCTTACCAACATGAATTCATAGAATGAAAAAGGCCAAGAGGTTACCCCCTTGGCCGGTAATGCAAGTTACTTGGTGGCGTCAGCTATGCATTTTTTGGTAAAGCTGTTTTTTGCAGCGCCTTTGAGCTTTTTTTCAGCAGACTTGGTGTCCCATGCCTCATCGGCAAATGCCAGATTGCCAAACAGGAATATGGCGGGTAGAACGACAACTATCTTCTTCATGGAAGATATCTCTGAAATTACTTCTTGCTGCCGTTTACAGCAGCCTTCAGAGTAGCGCCAGCCTTGAATGCTGGAACCTTTGCTGCCTTGATCTTGATTGCCGCGCCGGTAGATGGGTTGCGGCCATTGCGCGCCGCACGTTTGCGTACTTCAAATGTACCGAAGCCGACCAGTGCAATGTTGTCACCTTTCTTGAGAGTGGCGGTAACGATTTCAATCAGTGCTGCGATATTGCGGTCAGCATCAGCTTTGGTGGCACCAGTTTTTGCGGCCAGTGCGTCGATCAGTTCTTTTCTGTTCATGTTTTATCCCTGTGGTTGGTTAATGTTCTAAGATTACTACTCGATGTAGCAATAATAAGTTTAGCATTAAAGTGTTGGTGCGCACTAAATTTTGACCACCCGTTGTTGATTTGCGCATTCCTTTGATCCGCTTGGTCAATAATTTTCCTGATTAGCCATAAAGTTCAGCAGTTCCCTCTCCCACTTGTGGGAGAAGGGTTGGGGAGAGGGCAATCATCCGCAAAAATTGTGGTGAGGTTGGATTGGCAGAACTTACGACAAATTCAACTGCACCTTTCAACCGCCGCCCGAATTCGGTCAATGGTGTCTTCCATCCGCTCTCTTCTTGATACTTCCAGCCCGAGGTCTTCAGCGATTCTGCAAATCCTGGCCGGATCAAGAGGGATGCCACCAGCGTCAATGGCTGAAATGAGTTGCCTGGCACGTCGAATTTCGGGTGGAACGTTGTCAGGTGGCCTGAGCCAATCCAGGACGCGGGAGATGAGGGCATTCATGCTTGGCGGAACTACGACAAATTCAACTGTGCCTTTGCTTTTCTGCCCGGCGTTGCCGGAGGGATGTATCCGGCGATCCGGCAAATAATCCTTTCAATTTTTTTGCCCTTCTCGAACAGAATTGAATGGCACATCATGATTTTTCCATTGGCCGCCAGTTCTGATAGATAAAGGCGCACTTTGGGAAGCGGGATGCCAGCGGCTTCAGCGATTTCTGTATCGAGCCGTTCGCCATGTTTGTTCAGAAGCTGTAAAATTTCATTCATAGATACCATTCAATCCAGAAAATAAACCGCTCATATTTTTTCATTATTATCTTCATCGCCACTCGTCAAAAAACTCAGCCATTTGTCCCAAAGGTAACCTTTAGGAGGGTTCAAGAGGGATTCGCCGGGGGCATTTTCACCATGTTTTCGGTAATTTGCGGCGAGTATGGAAGACACGCAAAACATGGAGCTCATCCCCCAGAACTCGGTATGGAACAACGAACGGGTAGCGGTCAATAATTAATTCTCGTGTACCTGACACTCTACCGGGTCTTCCCATTGAAGGGAAATCACCCAGCTCATCAACTTTAGCTTTTACATACACGAACATTTCGGTTGCCGCCGTTGAGTTTTCTCCGGCTATGTAGTCGGCTTCAGCATCAAGATTCCTGATTGCTTTTCGCAGCCATCTAACCCGCATTGAGTTTCCACTTTGCGCTGATGGCGCTTACATCTTCATCAGTGGCGAATTCACCATTGTCTGCTTCACTGATAGCTTGCGTAATCTCAGCAATCTGCCACGATTCACGATCAATATAGTCTCGAATAGCCTGTCCGGCCAAGTATGATTTTGAGCGGCCTGTGGCTGTTGCCAGTACATCCAGTTGATTAGTCAGCTCATCCGGCAGACGCATAGACATCATGGCCATAGCGCAACCCCTTTTGTATTACAGTGTATTCATTGTAAAGCAAAATAGGTTTGGTGGGTGAACTTTTTTGATCAGATGGATGCTGTAGCCACTAATAAACCAGTATCTGTAACTGGCACTGACAAATACGGATGTCGCTACTCATTTGATACGGTTGTAAAATGCGGCAGTCGCGCGGCACGTCTTATTGATCCGGCATCTATATAGTAGCAACGTCATACTCGCGAAGGCGGGTATCCAGTGGCGCGCAAAGCGCGCCAATATTTGTTGTTGCTGGATTCCGGGTTAAGCCCGGAATGACGAAATTGATACTGTTTACGTGCCGGATCAATAGGAGCGCATGGATTATCAAGGCTGGCGAGGATATTCCTCGTGGAGCGCGTTTCGGGATTTCGGCGAAGGTGGTACGCAAAAAATGGGCAACCTAGAGATCGCCCAAAAAAGGAGGATGCTGTGCGAGGTTGGTCTGTGCCAACCGGTGATCGCAAAGCGGAGCGCACTATACTCACTCCTTCCAGCTAATCATATATATCAAAGTGCTTAGGTGGATCGACCTAGTTCTTTTCGGTAGACAAAGCTCACGACAGCGCCAACTGAGCCTTTGGTTTTGCTCCCGGCTTCGCTTTCGGAATAGTCCCAGTTAACCGGCAGCTCATGCCCTCTATCTTTTTACCATCCTCAAAGCGGATCGAATGGCATGACATTATTTGCATTTGGGCGGTAAGCTCTGCCAAATAGAGGCGCGTTTTGGCAAGCGGGATGCCCGTGGCTTTGGCAATGTCTGTATCTAGCCGCTCACCATTCGATTTCAGGTATTCCAGAATGTCATTCATATTTTCGTACCGTACTAAAAAATAACAGACAGTCAAAACTGCAGCCGCCAGGATCACCGGCGGCTGCATATCGAATATTATTTCCGGGAAATTACTTCTTGCCGCCGTTCACGGCAGCTTTCAGAGTCGCGCCAGCCTTGAACGCCGGAACCTTGGCTGCCTTGATCTGGCATCGTCGAACTATTGGTGGTACCCTGCCAGCGCGCGCGGTACGGCCAGAGTGTGGTACGTAGGCTTATTCCCTAATTGCCTCGGCAACTTCCATGAGACACAACACGGCCTTGTCCGGTGCGTTCGTCTCGGACAGTGAGTAGGTTAACCTTCCAGCTTTCTCGCCCAGTGATGCGCGCTGCCGCAAGCCTCCATGCCGATCAAGCACGGCTCCAGTTTGGCGAAGTACTTCGCCATCTCGGCGCGTTTCAGTTGCTTGCGCACTGCCACCTTGCCGCTCTCGTCCACGCCATGTATCTGAAAAACATTTTTTGCCAGATCGATGCCAATTGTCGTAATCTTCATTTTCGGATGCCCCTTTCTATGGTTAGTGGTAGTAAAGCCACCACTACTTTGGCACTTTGATGCCGTATTAGGAAGTGGGCGTCCATTCCATTACGTTGGGCCTCGTACAACGTTATGTGCGCCTGTTCCGCACCTGATAAATGGCGCATCATGGAATTTGATAACGATCCGGCAAAGGCCGCGCACAATCTGAAAAAGCACAATGTTAGCTTTGAGGAAGCTGCGTCGGTTTTTGGCGACCCAATGTCCTATACCTTCGCTGATCCTGATCACCCCATCGGCGAAGAGCGCTGGCTTATGTTTGGCCTGTCGCTGATAAATCGAGTTCTTGCAGTGATCTATACCCACCATCGTGGAAAGTACCGGATAATCAGTGCGCGACTCGCCACAAAGCATGAAAGGAAAATATATGAAGAAGACTGATGAAATGCGTGCCGAATATCGGCGTGAAGACCTTGGCAAAGGTGTGCGCGGAAAGCATTATGCCGAGTTCAAAAAGGGCAGTAATTTAGTGCTACTTACACCCGAATTGGCCAAAATCTTTCCTAGCAACGAAGCGGTAAATGCCGCGCTAAATTCTCTTGTTGAAGTCGCGCGATCTGCTTCCGGCCTAACCCGGCGTTCAACCAGACCGTAACCTTCCCCCAAAAGCGGGGCGGCTGGTTAACTCCACGTTGGGCATTTTGGTAAGCTTTGCAATTCTATACGCTTTAGGAGTATAGTTTACGAATGCTCACCGTCGTCGAAACGCTGCTGTTTGAACGCCAATGGCCTCACTATTGGAGCGAAGAGGAGCGCGGCGAGTTTGCTGGGTACATCGCAGCGAACCCAACCGCCGGAGATGTCGTGCCCGAATCCGGCGGAATTCGCAAGGTGCGTTGGCGGCGAGCAGGTTCGGGCAAGTCGGGTGGTGTGCGGGTGATTTACTTCACCCGTCTCACTGAAGGTGAGGTGGTCTTGCTCACGTTGTATGCGAAAGCGAAGACCGACAACCTCACCGGCCCCAAGTTGAAGGAGATTCGTCGTGCCCTTGAAGAATAAACCCCTTACCAAAGCTGAACTTGAAGCCTACGAAGCAAAACGCGACCTTGCTGCGGAACTCTTGCAGTCGGTGCGCGAGATGAAAGCCGGTCAAGTTTCTGTTGTCACGTCGCCGGTCATTGAAGCACGTAAAAAAACTGGCCTGTCCCAGGCTCAGTTTGCTGCACTGCTAGGCGTTTCTGTTCGCACCTTGCAAGGCTGGGAGCAAGGACGCAAGCAGCCGAGCGGTGCCGCTCGTACATTGCTGGCCATCGCGAGTACGAATCCGAAAGCTGTACTGGCCGTCGCAGCAAAATAGTGCTCGGTGGGAGCGATGCCCAGCCCTACATTCGAGCGGGACTGCGCAAAAGCGCGCAGCCCCTCAATTCCACGTTGATGGTCTGCTTTTCGGTAAATGCGAAGGTCGCCTTAGGGTCGGGAACAGCCTGTGGCGAGTGTCAGCTATAGGGCGGCCTGAATAATTAATCTGAACCAAAAAATTTTCAATAACATATAGCAATAGCAAGTTTGTGAGGCTAGAAGGGCGGCGGAGAGCCTTGTCGAACCACCTGCCACTCACCCAGAGCCCTTCGACAATCTCAGGGCGAACGGAGATTTTCTTAAGTGAACAGCATTGGGGGCGCGCGATTGGGCAAGCAGCTATCGCGCGATAAATAGCACTCCTACCGGTGGTAACTGCGGTTTTTAGGATGAGGCAGGTCTGCTAAGAATGCAATGCGCGAAGCGCTGCTTCCGGCTCTTTCTCGACAATGGTCAGTAATGCGGCAGCAGGCCCGGTAGGCTGGCGGCGATGTTGCTCCCAGTTTCTGAGTGTAGCTACTTTCACCCCGATCAGTTGAGCAAACTCGTTTTGGCTCAACCCAATTTTGGCGCGAATAGATTTCGCGTCGGGTGCGCCGACTTCTGTCACCCTTCCTGGTGCGAGTTCGCCGCGTCGAATTGCTGCGGCTTCTTTCAAGCCTTGCTTGAGGGATTCAAAAAGTGTTTTGTCCATTGCTTATAACTCCTTTACGAGGTTGCGCAAAATTGCGGTTTCCTTGTCGGTCAGGTCATCCTTGATACTCTTGGGATAGGCCACGAGCATGAGAATCTGACTGTCTTCTGTGATCCAGTAGTAGATCACCCGTATGCCACCGCTTTTGCCTGTCCCAGTTCGTTTCCAGCGAATCTTGCGGATGCCGCCACCATTTCTGATGAGATCACCAGCATCCGGATTTTTGGCCAACTCTGTTTGCAGCTTCGAGTATTCGCCATCGTCCAGCAGCCCGACGATCAGGCGCGTGAATGTTGGAGTCTCAATGAAAACCATGTTTGAACTATACGTCAATGGCGTACTCTGTCAAGCGCTATGCAACACATTTGCGCTTGGATGGTATCGCTGCCAATTTTGTAGTCGCTCGGTCTTGATTATCAAGTCGGTACGCAGCGGGTTTTGTGCTTTGCCTTCAGGGAATTCGGGGCTGCTCGTGCAGGTGATTTGATGGCAATGATTCCAGCAGATGGTTTCAGTTCTTGTCCTTGTGCTCCAGGCGGCGCGGTTCTCTGGGGAGGCGTTCTGTTTTTTCATGGATACCGCCTTGCGCCGTTTCCTTGCGTTTTTCGGGGCGCAAGCGTGGTTCGCCCGAGCTTTCTTTTCGCTGTGTCCTGGCTTCATTACGCTTGGCTTCGCGGCGCTGTTCGACTTTCTCCTGCCGGTTCGCGCGCACCTTTGCGAGTTCTTCTTTTTTCGCCGCCGCTTTTTCCTTGATCTGGGTGCGGCGCTCGCCGAGGGTTTCCTTCACGCGCTGGATGCGTTCTTCGCGTATCTTTTCAATGCGGTCGCGCAGCAATTCCTTCTTCTGCTGGATGCGCTCCTCGATTTTCAATTTGCGTTTTGCCAAAAAAACCGGTTTCTGCGCGAGAAAAAACGGTGCGATTGCGCGGTGCTTGGGGGCAAAGGCGAACTTTTCCGGGGTTACTTCGCTCTCGCCGTATTGCGTCTTCAGCACCGTGACGCCTTCGTTGACGATATCGTAGGTGCCCGGTTCGTCGCCGTCGGCATCCTCTATGACGGTGGTTTCATGGTCGGTGCCCCGGATGCCGATGGTGGCGGTTGGCGTGGTGATGCGGTAGCTGGGCGCGTTGAATTTGCCTATCCAGCCGGTGATGGAGCGTATGGCTCCCTTTGCCAGGGACATGAAAATCTTGTCGCCGGAATCTCCGTCGGCTTTATATTCGTCAACCCGGAACACCGTGTTCTGGCGCAGGGCGATGATCCCGCCGTCCACGGTGGTGATATGCACCTCGCCGTCCTGAGCGGTGCTGATGGTCTGCTTTTCATATATCTTCTGGCCGACGAAAATATCTGCCGGTTGCCCGGAGGGATACGATACATAAGCGCTGCCTGAGAGGGATTCGACGGTGGCGAAAAGCTCCGCCGCATGAGCGGCGTTGCCGAGGCATAGCAACACCAACAAGACGAACAGACTTCTCATGGTTTCTCCTACAGTCGCCGGGAATTTACAGGATGTCGCCTTTTTTCCACTTTGACGCCAGATGCTGGCCTTCGGCCCGCTGCTCGGGCGTGAGTTTTCTTTCGATTATGCTGCGACCTTCCTTGGCCGCTTCCAATCCCTGCGCGGCGGCCAGATTGATCCATGCATACGCGCGGGCCATGTCTTCCTTCACCCCCTCACCCTTGGCGTACATCAGGCCGAGGTTGAATTGCGCGTCCGCATTCCCTTGCGCTGCGGCTTTCTGGTAAAGCTTCACTGCCTTGGGTGCATCCTTGGGCGCTCCATCACCGCTGGCATACATTGAGCCGAGGTTGTACTGCGCATCGACATGCCCTTGTGCCGCCGCCTTCTGGTACCACTCCAGCGCCTTGACCATATCCTTGGGAATATTTTCGCCATAGTCGTACATCGCGCCAAGACGGTATTGCGCCTCGGTGTGCCCTTGCTCCGCCGCTTTTTGATACCACTCCAGCATCTTGGCCGGATCCTTTTTGACGCCTTCGCCATTGTCATACATCTCGCCGAGGTTGAATTGCGCCTCGGCATGTCCTTGCTCCGCAGCCTTCCGGTACCACTCCAGCGCCTTGGGCATACTCTTTTTAATGCCTGCGCCGTTGGCATATATCAAGCCCAGGCTGTATTGCGCTTTGGGGTGCCCTTGTGCAGCCGCCTTCTGATACCACTCCAAGGCCTTGGCCATATCCATGGGAACGCTTTCGCCGTTTTCATAGATCACACCGAGACGAAACTGCGCCTTTGCATCTCCTTGCGCCGCCGCTTTCTGGTACCACTTCAGCGCCTTGGCAACATCCACTGGAACCCCTTCGCCGTTCTCGTACATCACGCCGAGGCGGAATTGCGCTTTTACATGCCGCTGCGCCGCAGCCTTCTGATACCACTCGAGCGCCCTCTCCGCACTTCTTTGGATGCCCTCGCCGTTGTCATACATCACGCCGAGGTTGTATTGCGCTTTTACATGCCGTCGCGCCGCAGCCTTCTTGTACCACCCCAGCGCCTTGTCTCCATCTTTCTGGATACCTTCTTCGCCGTTGGCATATATCACGCCGAGGTTATATTGCGCATTGGCATGCTGCTGTGCCGCAGCCTTTTCATACCACTCCAGCGCCTTGGCTATATCCTTTTGAACATCTTCACCGTTGGCGTAGATCGCGCCGAGGTTGAATTGCGCATCGGCATGCCCTTGTTCGGCGGCCTTCCGATACCATTCCAACGCCTTGGACGCATCTCTGGGAACGCTCGTGCCATTGTCATAAATCACGCCGAGGTTGAATTGCGCATCGGCATATCCTTGTTCGGCAGCCTTCTGGTACCACTCCAGCGCCTTGGTCGCGCTTTTTTTAACACCTTCACCGTTGGCATACATCACGGCAAGGCTGAATTGCGCCTTCGCATGCCCTTCTTCGGCAGCCTTTTGGTACCACGCCGCCGCCTTGGTCGCGCTCAAGGGGACACCCTTGCCTTTGGCGTACATCATGCCGATGCTGTACTGCGCTTTGGAATGCCCGGATTCCGCCGCCTTCAGATACCACTTCAGCGCCTTCTCCATATCCCTCTTGATGCCTTTTTCACCCTTGACATACATCACGCCGAGGTTGTATTGCGCCTTTGAATGCCCTTGTTCCGCCGCTTTCTGATACCACTCGATGGCTTTTGCCGCATCCTTGGGGACGTCTTCGCCGAAATCGTATACCACGCCAAGGTTGTACTGCGCATCGATATGCCCTTGCTCTGCAGCCTTCTGGTACCACGCTATCGCCTTGGCTGCGTCCACGGGAACGCCTTCGCCGCTGTCATGCATCACGCCGAGGCGGAACATCGCCTCGGCATGCCCTTGCGCTGCCGCTTTTTGGTACCACACCAGCGCCTTGACATCGTTCTTCGGGACGTTTTCGCCGTTGTTGTACATGATGCCGAGTATGAATTGCGCATCGGCATACCCTTGATCCGCCGCTTTCTGGTGCCATTCCAGCGACTTGGCTGCATCCATGGGAACGCCTTCACCCTTGGCATACATTACGCCGAGGCGAAATTGCGCTTTTGCATCTCCGGATTCCGCAGCCTGAATTATTTCGGCAAATTTTTCTTTCGGGGTCGATGGTTTTTTTGCCCCAACCGGCGCGGCGGTTTCTTTTTTGTCCATTGAAGGCTGGTCGCCGCGAACCGGAAGGGGCAGCAAAGAAAAGGCCAGTAACATCAACAGGGTAGTTCTACGCATCGTAATTTCCCAAATAACCGGTACAGGGCCAACCCGACCGGCGTTCGAATAATTTCCACGGCGTTGATTCTATTATGCCTGTAGCCAGGAACCTACCCCTGCGGCTACCGCGAACATGTATTTTGCAAGCACATCGCATTTTTTGCTTGTTCTGTTGTCTTACACTAGGAAATCTATCATATACTGATAAATCCGATATTCTTATTATTCGGCTGATCGATACCCCTGCCGAGCTTCGTTGAAAGGAATTGCGGTGCATAAAATGAAACGGCCAAGCCTGTCCCTGCTCGTTGCTGGAGTTTTCGCGGGAATTGTTTTTTCTCCACTGATTGGCGCCAAGGATTTGCCCGCCCTGCAGTCCGCAGTAACTTATGCGCGCGAAGACATGGATAAGGCCAAAACCACGCACGAAGCCAACAGCCAGGAGGTTGTCCGGTTGCAGCAGATTATCGAGACGCAAAAAAAGCAGCTGGCGGAAGAGAACAAGCGGCTGGAGAAAGCAAAAAACAATGCCGCTGCGTCTGAAAAACAATATCTCGAAGCTCAAAAAAAATACGAGAAAACCCAATCGATATTAGATGAAGCATGGAGTAAAAAATAATGTTCACGATGCCGTCGATGGCCGTGAAAAATGAAAATCGATCATTGCAAAGCATTATTGATCCGGCACTTTAAAAATATCACTTCCGTCATTCCGGGCTTGACCCGGAATCCAGCAACAGCAAATATCGGCGCGCTTTGCGCGCCACTGGATACCCGCCTTCGCGGGTATGACGTTGCTCTTTATTGATGCCGGATCAATAGTGGGCAACGCTTCTGCCGTGATTCGGAGCGAACAATTCTCCCAGACGATATGAGGTAGCATCGGGCGAGGTCGATGTCTGGCTGGATTCCAGCCTCCTGAGCATGCCATGATAGCTACGGATATTTTCCACCAGAATAACGGCCTCCCCACCCCGCGCATAGCCATGTTTGAGCGTCTGGTAATATCCCGGTTGGTTTAACAGCGGCATCCACTTTTTCACGTCTGCCCAACTGTCCGGGTTCAATCCGGCGCGCTGCGTCAAGATGCGCGCATCTTCCAGATGCCCATAACCCTGATTGTAGGCGGCCAGCGCCAGCCATGTGCGATCCGGTTCCGGGATGCGGTCGGACATTTGCTCCTTGAGCATGGCCAGATATTTCGCGCCGGCGAGGACGCTCTCGTGCGCGTCCAGCCGGTTTTTGACTTTCATCCGGTCGGCCGTGTCCTCTGTCAGCATCATTATTCCGCGCACGTTGGTGGAGGAGGTTGCGAGAGGGTCCCATTGCGATTCCTGATAAGCCAGCGCCGCCAGCAGATGCCAATCCTCGCCTGTCAGTATGGCTGCTTCCTCGAATAAGTGGCGATAGCGCGGCAACACGGTATTGCGGCGGCTGATGAACGAAGCGGCATCCGCCATACCAAGCCGCTCGCTGTGCCCATAATATCGATCCAGCAAGCGCCGCAATGTTCCATCCTGCCGGATATCGGTGAAAAAAACCTGTACTTGCTTGACCAGATCGGGGTCGGCATCATCGGGGAAGCCCCATGCGAGCAGGGAAGGCTGTGCAATATCGAGCGTGGCGGACAGATTGGAGTAATAGTTACGCGCATCGGCGAATTGCAACTCATTGGCAACCGCACAATCCAGCCCGCCTGCCGCAACTTCCGCCAGCAAGTTGTGCGCGGCAAGTTTATGGCGGGCCTGCCATTGCAGCGCAGGGAATTTTCCTTTTGCCTCCCGCAAAGCCGCCTCCTGTGCGGATCCCGCCACCACTGCGAGCTTCATTCCCGCCAGACCGGCAAGTTTTTTTGGAGATTTGTTGTCGCGGTTGCATACCACCAACTCGCGCAAGCTCTGATAGCTCGGGCCGAAGCGCAGCCCGGCAATGTTGGCGCCGCCACGCAGCGAGGCAGCCGCCAGGTGCACTTTGTGTTTGCGTAGCGCTGAACCGATTTTATCTTGCGGCATCGGAATTGTTTCGAGCGCGACATTCAAATGCCCGGCAAACAATTGCGCGAGTTCACGCTCGAACTCCGCCTCGGCCCCGTGCATGGTTTCAGGCACGGCAACCGCCAGCTTGCCGGCGTTCCATGCCGGAAGTTTCTGGCCGCAAGCGCACAGCAGCAGGCTTAGGCCGACCAATACCGTTTGCAAGTATCCCGTCATGTTTCTCATGCGAACATTCTGCACGAAATCGGGGTGGTCTGGTAAAATGCGCGCCGCTATTGATCGCTACACTTTGGAGAGGTGTCAGAGTGGTCGAATGTACCGGACTCGAAATCCGGTGTGGCGTTATGCGTCACCGTGGGTTCGAATCCCACCCTCTCCGCCAGACATAATTTACTTGGATAGCATTACTCAAAATTGGCGCTTCATTTGAATCCAAGTATAATCAAAAAATACGGTGATTATGCTTTCTGCGAACCTGCATTAATTATCGTTTTGTATATGACCGGTTGGTCTGTTGAATAATCATCAGGTAAATAACCATCAGGCAACATCCATAAGGGAGCTTTTCATGAAACTCGTATCGATCATTTCGTTGTCCGTTATTATCATGGCAGTGACCAGCGGCTGTGTCTCAAACCCTTCAAACAGCACAGTGATCGTGTTGCAACATCCGGACACGAAGGAAACTAAAGAATGCAAAGCCGGGGCATGGTGGACGACTTTAACTCCAGCCGCAGATGTAGAAGCCTGCGCCAAGGCATACGAGAAATCCGGCTTCAAAAGGACGAATTAATCCTGTAGTTGTCAATCACGGCACCCGGACTTTCTCCTTCGCGCTCCCGTATATCGCGTAGGATGTTCGGGCGTAGCGTGGTGAAGATATGCGGCAGTTTGGTCTGGTCGATGATCTCGACCGCGTGGTTGTCGGCCGTAGGCCAGATGGTGCGGAAGTGGGCGCCGGATTAGTTTGAGATAAGCGCAATTGCTTGTGAAAGCTGCGGAATACCTACAGCAACAGTTACTACATTCGCCATAGAACTCAAAGTGTCCAAAATTTTCTTGCCCAAATCAGTATCACGCAAGAATTCACGATAACTTTTATCTACCGCCGTATGTCCCACCATTGTTTCCATGGTCTCTAAAAGCGGGATTGCTCCTGTCAAATAATATTCATCTATTCCAGTTTGAATCTTCCTTAAGTGTCGAGTTAAATATTTTTTGATCTCATCTGGCAATTCTGAATTCAATATTTCTTCATAAATCGCGCTTATCTTTTCTCTTATTCCTTGGATTTCATCATCCGCGATAAGCTTGGTGTTTGCTTTTGTCTGCAAGAGGTCAGCAGTCATACGTAGATACGTTATCGTGTGGACATCAATATGATTGGCGCGCTCAAAAACCAAGTGCAACATTTTTGGGAGAAAATGTTGCATGGGAAAAATATACAAACAGTTGAGTGTTGAAGAGAGAACGATGATTCAGACGCAGCTATCAATGGGATTCAAGCCTGGGCAAATTGCTCGCGAGCTTGGTCGCTCTGCCGGGACACTGAGCAGGGAGTTGAAACGTAACGGGTGGGTGCGCCCCAAGCTGCCTCGTGGCGTTGGCAGACCTGCGGTTGCTGGAGGTTACCGTGCCGATGAGGCGCAGCAGCGTGCCACTGCCTGTACAGCCAGGCCGCACGCTTTGCGCAAGGTGAGGCCAGGCACGGCGCTATGGAAGCAGGTCACACATTATTTGCAAGCGGGTTACTCGCCGGAGCAGATTGCTGGCACACTGACGACCGTGCACCCCGATACCCCGACACTGCAAGCCTCCCACGAAACCATCTACACGGCAATCTATGCGATGCCGCGTGGCGAGTTGCGCACGGAAGTGATTGGCTGGTTGCGCTTTGGTCATGCCAAACGCCGTCCGCGTGCACGGGGAGAGGATCGGCGTGGTCAGATTCCTGATATGGCCAGCATTCATGATCGGCCTGCCGAGATTGAAGAGCGGCTGGTGCCAGGACATTGGGAAGGTGATCTCATCAAGGGGGCGCATAACCGCTCGTCAGTGGGGACGCTAGTAGAGCGCACCACGCTGTTCACCGTGCTGGCCAAGATGGAAGATGCCAGCGCGGCCTCGGCGGTAAAGAGCTTCGGCTTTGCACTCAATCGCATCGAAGCACAAAAACGTTTATCGATGACTTATGATCAGGGCAAAGAAATGTCGGAACATCAGCAACTGGCGGCAGACACCGGCATCAAGGTGTTCTTTGCAGACCCGCACAGCCCCTGGCAGCGCGGCATCAACGAGAACACCAACGGACTGGCACGGCAGTACTTGCCGAAGGGAAGCGACCTGAGCGTGTTCTCTCAAAAAGAACTGGATGCGATTGCGTGGAAATTGAACACCCGCCCACGTAAGTCGCTTGGCTTCAAATGCCCCGCGCAATTGTTCACGCCCGACGCATTTGATTTTAGGCAGCATCACGCTGCGTTATTTGCACTTGGTGCTTGAAACCGCCATTGATAAAGCTATCCCAGTTTGCATTGATGTTCTGCACCATAAATGCCGTGTTAACTTGCTTTTCCCAATGCGTCCACGTATCACCCTGACTAGGAAATCCATCCTTTAAAGCTAGAATTATCTGCTCAGGAAGTTCCATTACTTTACCGATTCGAGACATAAGGAGAGCGCTCTCTCCGTTACTTACCTTTAGTAGTTTTTGCCATGATTGTCGGCATGGATGACCAGGAGGAATTTGCTTTCCATTTTCCAGAACCGCTAGTAATCGTGCCGCAGGATTATCATTGTTCATTTATCTTTCCTTTAACAATATGCCTAATTTTGTGAAACCTGATAAAAATCGTAGCGAGCGGTTCGAGAGCAAGGCGCACGGAACGCAGAAACCGGAATGTACTTACAGTACATGAGGATTTCGAGTACCGCGCAACGCCGCTATCGAATCGCGCAGTAGATTTTTACAGGTTTCCATCAGTCACCCTCAAACTCGCATAGGGCAAACACCTTGTGCCCCAGTTTTTCCAGCCGCGCCCTGCCACCGATATCCGGCAGGTCGATCACGAAGCAGCATTCCACGATGGTACCGCCCATGTCTTGTATCAATTTGGTGGCGGCTTCGGCCGTTCCGCCGGTGGCAATCAGGTCGTCCACCAGCAATACGCGGTCGCCCTTCTGGATTGCATCGACATGTATCTCGATGCGGTCGGTGCCGTATTCCAGCTCATAATCGCGCCCCACCGTTTCGGCAGGCAGCTTGCCCTTTTTGCGGATCGGTACGAAGCCAAGGCCAAGCGCATAAGCGACCGGCGTACCGACGATGAAGCCTCTCGATTCGATGCCCGCCACCTTGTCTATTCTCATATCCTTGTAGCGGTTGAGGATTTCATGGATGGTGGCGCGCAGCCCGACCGGGTCTTTCAGCAGCGTGGTGATGTCGCGGAACTGGATTCCCTGCTTCGGATAATGCGGGACGGTGCGGATTCTGGATTTGATTGGCATGTGGTTTCTCCCTTGGAATGATTTTAAAAGCTATTCTGTCCACGAAAGACACGAAAAGCACGAAATAACACCAAAAACATGACGAGTTAAAACTCAATGTGTTGGGTTTCTTTTTCGTGTATTTCGTGTCTTTCGTGGACCATTGTTTTTTACTTTTTCAGCATCCGTCCGGCCACGGCGGACAACTTTTCCAGCATCGCCGGGTCGCGTGCTTCCGGCGCGGTGATGATGGCATACTGCAACGCGCTACGGCAACCGCACTGGCAAGCCGCCGCATCGCTTTTCACGCGCGGCGCGACATTTTTCACTAGGGCGCGGGCCTTGTCGGCGTTTTCCGTCAGTACCTTGATAATGGCCTCGACCGTCACATGATCATGGTCGGGATGCCAGCAGTCATAATCGGTCACCATCGCGACGGTGGCATAGCAAATTTCCGCTTCGCGCGCGAGCTTGGCTTCCGGCATGTTGGTCATGCCGATCACATCGCACTTCCATGAACGGTACAGCTCCGATTCTGCGAGGCTGGAAAACTGTGGGCCTTCCATCACCAGATAAGTACCGCCCCGCACCACCTGAATGCCAACCTGTTGCGCCGCCGCATAAAGGTGATCGCCCAAACGGTGACATACCGGATGCGCCATCGAGACATGCGCAACCAGCCCACTGCCGAAGAAGCTTTTCTCGCGCGCGAAAGTGCGGTCGATGAACTGGTCGACGATGACGAACGTGCCGGGTGCAAGGCTTTCATGCAGCGACCCCACCGCGCTCACCGATACGATGTCCGTCACGCCCATGCGTTTGAGCGCGTCGATGTTGGCGCGAAAGTTGATATCAGACGGCGGGATGCGATGTCCCCTGCCGTGGCGTGGCAAGAATGCGATGGATTGCCCCGCCAGTTCGCCGACCAGAACTTCATCCGACGGTTCGCCGAATGAAGAAGTTGCCTTAACCCAGCGTGTGTTCTCCAACCCCTCGATATTGTAAACGCCGCTGCCACCGATGATGCCCAACATATTTCTTCTCCCTCAATCAATATCAAAACAACAATTCATCCACGAAAAACACGAAAGACACGAAAAATACTCACACCATACGACTAAAAGCCTGCTTACCCAATTTCGTGCTTTTCGTGTCTTTCGTGGACATGCTGTTTTTTCAGATTTTTCTTAAACCACAATCGGCACCCGGTCAGTCAGCGCGCACATCAATTCATAGCTGGCGGTTCCGGCCGCGCGCGCCACTTCTTCGATCGGCATGCCTTCTCCCCATAATACGACGGGGCTTCCGACCCCGGCTTGCGGCAGTTTACTCAAATCTGCATGTAGCATATCCATCGAAATGCGCCCCAATGTCTGTGTTATTTTCCCATCTACCAGAATCGGCGTACCACCCGGCGCGTGGCGCGGATAGCCGTCTGCATAGCCGCAGGCGACGATGCCGACGCGCATCGCATGTTCGGCGCGGAACAGCCCGCCGTAGCCGATCTCGTCTCCGGCACGCAAATCCTGTACGGCGATGATGCGGCTGCTCAGGGTCATCGCCGGTTTCAACCCGAATTGTTGCGCGCCGGCATCGGCGAAAGGCGACGCACCATACAGCATGAGGCCGGGGCGCACCCAGTCGCCGTGCGATTCCGGATAGCGCAGCAGCGCGGCAGAATTCGCCAGAGAGCGCGGCAAGCGGTAGGTCGCGGCAAAATCGTTGAACAGGGCAAGCGGTTCGGCGATGCCGCGCGCCTCGTCGGCATTGGCAAAATGTGTCATCAGGGTTATTTCACGTACCGCGCGATGGCGGCGCAGTTGTTCCATCGCCTGTGCCGCCTGATGCGGTGCAAAACCCAGCCGGTTCATGCCGCTGTTGATCTTGAGCCATACATCCAGTGCCCCGTTTTTCGGATAGGCGTCCAGCAACGCGATCTGCCAGGCGCTGTGGATCACGCAGGCTAAATTATATTCGCAGACCGGCACCAGATCTTCCGCACCAAAAATGCCCTCCAACATCAAAATCGGCTGGCGGAAACCCGCTTCCCGCAAACATATCGCATCCGTGATGCCCAGCAGCGCGAAACCGTCCGACGCAGACAGCGCTTCGGCGACGCGCAACATGCCATGCCCGTAGCCATCGGCCTTGATAATGGACATGAGGCGTGCCGATGTGGCACGGCGAGCCACCCGAAGATTATTTTCCAGTGCGCTCAGGCTGATATGGGCTTGTATGGGGCGAGGCATGAAAGCTGTTTTACTGCAAGAATATTTGCAAGAATATTTGATAGATGCGAATGATAGCAGGGGCTATGCTTTCGTGATATAAAACGGCCTGCCAAAATTAACCCCAGTTTAATGAATCTCGGTTTTTACATTATCCTCGCGGCGCAGTTTTTTTCCGCGCTCGCCGACAACGCCCTGTTGTTTGCCGCGATTGCCCTGCTCAACGACCTGAAATCTCCGGCCTGGCATACGCCAATATTGCAGCAAAGCTTCATCGTCTCGTATATCGTGCTCGCGCCGTTCGTCGGTGCATTCGCCGACTCCCTGCCCAAGGGACGCGTGATGTTCATCAGCAACATCGTCAAACTGGCCGGCTGCATCCTCATGCTGGTCGGCGTCCATCCGCTGATCGCATACTGCCTGGTCGGTTTGGGGGCTGCTGCTTACTCGCCCGCCAAATACGGCATCCTCACCGAATACCTTCCGCCCGGCCAACTGGTCAAGGCGAATAGCTGGATGGAAGGGCTGACCGTCGCCGCCATCGTGCTCGGCGCAATCGTGGGCGGCGTTCTCATCAGCCCGAAAATCACCGCGCCATTGCTGCGGACGCTGGATATTCCGCTGATCAACAGCATCGCGGAGCTGGCCATCGCCGTCATCGTGTTGATCTACATTGCCGCCGCAATTTTTAATCTCTATATCCCGCGTGTGGCTATCGACCACAAGCCGCTCAGCCGCAGCCCCGTTTTCCTTGCAAAAGATTTCTGGCACTGCTTCAGGCTGCTGTGGAAAGACCCGCTCGGGCAGGTGTCGTTGGCCGTCACCACGCTGTTCTGGGGTGCGGGAGCCACGTTGCGCCTGCTGGTGCTGGCCTGGGCGGCTGTCGCGCTGCATTACGACATCGGCGAGGCTGCCAAGCTCACCGCGTGGGTGGCCATCGGCATCGCCATCGGCTCGGTGCTGGCGGCAAAATTCGTCAAGCTGGAACGCTCGGTGAAGGTGCTGCCGGTCGGTATCGCGATGGGCGTCGTCGTGATGATGATGATCCCGGTGTCCAACAGCATGCTGGCGATCCTGCTGCTGATCGTGATCGGTGCGATGGGCGGCTATTTCGTCGTGCCGATGAACGCGCTGCTGCAACATCGAGGCCACCTGCTGATGGGCGCGGGGCGTTCCATCGCGGTGCAGAATTTCAACGAAAACCTGAGCATCTTCGCGATGCTGGGGCTATATGCCGTGATGCAGAAACTGGACTTCAGCATCTACATCATCCTCATGGTGTTTGGCCTGCTGCTATCCGGCATCATGACCGCGCTTTACAGGAAACACGGGCACGACCGCTATTTGTAGGAGCGCGGCTCGCCGCATTCCCTATACCTTGCCGAGCAGCGCTTCGAATTCATCGACCGGTACGGGCTTGCTGAACAGGTAGCCCTGATATGCCATGCAGCCGTTCTGCTTGAGAAAGTCCAGTTGCAGCGCGGTTTCTACCCCTTCCGCGATCACGTTCAGGCGAAAATTCTTTGCCAGGCCGATGATGGTTTGCACCATGACCGCGTCGTTCTGGTCGGTCGCGATATTGCGCACAAAACTCTGGTCGATCTTGATCTGGTCGAGCGGCAATTGCTTCAGGTAGGACAGCGACGAATAACCCGTGCCGAAATCGTCCAGCGACAGCTTGATGCCGAGCGCCTTCAGCGCGTGCATCTTGGCCACCACGTCGGCGACATCGCTCAACACAACGCTCTCGGTCAATTCCAGCTTCAGCCGTTCCGGAGCAACACGATGCCTGCGGAGCGTTGCCGAGACCGTCTCCACAAAATCGTGTTTCTTGAATTGCTGCGCGCTGACGTTAACCGCCAACTCCAGCCCGCGCATTTGCTCTTTGTTCTCCCATGCCGCAAGTTGCTGGCAGGCGGTATCGAGCACCCAATGGCCGATATCGAGGATCAGTGA
This sequence comes from Gallionella sp., assembly GCA_049294375.1. GTDB lineage: Bacteria > Pseudomonadota > Gammaproteobacteria > Burkholderiales > Gallionellaceae > Gallionella. Next base: position 17,902 of record JBAQCT010000078.1, on the reverse strand, counting down.
GCTTTCCTCGGCAACGGGAATGAATTGTGCGGGTGAAACCATACCGCGCTTCGGGTGCATCCAGCGCACCAGCACCTCCGCCCCCAGCGGGCGATGGTCGACGCCCACCTGTATCTGGTAATACAGGCGCATTTGCTGTCCGGAAAGGGCGCGGCGCAAGTCCGCTTCGATGGCCGCATGCGTTTCCACGGCTTGCTGCATCGCGGGGTCGAAGAAGCGCACCGCATTGCGCCCCGCCTCTTTTGCCTGGTACATCGCCATATCCGCGTGCTTGAGCAGCACATCCACCGGCACTTCATTGCCCCGATACAGGCATATGCCGATACTCGGTGAGCTATGGTGCTCGCGATCCTTGAGCTGATAAGGGGCAGTCAGGGCGATGCGTATTTTTTCGGCAATCAGCGCGACCTTGTGGGAAGCCTCCCCGGCATCCGCATCGACCTCTTCGAGCAACACCACGAACTCGTCGCCACCCAGCCGCGCCACAGTATCAACTTCGCGCACGCAGGACTGGATGCGCCTCGCCACCTCGACCAGCATCAGGTCGCCGTAATCGTGTCCCATGGTATCGTTGAGCGTCTTGAATCTATCCATGTCGAGGAACAGCACCGCGCCGTAATGATGGCTGCGCGCCGATATGGACAGCGCCAGCCGGAAACGGTCGAGCAGCAACCTGCGGTTCGGCAAGTCGGTCAGCGCGTCATAAAACGCCAAGTAGTGAATTTCCTCTTCGGCCTGTTTGCGCTCGGTAATATCGCTGAAGATGGCCACATACTCGGTGATTTGCCCCTGCTCGTTTTTTACGGCGGTGATGGTCAGCCATTTCGGGTAAATCTGGCCGTCCTTGCGCCGGTCCTACATCTCGCCGGTCCATGTGCCGGTGGACAGCAACTGTTGCCACATCGCATCATAAAAGGCCTTGTCCTGGCGGCCTGAGCTGAGAATGCGCGGATTCTTGCCCAGCACCTCTTCCGAACTGTATCCGGTGATGTCTTGGAAGGCCTGATTGACGCGGATAATGTTCGCGTTGGCGTCGGTGATGAGGATGGCTTCATGCGTCTCGAAGGTCGCCGCCGCGATGCGCAATTTTTCTTCCGCAAGATGGTGTTCTGTGATGTCCTGCACCGCGCCCACCGAACGCAGCGGCTTGCCGGACGCATCGAATTCGCTCGTGCAGTGCTCACGTACCCATTTGGTGCGGCCATCCGGGAGCAGCAATCGGTGAACCACATCATAAGGCTGGCGATTTTCCAGAGATTGCGTGTAAGCCAGGTTCACCTTGTCGCGGTCATCCGGGTGGATCGCATTCAGAAAATTTTCATAAGAGGGAAAGAGCTGGGTCGGATCGAGCTCGAATATCCGGTATATCTCGTCCGACCAACGTAACTTGCCGGTGACCAGATTCAGTTCCCAGCTTCCCAGTTTCCCCAGCCGCTGTGCCTCGTTGAGCAAATCCTGGTTGTGCTGCAACTCGATCTTGCTTTCCAGAAGCGACTTTTCGATATGCTCGCGCTCGATGATTTCTTCCTGCAACTGTTCATTGGTCACATTCAATTCACGGGTACGTTCTTCGACGCGATCTTCCAGTGTGCGATACAGCGTTTGCAGGTTTCCGGTCATGCGGTTAAAGGATCGTGCCAGCACGCCGACTTCATCCGTGCCGGATTCATCGACGCGTTTGCTCAAGTCGCCTTGGGCGATTTCATCGGCATTTCTTGCAAAACCCTTGAGCCGCCTGACCATCTGGCGACCGAAATAGAATGCGGCAAACCCGCCCAGCATGGCCAATACCAGAAGCGTTTCCAGAAGTTCTTCCCGCTGCCGGTAAATGGGCGCAAAGGCCTCGTCGGCATCCATCTTGACCACCACCCCCCAGCGCAATTCCGGCAGGTAACGCCACGCGGCGACAATCTGCCTGCCGGCATAGTCGATCTCCACGCCACTGCCGCGCTGGCCAGCCAATGCATGGCGCATCGGGACCGCCGTCGTTCTCAAGTTTACCTTGCGCTGCATGGCGGCCTGCGGGTCGCGCCTGAGCGGCGCGACAAATACCGCTTCATCAACACCCGTCGATTTGGCCAGCGCAGTTTCGCCGGTCGCTCCCAGGCCGATATTGTCCATCGCCACCCGATAGATATGCTGCGTATCGAGCTGAACGGCAACGACCCCCAGCAACTTACCCTCGCGGATGATCGGTGCGCTGATGAATGCGGCAGGCGCATTGGAGGGCGCGTAATGTTCGAAGTCGGAAATACAGCTTTCAAAGGTCATGCGCGATTCGCGGAACACCTTGGCCAGTTGCGAATCGCGCCAGGGGCCATCGATCAGGTTGGTCGCGAAATCCGGTTCATGCTTGTAGGTATAGATTATTTCGCCCTGCGGCGTGATCAGGAACACGTCGTAGGACAGGGTGTCTCCCCCCTCACCGATGTAAGCGGAAAAATTCTTCTCGAACGGTTTTGCCGCTCTGCGGTATTCCTCCGAACTGGCGCCATGGCGCGCATAGGCGCGCGCCAGATCCGCCATGGCCTCTTCCGCCAGTCTGCCGTGCGCCAGCAACCGCGCATCCTGCATCCGTTCGGCCAAATAGGTCTTGATTTGCAATGTCTTCTTGTCCGCCAGCCGCGACATCCGGTTCAGCGTTTCGCCGCGCAGCGCCTCTTCGCTCTGCCGCAAGCTCAGGTAGCCGAATAAGGCCAACGGCAGCAGCGCGACGATGACAAACCAGATCAGGAAACGCCAGGTGAGCGAGATGTTTTTCATTCCCCGGCTCATGGTTTCGCTCCCGGCAGCGCTTGCTGCATGGACAGCCATTCCTCACGGCTGCGATAGAACGGGAAGGGCGCGGGGTGGATCGGCTGCGCGGATTGCCAGATAATCTCGAACTGCCCGTCCGCACGCGCCTTGCCGATATAGGCCTTCTTCCATAGATGCTGCGTGTCGTAATCGACCGCCACGATCCCCTGTGGCGCAAGCAGGGTTTGCTGCGCCAGGGCGGCCTTCAGCGACGCCAGATCGGTCGTGCCGAGGCTGCGGGCGGCGTCGGCCCAAAGTCTCACACCGATATAGGAGGCCACCATCGGGTCATCCAGCACGCGATCCCTTCCGAAACGCTGCTTGAAGCGTTCGACGAAGGCCCTGTTCTCGGCGTTATCCAGACTCTGGAAATAATTCCACGCGACGTAATGTCCCGCTGCCAGATCGACGCCCATTGACGCCAATCCGGTCTCGGTAATGCTGGTGGAAAATACCGGCACATGGGCTGCGGTTATGCCCGCCGTATGCAGCGCGCGGAAAAAGTGCAGATTGCTGTCGCCGTTCAGCGTATTCAACACGAAGTCGGGATGCTGCGCGGCAATTTCCCGCACGACCGCCGCCATGTCGTTCGCCCCCAGCGGCAGATACCGTTCACCGAGCAATTGCCCGCCTTGCGCGCGCAACAAGTCCTTGACGATCAGGTTGGCGGTGCGGGGAAAGATGTAATCCGAGCCGATCAGGTAAAAGCGTTTACCCTTGCGCTGCAACGCCCACAACGCCATCGGTATGATCTGCTGGTTGGGTGTCGCACCGGTGTAGATGATGTCGGGTGATTGTTCCAGGCCCTCGTATTGCAGCGGGTAGAGCAGCAGGTGGCGATGCTTTTCGACGACGGTTTTGACCGCCTTGCGGCAAGCCGATGTCCAGCAACCGAACAATGCCTGCACGCCATCCCGGGTGATGAGTTTTTCCGCCTGCCGCGCGCAATAGGCGGCATCCGAACGGCAGTCTTCCACGATCACTTCGACCGGGCGACCGTTTACCCCGCCCGACTGGTTCGTTTCTTCCACCGCCAGCCGCACCGCATCCACCAGCGGCGCTTCGCTGGTCGCCATCGTGCCGGTCAGCGAATGCAGCACGCCGATCTTGATGGAGGATTTGGTGCGCCCGGATTGGGAATACAGCAACACGCCAGCCAGCAAGGCCACTGCTATTGAAATGACAAGCAACAAACTGGATTTACCGCCAGGCAGTTTTTGCATGAAGGCGCATACTCAAAGAATAACTGGAGTTGATTCTAGCATGGCGCGGTGGCGGGTCTGTCACTACAACCCCAGCAGCACAGAGACAGAGTAAGATAGACACACCTTTTCACATTCGTAACCAGATTAGTGGAATACCCCAGCTCATGATAAGCAATAACTCAAATCTTCACTGAGCAGCCCCTGCGTCTGACGGATCGCACTACGTGCTATTCCGGGGCGATGTCATGACGCTGGTAGCGCGCCGACAGACTGAGCGTGTGCGCGCGCCGGAATTGATGCGTATTGGGAAAATAACCGTAATTCAGGATTTTTTCGGCAGAGTTCACGAGTGAATGGTTGTGCAACATTTTCGTGGCGCACATTCCTGAAGCTAAAGAAAACTGCTGGGTTCGCGCAGCCTCGATCTGTTCCGGAGATATGGGGTCGAAACTGCGCGGCATAGGTTAGAGTCCTTTTCTCCGAAGTCACGCAAGGTCGAAGCGATCAAGATTCATCACCTTGTTCCATGCCGCCACAAAGTCGTTCACGAATGCCTGCTGCGAGTCGCCGCACGCATAGACTTCCGCGAGGGCTCTGAGCTGGGAGTTTGAACCGAAGATGAGATCAACAATGGTGCCCGTCCACAGGAGTTCGCCCGTCGCCCGATCGCGCCCTTCCAACACGCCTTCGGATGTGGTGGACTTCTGCCACTTTGTCCTCATATCGAGGAGATTCACAAAGAAGTCATTCGTCAGCGTCTCAGGCTGCTTGGTGAACACACCATGCTTAGACTGGCCGACGTTCGCATTCAGGGCGCGCATGCCGCCGACCAGAACCGTCATCTCAGGGGCGGTCAGGGTCAGCAGCTGCGCTTTATCAACCAGCAGCTCAGCCGCCGATCCTCCTAGCCCCTTACGGATGTAGTTGCGGAAGCCATCTGCGACCGGCTCCAGTACGGCGAACGAGTCCACGTCAGTCTGCTCCTGCGACGCGTCCATGCGCCCCGGCGAAAAGGGAACCTTCACATCGTGGCCAGCCTTCTTCGCAGCTGCCTCGACGGCTGCGCAGCCGCCCAGAACGATCAGGTCAGCAAGCGAAACCTTCTTGCCGCCAGACTGTGTGCTGTTGAAGCTTTTCTGGATCGTTCCCAGCTTCTGCAAAACCTTTGCCACATCACCAAGCTGGTTGATTTCCCAATCCTTTTGCGGCGCTAGACGAATACGCGCACCGTTGGCACCGCCGCGCTTGTCGCTGCCGCGGAATGTTGCCGCAGAGGCCCAAGCGGTATTGGCTAGTTGGGAAATGGACAGCCCGCACGAAAGTGCCTTGGCCTTCAGAGCAGCAATGTCCTGCTCATCAACCAGCTTGTGATCTACTACGGGGATGGGATCCTGCCAGATCAGCGCTTCCTTCGGCACCAGCGGGCCCAGGTAGCGGGCGAGCGGGCCCATGTCGCGGTGCGTCAGCTTGAACCAGGCGCGTGCGAACGCATCGGCGAACTGATCCGGATTTTCGAGGAAGCGCCTTGAAATTTTCTCGTAAGCAGGGTCGAACCGCAGTGCGAGGTCGGTGGTCAGCATGGAAGGCGTGTGACGCTTTGACGGGTCGTGGGCATCCGGTACTGTACCGGCGCCCATGCCGTGCTTCGGCGTCCACTGATGCGCGCCGGCCGGGCTCTTCGTCAGCTCCCATTCGTAGCCGAACAGGTTCCAGAGAAAGTTGTTGCTCCACTTCGTTGGCGTGGTGGTCCAAGTGACCTCCAGACCACTGCTGATCGCGTCCCCCCCTTTACCGCTGCCAAAGCTGCTTTTCCAGCCCAGACCCTGCTCCTTGATACCGGCAGCTTCCGGCTCAGGCCCAACATGTTTCACATCGCCGGCACCGTGTGTTTTGCCGAAGGTATGACCACCAGCGATGAGCGCAACCGTCTCTTCGTCGTTCATCGCCATGCGAGCAAAGGTCTCGCGGATATCGCGCGCCGCAGCGAGCGGGTCAGGGTTACCGTTCGGTCCCTCCGGGTTGACGTAAATCAGTCCCATCTGCACGGCAGCGAGCGGATTTTCCAGGTTCCGGTCCCCGGAGTAGCGTTTGTCATCCAGCCATTTTTTTTCAGCGCCCCAGTAGATGTCTTGTTCCGGCTCCCAGATGTCCGGGCGGCCACCGGCAAAACCGAAGGTCTTGAATCCCATCGATTCCAGCGCGACGTTGCCAGCGAGAATCATCAGGTCGGCCCAGGAGATTTTTCGACCGTACTTTTGCTTGATCGGCCAAATCAGCCTGCGCGCCTTGTCGAGATTGACGTTGTCCGGCCAGCTATTCAGGGGAGCAAAGCGCTGGCTGCCGCTCCCTGCGCCGCCGCGACCGTCGCTGATGCGGTACGTACCGGCGCTGTGCCATGCCATGCGAATGAACAAGGGCCCGTAGTGGCCGAAGTCGGCAGGCCACCAATCCTGCGAATCCTTCATCAGGGCATGCAGGTCCTTGATGACGGCGTCCAGGTCGAGGCTCTTGAACTCCTCGGCGTAGTTGAACTCCTCGCCCATAGGGTTGGACTTGGAGGAGTGCTGGTGCAAGATGTTCAGCTTCAGTTGATTGGGCCACCAGTCTGCGTTCGATGGGGCTCCAGCTACCGTGTGTTTACCAGCATCGCCCGAGAATGGGCACTTTGTTTCGGTTGACATGGTTCTCTCCTTTGTTGTGTTTCGCCTAACAACCCCGTTTCAATTTCCAGCTGATACCGGGCGCACTTCGCCCGCCAGCCCGCTTTCCTGCATGATATTTACACCCCGTATCGGCTTCAATTCAATAGTCGCTCAAACTCATCAACCGGCACGGCTTTGCTGAAAAGGAAGCCCTGGTAGGCGACGCAATCGCGATCCTTGAGCGAGGCCAGTTGCGCCTTGTTTTCCACCCCTTCGGCGATCACGGTGATGCGGTATTTGCTCGACATGTCGATGATGCTCTGCACCAGAAGCGCGACGTTGCCGTCGCTCGCGACATCCTGCACGAAACTCCTGCCGAGCTTGACCTGGTCGAGCGGAAGCTGTTTCAGGTTGGATAGCGACGAATAGCGGGTGCCGAAGTCGTCCATCGACAGGCAGACGCCAAGCGCTTTCAGTGCGCGCATTTTTTCTACCGTGCCATGCAGATCGTCGAGCGCCATGCTTTCGGTCAATTCCAGTTTCAGGCGCGCCGGGTTTATCCGGTGCACCCGCAGGACATCGGCTACCTTATCCGAAAAATCCGGCATGGTAAATTGTTTGGCGCTGATATTGACCGTCAGCACCAAGTCGCGCATTTTTTCGTTTTCTTCCCACAACGCGAGTTGCCTGCAAGCCGTTTCCAGCACCCAATCGCCGATGTCGAGAATCAGTGTGCTCTCTTCGGCAATCGGGAGCATCTGCTCCGGCATGACGGTGCCGCGTTGAGGGTGGATCCAGCGCAGCAGCGCCTCTGCCCCCACCGGGCGATTATCGTTATCCACCTGCAACTGATAATGCAAATGCAATTGCCGCCGCTCGATGGCGCAACGCAAATCGTTCACCAATGCGGCGCGCGTGGCCACATTATTCTGCATGACGGGGTCGAAGAAGCGCACCGCATTGCGCCCCGCATCCTTGGCCTGGTACATCGCCATGTCGGCATGCTGAAGCAATTCGTCCGCTGATTCATCGTTGCCGCGATACAGACTGACGCCGATGCTCGGCGAACTCTGATGTTCGTGCCCGTTGAGATGGTAGGGACGCGCCAGCGATTCGCGTATCTTTTCGGCAACCAGACCGACCTTGTACGAGGCTTCCTCCTGATCGTTGCTGACGCCCTCGATCAGTACCACGAATTCATCCCCGCCGAGCCTCGCCACCGTATCCATTTCGCGCACGCAAGACTTGATGCGCGTGGCCACTTCGATCAGCAGCAGGTCGCCGTAGCCATGGCCGAGCGTATCGTTAAGCGACTTGAAACGGTCCAGGTCGATGAACAGCACCGCGCCAAAGTTGTTGAGCCGCACCGAAGCGGTCAAGGCCGTACCGAAGCGGTCGAGAAACAGGCGGCGGTTGGGTAATTTTGTCAGCACATCGTAAAACGCCAGCCGGTGAATTTCTTCTTCGGCCTGCTTGCGCGCGGTTATATCCTCCGTTATTCCCATCAGTTTCTCAACGCTGCCGTCACTGTTCATTACGGGGACAAAACACGATTTGAAATCCCGCTCGTGCAGCCCGGCAGCCTTGAATTCAAAGTGGCTAACCTCCCCGGCATACGCCTTGGCAAGTAATTCCCCTATGCGATCCCGATCGGCGGCGCTTACGGCGTCCAGATATAACAGGCCTCGTACGATGCTTTCGTCTTTGGCTCCCATCATGAGCAAACCTGCCCTGTTCATGGAGATTAACCTGCCGTCCGTGTCTATTTCGTGGATGCACATGGGGGAATTTTCGATGAGCGTGCGGTAACGGCTCTCGCTTTCACGTAAAGCATTCTCTGCCAGTTTCCGATCAGTGATGTTGCGGCTTGACGCATAGATGAAGCTCTGCCCTTCCAGTTCCACGCCGGAGGCACTGGTTTCGACATTGATCAATTTGCCGTCCTTGCGGCGCCACAAGGTTTCGAACATGCCGCTCTTGCCGGCAAGTTCCATGAATTGGGCCTGCAATTCCTCAGCCGTCCATTGCGCATCCCAATCGGCCGCGTTAAGACCCGAAACCTCCTCCTTGGTATAGCCCAACATGCTGCAGAAGGCATCGTTGACCACCAACAGGTTGCCCCGTGTATCCATTATATGTATGCCATCCATGGAGGTCAGCATCAACGCCTGGTTGCGTCGCAGCAGCGATTCGGTCAGTCGCTGCGCCAGCTCAAGTTCAACGGTGCGTTGCTTGACCCGCTCCTCAAGATTCACCGACAGGTCGTGCAGGCGCGCTTCGTTTACGCGGGACACCTTCAGCAATGCGCTGAATCCATCGGCCATCTCGTTGAAACTTTTTCCCACCTGGCCAAGCTCATCGTGCGCGTCGAGACTGATCCGTTCCTCCAGGTTGCCGCCCGCAAAGGCGTGCGCCGAGCGTGCAAGCGACCGGATGTTGACGACAATGGCGCGGATGGTGCCGATCGAGAAGTAAGCCGCCACCACGAACAGCAGCAAGGTGACGCCGACGCTGATGCGCAGCGTATTTTCCGCCCGCGCGATGCGCTCGTTGATGAGCGTTTCCGCCATCGGCAACAACGCATCGCGCAGTTGCATGTAGTCCCTGTCGATCGCGGCAGTGGACATTCCGAAAAAATCATCGGGGCTCGTGGAAAAGCGGCCCGTAAGGATATCCGATGTCACGACACCGGCAATCTGCCGTGCCGAGCCTGCAATATCCCCGAATGCCGCCGAGATCATATCCTGAAGCGCCGGATTGTAGCGACCGGTCTTGTCGAGATTGACCTTGAGTATCGCCAGCGCATCATCGAGCTCGGCGATCAGGATATTCATTTCGACCCGCTGTTGTGCGTCGGCGTATTTTCCGGCCAGGATGCTCGTGCCGTATGCACGCAACCTGCCAAGATGCTCGATCGCATGCGGCAACTTGTTGACGATGGTGTCGATCAGATAATACGTGTCAAGTTCGGGATCCAGGGTCAGCGCGTATTCGTCGGCGACGGATACCTCGAATGACTGTATCCGCTCGATGAGGCGGGTGTGCGCGGCAAAATTTTCCGCTGCCGCCCAGTTGTGCCCCTCTTTGCGCAGGCGCTCCCAATCGGCCCGGATATGTTGCAATGTCTCGCCGAAAGCCACGCCGGAAAACGGCTTTTCCAGCATGTCGCCCAACGCCTTGGCCACTTCTTTTGCCATGCTGGGCAGGCTGTCCCGCATGGCCCCGTCACCGCCCACGACTCCGGCAGAAAGCCCGCGATGTTGCTGGAGCGCCTGCACGGCCCGCGGAAACGGCCTGATCAGATCGAGGCCTTTCAACTCCCGCTGCATGAAACTGATGTCCTGATTGAGGCTGGCAAACAGGCTATACATCACCACCGCAAAGGCGGCAAGCGACATCATCCCCAGCAACACGAACTTTCTGGTGACCCCCAGGCGGTTCATCAGGAGCGCGGCAGGAAAAAAGAAAGCCTGCGTCAATTTGCTGCTTTCGCTGTTGCCTAGCATTTTATGCTTTCGTATCCGTCAGCATCATTGCTCCCACGCACTTTTGGGAACATATTCTCGCCGCTCTGCGATGGGTACACGACCCGCTCTATGCGCAATCACTCATGACACAGAGCATCGGGGTGGTCGCATAAGTGGTAGTCATATACCCATTTCCATAAAGCCGCCCGAACCCGCATGAGCTGCGAATCCCCGTCAAAAAAATGATCCACCCCAGCGCGCTTGCAGTGCTTGAAGTAAAGCTCGTTGGCGCAATCGGCCAACACCATGATTTTGATCATGGGGTGGCGTTTTTTAATATTTTCCAGCATGCCCACTACCGCCACATCCCTCAAATTATCGAAAATCAACGCATCCGGCAACAGCGCCGCGATGCGTTCGGTCACGTCCGGTTCGTCTGCCGCAGCATGGCCGATTACTGTAATGCCGGGTATATTGTGCAGGATGGATTGCAGGTATCCGCATGAGGCTCCCGAGTTTTCCACAATGAAGATATTCATCACGCCACCCTGCGCCGATCCACTTCCGGCTGCACAAGATCCGGATGAAAAGCCAGCTTGGCATCATAGGGGTAGGTTTGCAGTATCGGCTTCATCAGCATATCCACATTGATGAGGTGATCTGTTAGCCAGTCGCTCAGGAATTCGGAATAGAGCTCCGCCGCATCTTCGTTCCATACGCCATTCTTGCCCGCTATCACATCCCTCATAAAACAAAAGGTCTTCAGCACATTTTCATGTTCCAGTTTGTGCTTGGCAAAAGGGTAATCGACTGCCTGCGCGATCATTTCCTCATTCGAGAAATGAACACGCAGCCAATGCTCGAGATGGTCGAATGCCAGTGAGAGGGCATAGCTATCCCTCTTCTTGATCATGTACTCCGCGCCATTGACCATGGCGATCAATTCCTTGTGGTCGGAATCGATTATTGCGTTTCCGACACTCATCTGTTCCGTCCATAATGTCCCCATCACGTTCTCCTCGAATCCGGACAGATCATCAAATCCGATGACAGAACAATATTCCATCGCGCATGGAATGCGTATCGGTGTTTGCCTGATTGTGCGGTAGGGAACGGGGGAATTTATTGTCAGTGTCCGTCTGACAGGAGGTAAAGCGCGGCGCAACAAGAATGTGGCCGCCGTTGCCTTGGCGAACAAGAATGCCCCTTCAAGGGGAGGGTTAGGGTGGGGATGGGTTTGAGTGGTGCCGGAGATCAAGCGAGTCGTTAAACCCATCCCCCTCTCGCCCTGTCAGGTAAACGCTGATAATAAATTTCCCTGCGTCCTACACCACAATCAGACAAACACCGATACACAGATCATGTGCAAGAGAATATCGTTCATCATATAGATCCTGCATGCTGAAGCATGCGCGGCGAAGGAATCGCCGAGCTTCGTGGCTGTCGGATCTGAGGGGGATATGATCGGATTGATATGGACAGAGCATCCGAGTATCGGGAACGCAATTATCGATTCAGATCGCAAATAGTTAATCCCCATGGCCAACGGTGCAGAGTACATTTCAGCATATCAAGAAAGATGGCGAGCCGTTGAAAATAGTGCTGAATACTCATTTTTACGACTTCCATTCATGACGGGTTACTAAAGGGTATTTTCTCATGCAGCAATATGTTAGAGGTTCTCCCATGCAGCAACAATTCTTCCTGGCCCGCCAGCCGATCCTCGACCGCAAGGAAAATCTGCGCGCTTTCGAGCTGCTGTTCCGCTCCGGCGGCAAGTCGGCGGAGGCGGGCGTGGTGGACGACACCCATGCCACCGCGCAGGTGATGCTGAACGCGTTCGGCGACATGGGCATCGCCAATGTGCTCGGCGCACACAAGGGGTTCATCAACGTGGATGCCGAATTTTTGCATAGCGACATGATCGAATTGCTGCCGAGGAAGCAAGTGGTGATAGAGCTGCTGGAAACCATCGTCATCGATGATGAGATCATCTCGCGTTGCCGCGACCTGAAAGCGATGGGATTCAGCCTGGCGCTGGACGATGTGCTGAAGCTGGGCGACGACATCAAACCTTTGCTCGGCGTGGTGGACGTGATCAAGCTGGACTTGATGCAGATCGCCCCCGCCCAACTGCCAGCGCTGATAAAGGAATTCAAGCAATATCCCGTGAAACTGCTGGCGGAAAAGGTCGAAGACCGCGAACAGGCAGGCGCCTGCATGGCGATGGGCTTCGACCTGTTCCAGGGTTATTACTTTGCCCGTCCCGAAATGCTCTCCGGCAAGCACGCGAATGATTCCAAAATGGTGCTGTTGCGCATCCTCACGCTGATGCTGAGCGGTGCCGAGAACGACAAGATCGTGGATGCGTTCAAGGAGCATCCCACCCTGTCCTACAACCTGTTGTGCATGGTGAATTCCGCGGGAAACAACCTGGCCGTCAAGATCAGCTCGCTCGGCCACGGGCTGATGGTGCTGGGGCGCCGCGCGCTGCAACGCTGGGTGCAACTGCTGCTGTATGCCTCCAAGGACGGGAAGGTGGTCAGCCCGCTGATGCAACTGGCCGCCACGCGCGCCAAGCTGATGGAGCTGGTCGCGCAGCAAATACGGGAGCGCGATCTCGACTATGCCGACCGCGCCTTCATGGTGGGCATGCTGTCGCTGCTCGATGTCCTGATGGATGAGCCAATGAAGGACATCGTGGCGCGCATGAGTCTGCAGGAAGAGATCGAGGCGGCATTATTGCGACGCAGCGGCGATCTCGGCGATTTGCTGTCCCTGTGCGGGGAGATCGAATCGGGTGATGCCGCAGCCGTACAGCAAAGGCTGCATTCCCATCCCGGCCTGACTGCGGATGCGCTCAACGGGGCGCAACTGGAAGCGTTGGGGTGGGCCAACAGTATCGCCATGTAGTTTAGCGGCTCATGAAAATGCAAATGGGATACAGCAGTTTTCAGGGTAATCAGCGCCGGAAGGGCGCACAGTGGAGCGATTGTTTGTATGAGCCTTATCTCAGCCAGCAGTAATGAAATTGTCGTCGGCAAACCGCTGCCCTGGGCGTTGTATGACTGCGAACATAACCTGCTGTTAGCCAACAAAGGAGATATAGTCCGCGACGACAAGCACCGGGATGCACTGCTGACCGGCAGTATCTGCCATGAATTCTCGTGGGAAGCGCCCGGCAAGGAGGTTGGCGAGGATAGTTTTTCCATTACTAAAGAGGCGCCCCCAAAGCAATCTGCGGAGAATAAAACCGGCAATAGTTATACTTTCGATGACATGAAACTGAAAGTGGGAGACCGGCTGAATCTCGAACTCCCGGCTGATTATGACTTCAGGTCAAAATTCCAAAGTCCTAATGAACGTTATGTGGTCAAGGTGATCGGTTTCCTGAAAGGGGCCAGCCTGTTGGTCACTGCGCCGACTACAGTTAACGCACAACTCATCGGGGGGAAAAAAGTCGTCATGCGGTCTTTTTCAGGCCAGAACGCTTTTGGATTCTCATGCAACATAGAACGGATTTGCAAGCTTCCTTACGAATATCTGCACCTGTCGTTTCCCGGCGATATACAGGGGATCGTGGTACGCAAGGCTCCCAGGGTCAAGGCGCGCATCATCGCGACAGTGCTGGGTAGTAAGCCCGGTGCGGAGGAACAAATATCCGCGCTCATTTCCGACATCAGCGCCAGCGGGGTATCCCTCGAGGCCAAGCAGCCACTGGGCGACAAGGGGGATATCCTCAGCCTGTCATTTCACATGCCTTTGCACAATATTGATGCCTACCTGGCGGTCAAGGGAGCCATTCGCGCTGTGCTCAACGGCGACGCTGGCGATGCGTCGAAATCCAGTCTTATCCGCCACGGTATCGAATTCCAGGAGCTGCAACCGAATGACTGTCTTATCCTGCAAAGCATGATTTATCAGCAGATGGTCGAAAACCCGCACAAACTGGTGTAATTCCATTTCTAAATTAAAAGTGCGATGTTGTAGGGTGCGTCCCACGCACCATCATCCCACGCACCATCATCATTGGTGCGTGGGACGCACCCTACATGATTATTGTTGTTCCAAAATAGAATTGGAATAAGCAGCCTGTAGAAAATTATGCCTCTGATGGGTCTGCCGCCCCCCCTTTACAGATTTATTCGCTGTGACGTGATGTGGTAGTCCGCTTTGGAGGAAATTGAAGTGCCAGTTTGACCTATAGTCACGAAGCACCGCTTTCAGACATGGTAATTCCATATACCCTGAAAGTGATTGGGCAAAATCCATTCATGTTAATTCTCCTTGTGGTAAAAAAATGGTGGGGATGGCTGGCGCCTCGCTTTTAACCAAGTCCGGTGTATCTTCTGCGCATTCCCTTGACACACCGCGTCCCAGCAGCGCTTCAAACTCCCCAATCGGCACGGGTTTGCCGAACAAGTAGCCCTGATACGCCATGCAGCCATTTTGTTTGAGGAAGTTTAGCTGCGCTTCAGTCTCCACCCCTTCGGCGATCACGTTCAGGCGGAAGTTTTGCGCCATATCGATGATGGTTTTCACCATCACCGCATCATTCTGGTCGGTTGCAATATCGCGCACGAAGCTCTGGTCGACCTTGAGTTGATCGAGCGGCAGTTGCTTCAAATAAGACAGCGATGAATAACCGGTGCCGAAATCGTCCAGTGACAATCGGATTCCGTGTGCTTTCAGCGCGTGCATCTTGGCCACAACATCGGCGACATCGGTCAACACCACGCTCTCGGTCAATTCCAGCTTCAGGCGCGTCGGATTAATCCGGTGAACACGAATTATTTCGGCCACATTCTCCACAAAGTCGTGCTTGCTGAACTGCTGCGCACTGACGTTGACGGCCAGAACCAGGTCGCGCGTTTGCTCGCGCTTGCCCCACAGTTCAAGCTGCTTGCAGGCCGTTTCCAGCACCCAATGCCCGATATCCAGAATCAGCGAGCTTTCTTCGGCGACGGGAATGAATTGCGCCGGTGAAACCATGCCGCGCTTTGGATGCATCCAGCGCACCAGCGCTTCTGCACCCAGAGGGCGATGGTCGTTGTCCACCTGAATCTGGTAATACAGATGCAGTTGTTTATCGGGAACGGCATGGCGCAAATCGGCCTCCAGCGCGGCACGCGTTTCCACCGCCAGTTGCATGGCGGGGTCGAAGAAGCGCACCGCGTTTCTTCCTGAATCCTTGGCCTGATACATCGCCAGGTCGGCGTGTTTGAGCAGAGTGTCCATCGATTCCGCATTACCGCAATACAGGCACACGCCGATGCTCGGAGAACTATGATGCTCGTGACCTTTGAGCCGATAAGGCACGGACAGCGCCGCGCGTATTTTCTCGGCGATCAGCGCGACTTTTTGCGAAGCCTCTTCTGCATTCGTGCTGACTTCTTCGATCAGCACCACAAACTCATCGCCGCCCAACCGTGCCACGGTATCCACCTCGCGCACACAGGACTGGATGCGCTGCGCCACCTCGATCAGCAGCAAATCGCCATGATTGTGCCCCAGCGTATCGTTGAGCGTCTTGAACTTGTCCATATCGAGGAACAGCACCGCGCCGTAATGATGGTTGCGCGCCGACAACGACAGCGCCAGGCGAAAACGGTCAAGCAGCAACCGGCGGTTGGGCAAATTGGTCAATGCGTCATAAAACGCCAGATTGTGGATTTCCTCCTCGGCCTGTTTGCGCGCGGTAATATCGCTGAAGATGGCGACATATCCGGTTATCTCGCCCTGTTCGTTTGTCAGGGCGGTAATGGTCAGCCACTTCGGATAAACCTGCCCATTCTTGCGCCTGTCCCACATCTCGCCGGTCCACGAACCGTTATTCAGCAACTGCTGCCACATCGCCGCATAAAAGGCTTTGTCCTGGCGGCCCGAACTGAGGATGCGCGGATTCTTGCCCAGCACCTCTTCCGCGCTATAGCCGGTGATGTCCTGGAACGCCTGGTTGACGCGGATGATATTCGCGTTGGCATCGGTAATCAGGATGGCTTCATGGGTCTCGAAGGTTGCCGCCGCCACGCGCAGTGCCTCATCAGATTTTTTGCGCTCGGTGATGTCGGTACGTATCGCAATGTATTGGAAGGGTTTGCCGTTGTCGCCCAGAAACGGCACGATGGTGCCTTCCACCCAAAACAGGCTGCCATCCTTGGCGCGATTGCAAATTTCCCCATGCCACACCTCCCCCACAGCAATGGTGCGGTACATGCTGCGGAAAAATTCTCTCGGGTGCATACCGGAATTGATCAAACGATGATTCTGCCCAACCACTTCATCGTATGAATACTGGCTGACGGCGCAGAATTTCTCGTTGACATAGGTGATCACGCCGCGCACATCGGTAGTGCACACAATCGAGTGCTGATCCAGCGCATATTTTTGATACTCCAACTCCATCAATGTCTGCCTGTGCGCTTGTTCGAGTTGCGCCAAGGCCTGCGCGTTCTGCCGCGTCATGCGCCGATCGAACAAGGCGGCGAGGATGCCGCCGCCAAACCAGAACAAGGAAGCCAGCGATACCAGCAAGGCGAGTATGCCTGGGGCGACCTGCGTTGCGCCAACCAGACACATGCTGCCGGGCGAGATGTTTACTCCCAGCATGGCGGTGTAGTGCATGCCGGAAATCGCCAAGCCCATGATGATACCGCCTAGCATAAAACGAAGCATCGGCGGCAGTTTGACGCGCTCGCCCTGATACATCATCAGCAACGCGCCCCACGAAGCGATGACGGCAATGGCCACGGACAGGGTAAAAAACAGTGGGTCGTAACTGATCGGCGGCGACATCTTGAGAGCCGCCATGCCGGTGTAGTGCATGATACTGATGCCCACGCCCATCAACAGGCCGCTCACGATAATGCGCACGACGCTGATGCTCGGTTCACGCAGCACATAAAAGCCGAGCAAGGCTGCGGCAATCGCGGGTAAAGCAGAGAGCAGGGTCAATGGCAGATCATAGCCGAGAGGAATGGGCAAATGAAAAGCCAGCATGCCGATAAAGTGCATCGACCAGATCGCCAAGCCCAATGTGATGCCACCGGCAATCATCCACACCCATGCCGAACGGCCGCTGCTCGCGCGCATCCGCTGCGCATGCGCGAGCGCCGTGAACGAGCCAAGCATCGCAGCCAGCACGGATAACAATACCAGTGGAATATTCCAGATAATTAACAATTCGCGTCCTTATCCCGTCAATATCGCCTTGGGAATGTCCTGCAACCCCATCACCCTGCCTACCCCGCCCAGCTTGATGGCTTCCTTGGGCATGCCGAACACCACGCAGGTTTCCTCGTCCTGGGCGACCGTCGGCGCACCCGCATCGTGCATCTCCTTCAGGCCTCTTGCGCCATCGTCGCCCATACCGGTCATGATGATGCCGGTGGCATTCTTGCCGGCGAATTTCGCCACCGAGCGAAACAGCACATCCACCGAGGGACGGTGGCGGTTGACCACCGGCCCGTCCAGCACTTCGACATGGTAGTAGGCGCCGCTGCGCTTGAGCAGCATGTGCCTGCCACCGGGCGCGATCAGAGCCAGTCCGGGAATCACCCGATCATTATTCCGCGCCTCCCTGACCTCGATTTCGCACAGGCTGTCGAGGCGTGCGGCGAAGGAGGCGGTAAATTTTTCCGGCATATGCTGCACGACGACGATGCCGGGGCACACGCGCGGCAGGGCGGTGAGCACCGCTTCGAGTGCCTGCGTTCCCCCGGTGGAAGTACCGATGGCGACGATGCGCTCGGTGGTCTGAGCCATCGCATGCGCCCCGGCGGCGGGCATGATG
>JBAQCT010000077.1:0-8961 GCA_049294375.1 Gallionella sp. | reverse complement strand
CATTGGAGACAAAATGTGCGCGCAGTTTCGGATTTGAATAAGGTTTGAGTGCTTCGCAGGCCATCAGCGGGCCGAGGTCGGAGCCGCCGATGCCGATGTTGACGATGTCGCTGATTTGTTTGCCGGTATACCCTCGATGCTGGCCACTGCGCACTGCATCGGAAAAGTGGCGCATCAGCCCTAACACGCGCCGCACATCGGGCATGACATCCTTGCCTTCCACATAAACCGGTTGGCCGGAACGGTTGCGCAACGCGGTGTGCAAGGCAGCGCGCCGTTCGGTGAAATTGATCTTCTCGCCGCCGAACATGCGCCCGATACAGGCAGTTAACCCGGCCTGCTCGGCCAGCGCCACGAGCAATTTTATGGTTTCATCGTTAATGCGGTTTTTGGAGTAATCGAACAGCAGGTCGCCGAGTTGCAGCGAGAATTTACTGAAACGCGCCGGGGCGTCCTGAAACATTTGGCGCATGTGCAGCGGCTCGATCATGGCGTGGTGCGCCTTGAGTGCTTGCCATGCGGGGGATAAGGTCAGTTTCGACATGATGGTCTGTGTTCAAATCAACAACGGATATTTTTTGGCGTCGCCTATGGCAATGCATATCTTGTAGGAGCTCGATTTATCGAGCGATTTTCGCGCAATAAATTGCGCTCCTACATTTTTGTCTCCGGCACCAGCACAATGCCCGCCAGCGGCGGCAGGACAATTTCGGCAGAGTAGGGCAGTCCCATCCAGGGAATCGGCTCCGCTTGTATCAGTCCGGCATTGCCGAGGTTGCCGCCCGCATAATATTCCGAATCGCTGTTCAGCACTTCGCGGTATTGCGCCTGTAGCGGCAGGCCGACACGATAGTAGTTACGCGGTACAGGCGTCAGGTTCAGCGCGATGATGGCGAGGGAGCCGTCGCGTGCGCGCCGCTGGTAGGACAGCACCGATTGCTCGGCATCGTTGCAGTCTATCCAGGAAAAGCCCTCATGCTGGAAATCCAGGTCATACAATGCGGGCAGATTGCGGTAGAGCTGGTTGAGATCATGCGCCAGATTTTGCATGCCGCGATGTATTTCCATGCCCAATTGCCACCATTCCAGCTCCCACTTCGATTGCCACTCGCGCCCTTGGGCGATTTCGTTGCCCATGAAATTGAGTTTTTTGCCCGGACTGGTCATCTGGTAAGTCAGCAGCAGGCGCAGGTTGGCAAATTTCTGCCAGGCATCGCCGGGCATCTTGGATAGCAGCGAGCCTTTGCCATGCACGACTTCATCATGCGAAAACGGCAGCACGAAGTTCTCGGTGTAGGCATAGAGCTGGCCGAAGGTAAGCTGGTTGTGGTGATAGCGGCGATGCACCGGCTCGTGGCGGAAATAGCTCAGCGTATCGTTCATCCAGCCCATGTTCCATTTGATCGAGAAGCCCAGCCCGCCGAGATAGGTGGGGCGCGACACTGCCGGCCACGCGGTGGATTCCTCGGCAAAAGTCAACGCGCCTAGAAACTCCTCGTGCACCATGATGTTCATCTCGCGCAGAAAATTCACCGCTTCGAGGTTCTCGCGACCACCGTATTTGTTGGGGATCCATTCGCCTGCCTTGCGCGAGTAGTCGAGGTACAGCATCGAGGCGACCGCATCCACGCGCAGGCCGTCGAAATGGAATTCGGCCAGCCAGTAATGCGCGCTGGACATCAGGAAGCTCTTTACCTCGTTGCGGCCGTAATTGAAAACATGTGTGCCCCATTCCTCGTGAAAGCCAAGGCGCGGGTCTTCATGTTCATACAGGGCTGTGCCGTCGAAGCGCGCCAGCGACCAGTCGTCCTTGGGGAAATGCGCCGGTACCCAGTCGAGGATCACGCCGATGTCGGCCTGGTGGCAGCAATCGACGAAATGGCGCAACTCGTCCGGCGAACCGAAGCGGCTGGTCGGTGCGAAATAGCCGGTGGCCTGGTAGCCCCAAGATTCGTCCAGCGGGTGTTCGGAGATCGGCAGCAGTTCGATATGCGTGTAGCCCATGCCCTTGACGTAGGGCACGAGGTCGGCTGCCAGCTCGCTGTAGGTGTAGAAGCGCCCGTCGGGATGGCGCTTCCATGAACCGGCATGCACCTCGTAAATATTGATCGCGCCGTGCAGCCAGTCCCACTGCGCGCGCTGTGCCATCCATTTGTCGTCCTGCCAGCGGTGCCGGTTGGCTGGGGCGGCGAGGGCGGCCGTGCCGGGGCGATGCTCGTAGCCTTGCGCATAGGGGTCGGTCTTGGTCAGGAGATGCCCGGTGTCGCGGTTGCGTATCTCGTAGCGGTACAGCGCGTGTTGCGCAATCTCGGGGATGAACAGCTCCCATACGCCGCTGGAGCCATGTGAACGCATCAAATGGACGCGGCCATCCCAGTTGTTGAATTCGCCCACCACACTGACACGTTCGGCGTTCGGCGCCCAGACTGCGAAGCGCACCCCCTTGATGCCATCGATCTCGATGCCGTGCGAACCCAGCATCCGGTAGCCTTGGCGCAGCTTGCCTTCGCCGAACAAGTGCAAATCCTGCGGAGAAATATGTGGTGTAAACTGGTAAGGGTCGAAAATATCATGAGTTGCGCTGCCATAGTGCATACGCAGGCGATAAGGGCGGGCGGGTTCGTTTTTGCCGCGCCATTCGAATACTCCACCTGGGTGAACGCGCTTGAATGCAGTGGTTTCAGTGTTGCCGGGCAGCTCGATATCGGTGGCATAAGGTTCATACACCCTGATGACCCATTCTGCACCTTTGCGATGCAGGCCGAGCAGCCCGAAAGGGTCGCTGAGGCGCGCTTGCAGCAACGGTTCGATCAACTTGTTCATCTGTGTCCGTTTATTCTTGTCAAGTTGGGCGATTGTAAACGATAATGACCGCGTTACAGCAAGGTAAATTATATAGTGAGGCAAAATGAAAGCTGAACAGGGTTACCTGCAAAAAAAGTATCATCTGGCTACTGGAGAAATAGCCTCGCAGTTTGTCAGCCGCATCGCCAAAAACACTTATGCGATGGTGCTGGCCGGAGGGCGAGGTAGCCGTCTGTATCAGCTGACAGATTGGCGTGCCAAGCCCGCTGTTCCCTTCGGTGGCAAGTTCCGCATTATCGATTTTGTGTTGTCTAACTGCGTAAATTCCGGCATCCGCCGCATCGGCGTGGCAACGCAATACAAGTCGCATAGCCTGATCCAGCATATCCAGCGCGGCTGGTCTTTTTTGAATGGTCAGTTTGGCGAGTTCGTCGATTTGTTGCCCGCGCAACAGCGGGTCAGCGAAGATCACTGGTATCAGGGAACTGCCGATGCGGTGTTCCAGAATCTCGATATTTTGCGTGGCGCCAAGCCGGATTTTGTGCTGATACTGGCTGGCGACCATGTTTACAAGATGGATTACGGTAAATTGCTGGCTTTTCATGTCGAAAAAAAGGCCGACATGACGGTAGCCTGCCTGGAGGTGCCGGTCGCCGATGCGACTGCTTTTGGCGTGATGGGTGTGGATGAAAATTCCCGTATCGTCGAGTTTGCCGAGAAACCGGTCAATCCTGCACCTATGCCGGGCAAGCCCGACAAATCGTTGGCCAGTATGGGTATCTATGTATTTAATACCCGCTTCCTGTTTGAGCAATTGATACGCGATGCAGACGATCCGCGTTCAAGCCATGACTTTGGCAAGGATTTGATTCCTTATATGATTTCAAGATATCGCGTATTCGCGCAGAATTTCGAGCAAAGCTGCGTGGGTACAGGGAACGGTCATGGGCCTTACTGGCGCGATGTTGGAACCATCGATTCCTACTGGGAGGCTAACATGGAGCTGGCCAAGGTCGTTCCAGACTTGAATATGTATGACCGTGAATGGCCGATCTGGACGCATCAGGAGCAATTGCCGCCGGCCAAGTTTGTGTTCGACGACGATGACCGGCGCGGTATCGCCATTGACTCACTGGTTTCCGGTGGGTGTATCGTGAGCGGCTCGACGGTGCGCAACTCGGTGTTGTTTTCGGATGTGCGGGTGGGTAGTTATTGCAATATCGCGGATTCGGTACTGTTGCCCAATGTAGAGGTTGGTCGCAGTGTGACGCTGAAACGCACCATCGTGGACAAGAGCTGCAAGATTCCGGAAGGGCTGACAGTGGGAGTCAATCCGGAACAAGACCGCGAACGCTTCCATGTCAGCCCGAATGGCATAACGCTCATTACTCCGGAGATGCTCGGGCAAAAAGTGCACAGTCTTCGCTGATTACAGCGAATATTGCCCATCCAGCAAGCAACATGGCAAAACCTGTCGATCTAGTTTTTCTCTGGCACATGCACCAGCCGGATTACCGCGATTATGCGAGCGGCGATTTCGTGTTGCCGTGGACTTATTTGCACGCCATCAAGGACTACACCGACATGGCGTATCACCTTGAGCAACATCCAAAGGTGCATGCCGTGGTGAATTTTGTGCCGATATTGCTCGATCAACTGGAAGATTACGCAAACCAGTTCGCCACGGGGCAATTGCGTGACCCGTTATTGCGCATGCTCGCACACGATAACACGCATGGCGAACTGTCGCAGGAGCAGCGCAAATATATTCTCGATGCGTGCTTCCGCACCAATCACACAAAAATGATTGAGCCTTACCCAGTCTATAAGCGCCTGCTTGAATTATTCGAGCGCTTGAAGCCTGATGGCGAAACTGCACTGTCGTACTTGTCGGATCAATACATGGCGGACTTGCTGACCTGGTATCACTTGGTATGGTGCGGCGAGAGCGTGCGCCGCGAACGCGATCTGGTGGTGTATTTGATGAGCAAGGCCGAAGGATTCACCCTCGAGGACCGGCGGCAATTGCTCGCACTTATCGGCGAACTGATAAGCGGCATCATTCCTCGTTACCGGAAATTGGCGGAATCCGGGCAAATCGAGATTTCCTCTACCCCGCATTACCACCCGCTTGCGCCGCTGTTGATTGATTTCAATAGCGCCCATGAAGCCATGCCTGAAGCGCCCTTGCCTTTGTCTCTCCGTTACCCGGCAGGGAAGATGCGTGTCGCTGCACATATTGCAAAAGCAAAACAAAGCCATGCCGCGCGTTTTGGCAAAGAGCCAGAAGGCATGTGGCCCGCCGAGGGTTCAATTTCGGATAGCACGCTTACCGTGATAGCGGAGGAGGGGTGCCGGTGGGTGGCCAGCGGTGAAGGCGTGCTGGTGAATAGCCTGCGCCGTCACCAGCATAATGTTCCAGACCGGATACGGTATTTATACCGGCCTTACCGCATGGATCAAGGGTGCGATGGATTGCATTGCTTCTTCCGCGATGACCGTCTATCCGATTTGATCGGTTTCGAGTATTCGCGCTGGCATGGCAAAGATGCGGCACGCCATTTTATCGAACAGGTCGAGGCGATTGCCAATAACGCACCGGAGGGTGAAACGCCTGTTGTCAGCGTCATTCTGGATGGCGAGAATGCTTGGGAATACTACCCTTATAACGGACATTACTTCCTGGACGAACTTTACACCATGCTCGATTCCAGCCTGAGGGTACGAACGACCACTTTTGGCAAATATATAAGCCAATTAACCTTGAAACCTGAATCCGATTGTGCCCGTGTGCATAAACTTGCCGGTATCGTGGCGGGCAGTTGGGTTTATGGTAATTTTTCAACCTGGATAGGTTCCCCGGACAAAAATAAAGCCTGGGACATGCTGTGCGCCGCCAAGCATAGCTTCGACATGGTAATGAGCAGCGGGCGGCTCAGCGAAGCAGAGCAGCATGCTGCCGAGAGACAACTTTGTTCCTGTGAAAGCTCGGACTGGTTCTGGTGGTTTGGGGACTATAATCCTTCGCACTCCGTAAGCAGCTTTGACCGCCTGTTCCGGCATAATCTCACCGAGTTGTACCGCCTGCTAAAATTGCCGCCGCCGACAAACCTCTCCGAGCCTGTCAGCCAGGGGGGCGGACATCCGGAAGCGGGTGGTGCGATGCGGCGGGCTTCCTCATAAATTTGACTATCACGGGTACAAGTTGAAATTACCATGACTAATACTGTTTCCCTGTTATTCGGTGTCCACGCCCATCAACCGGTCGGGAATTTCCCTGAAGTCATCGACGATGCGCATTTGCGTTGTTATCGCCCATTCCTGCAAACGCTGCACCGCTTTCCTGAATTCCGCTTTGCGGTCCATTTCAGCGGCTGGTTACTGGATTACCTGCTGCAAAAATTCCCTGAAGACATGGCGCTATTGCGGGAAATGGTTGCGCGTGGCCAAGTCGAATTATTCGGGGCAGGAGACACAGAACCGGTGCTTGCAGTCATTCCGGAGCAGGATCGAGTCGGCCAGTTGTCACGTTTTTCCGACAAGCTGGAAGCCAAACTTGGCCAGCGCCCGCAGGGTGCGTGGCTTACCGAGCGGGTCTGGGAGGCAACGGTGGTTCCCTCGCTGGTGGACGCGGGGATTCGTTATGTGACAGTGGATGACTATCATTTTCTATGCGCCGGCAAAGAGGCTCATCAACTGGATGGGTATTACACCACTGAGGAAGGCGGCAAGCCGCTGGATTTATTCCCAATTTCGGAAGGTCTTCGCTACCGCATTCCGTTTTCAATTGCACATGAAGTAGTTGATTATATGGAAAAACTAGCGAAACAGGGCGAAAACACCTGCGCCGTATATTTCGACGACATTGAAAAATTCGGCATCTGGCCGGAAACCTACGAATGGGTCTATGAAAAGAAGTGGCTGGAAAACTTCATTTGCGGCGTATTGGCTTCAAAAAAGGTCAAAACACGCACCTACAGGGAATATCATGACGAAGTCAGGACGCGCGGGATTGTTTATCTGCCGACTACTTCCTACATCGAAATGAACGAATGGACCCTGCCTGCCCCGGCAGCGGCGCGCTATGCCGGTCTCGTCGCCCGCGAAAAAAGCGCGGGGCGATATGAGGAGCATAAGGCATACGTCAGGGGCGGTATCTGGAAAAACTTTTTTACCCGATACCCGGAATCCAACTGGATGCATAAGCGCATGCAAACCTTGTCGTTGAGGGTTGCCAAACTGCCCGAAATCGACCGCACGGCAGACCTGCTGGATGATCTGTATGAAGCGCAATCCAACGACGCATACTGGCATGGATTGTTTGGCGGGCTTTATCTGCCACATTTGCGCCGTGCCGTGTATAACGCCATCGTCAGGCTGGAGGCCAAACTGGATCGTATTTCACCTCGTAAAATCAGTGCTCAGGCAGATTTTGACAAGGATGGTTTCGATGAATATTATTTATATAACAATAAATTGCAAGCGATATTTAAACTAAATGGTTATGGTGCAGCTTGCGAGCTTGACGATTACCGCCTGAATCATAATTTTGGTGATACCTTGCGTCGCCAAGCAGAACACTACTTTGAAAAGATTCACAAAAACAAACAAGGAGGTAGTCATTCAGCCGGAGGCATCGCCTCAGCTCATGACCGCATTGCCTATAAGCATGAAATTACGCCTTTTGATTTATTGACCGATCAGCAGCCGCATGGCTTATTCATCGACTCATTGGTAAGTTATGGGAAGTATTTATCCATTAATAACTATGGATTGGTTAAAATCACCCCGACTTCAATGCAGTTTCGTGCCGAGATCAAGCAAGGCACTATTAACAAAACCATCGCCCTCACAGGCAATCGCATCGATGCCCAATACACCGCCAAGCAATTAAAAGGCGAGGTGATATCGATCAGATTGCTGCTTGCCATGCCATGCTGCGACGGTTACGCTGGCCGATACCTTGATGCGAAGAACCAAATCCTCGGCGGATTTGGCGAGTTATTGGCAATAAACAGAACTGACAGACTCATCCTGGACGATGGTGTATTAGGCGGGCACCTGATTCTTGGCGCATCGCAAGCAGTATCTGTTTATACTGCACCATACTTTACCGTTTCTCAATCCGAAGCAGGATTCGAGAAAATCATGCAAGCTGTCGAAATTACCGTGCAATTCCAAGCGGGGGATGATGCACTGAGTTTGTGGCTAGAATCAAACTCAGGGAATATAAAGCTGTAGCTAGTGGCTTGATAATAAATTGTATATTCTGAATATTGTAATTTGACATAATATACATTATGCGAATTTCAAGGTAAGGCGAGGCGGAACAGTTCGCGGTACGGTTTCGCGTTTTACCCCCTTGTTTATCGGCTACATCCTTTATTGCCCTACCAGCTCTCTCAGCACATACGGCAGTATTCCGCCGTGCCGGTAGTAGTCCACCTCGATCGGCGTGTCGATGCGCAGCAGCAGTTGCACTTGTTGCGTGCTGCCGTCCTTGCGGCGGATGGTCAGCGTCACGTCCTGCTGCGGTTTCAGGTTTTCGCCGATGCCGCCGATATCGAAGCTTTCCTCGCCGGTCAGGTGCAGTGCGGCGACATTGGCATCGCCCTTGAACTGCAACGGCAGCACGCCCATGCCGACCAGATTGCTGCGGTGGATGCGTTCGTAGGATTTCGCGATGACCGCCTTCACGCCGAGCAGTTGCGTGCCTTTTGCCGCCCAGTCGCGGCTCGACCCGGTGCCGTATTCTTCCCCGGCGAAGATCACCGTCGGCGTGCCGTCGGCGATGTATCTCATCGCCGCGTCGTAGATTGCCATCTGCCCGCCGTTGTACAGCGTGTAACCGCCCTCGACGCGGCTGCCGTCCTCCTTGGCGGGCAGCATCAGGTTCCTGATGCGCACGTTGGCGAAGGTGCCGCGCATCATCACCTCGTGGTTGCCGCGCCGCGCGCCGTAGCTGTTGAAATCCTTCACCGCCACACCGTGGCTTTGCAGGTATTTTCCTGCGGGTGTGGCAGGCTTGAAGCTGCCAGCCGGGCTGATATGGTCGGTGGTCACCGAATCGCCGAATATCGCCAGCGATCTGGCGTTACGGATTTCCTTGATGCTGTCCGCCTGCATGCTGAAACTGTCGAAGAACGGCGGACGCGC
>JBAQCT010000076.1:0-10360 GCA_049294375.1 Gallionella sp. | reverse complement strand
CGCACCACGGTGCTCAAGGTGAATTACCGCAACACCGCGCAGATATTGCGCTTCGCGCGCAAGTTCGCCGCCGATGTGATCGGCGCACCGGGCGTATGCGCGGGCGACGAGAGCGCGATCCTGATGCCGGAAGACGGCGGACGCGAGGGGGTGGAGCCGGTGGTGCGCCAGTGCGTCAGCCATGACGGCGAAGCCCATGCGATTGCGGAATGGTTGCTCGGACGCAAGGCCGCCGGTTACCAGTGGGGAGAAATGGCGGTGCTGTATCCCCGGCATTTCGTCGGCGAGCGGTTCGAGAAGGTGCTGGCGAAATCCGGCGTGCCGGTGGATGTGGCCAAAGAACATGGCAACCGCGTGCAGACGGAACGCGACGCGGTGCGCTTCCTGTCCATGCACAACGCCAAAGGCCTGGAGTTCCCTTGCGTGGCGATCGGCGGATTGGGTGAGCTAAAGAAGGCCGAGGACATCGAAGACGATGTGCGCCTGACCTACGTCGCCATCACGCGCGCCACGCATGAGGCGTTTGTCACTTATTCGAATATGTCCGAGCTGGTGGGGCGGCTGGTGGTTTAATTGAGCATTACATAATCCATTACACCGTTCGCCATAAGGTATCGAAGGGTGAACTTGCGCATAACTTTGGGCCGCTTCGATAAGCTCAGGGCAGGCTTCGATACATCCGTTGTAGTTCGATACCTCATCACGAACGGATGTACCCTGTGCTGAGCGAAGTCGAAGCATCAGCCCGAACGGAATAGCTGTCGTGAATTATGTAACGCTTAATAATCTTACTGTGTCACAAAGCACTGAAGGGCGCACTGCGGCGTTAAAATCGGACTCAAAATGCTCATTTACTGCATGTAAACTCCGCTTTTTCGCCCGATTTTGCCTTGCACTACATCCCTTGATCGCTTTGTGACACAGTAAGAATAAGTAGCCTAAGCGGCCTGCCTTGGAGTGATAAAGGGTCAGCTTGAGCTAGCCCGGCTTCGAATAATTTCTGTGAGGCCGTTGAAGGATAATGGGGAATGCAATACGGAAAATTCTGACGAGTAAATTAGTCTGATATTTTGGTTTGTTAGGTATACAATGTGACCAAAATTATGACCATAAGGAGCAAATCATGAGCGCGGTGAATCTGGCGGTCGCAAAGGCGCATCTGAGCGAGTTGATCAGCCGGGTCGAGTCTGGCGAGGAAATTGTGATCACGCGGCATGGTCGCCCGGTGGCGCGCGTGGTGCCTGCTATCCCCGTCAAGCAGCCCGTACCGCTGGAACGGCTGGCAGAGTTGCGCAAGCGCCTGCCGCCGTGGGAAGGCGGAAGCAGCGCAAAGGCATTACGCCAGTTGCGTGACGAGGAATGATTTATCTCGACACCAGTTTCGTAACACCACTGTTCCGCGTTGAACCGAGTTCCACTGGTGTGGCAAATTTTGTTGCCCGCCAACCGAGCGGGATACTGGCGGTGAGCAAATGGACATGCGTCGAATTCGCCAGCGTGGTGTCGCGCAGCGTGCGCATGGGCGGGCTGTCGGCTGAGGCCGGCCGGGATTTGGTCGAAGTATTCGATGCAACTGTTGCCGCCTCGTTCGCTGTGTTGGTCCCCAATAGCTACGACTTCGAGTTGGCCGGTGAATACATCGCAAACTTCGCCACGCAACTGCGCGCACCGGATGCTTTGCATCTGGCTGTTGCGCATAACAATGGGGTGGAGTTTGTCGCTACGCTTGATGAAGGGATGCTTTCTGCTGCCAAGCGTTTGAAGATTCCGGCACGGCGCGCGATTCGTTAAGGTGATACGGGGGTCAGCGTCGCAATAGTGTCTGTGGAACTCGGGACGTACGATAGTTTTTAACTATTGCTCGTCCAGCCCCAGCAATGCAGCGACAAAATCCTCCGCGACGAAGGGGCGCAGGTCGTCCAATCCTTCGCCCACGCCGATGAAGCGCACCGGGATCGGATGCGCGCGCGCGATGGCGGCGATCACGCCGCCCTTGGCGGTACCGTCGAGCTTGGTCAGGATCAGGCCGGTCACGCCGAGCGCCTCATCGAAGGCCTTGACCTGCGAGAGCGCGTTCTGGCCGGTGTTGGCGTCCAGCACCAGCAGCACTTCATGCGGCGCGGCTGGAGAATCTGGCGTTTCCGGCATCGCCTTGGCGATGACGCGTTTGACCTTCTTGATCTCTTCCATCAGGTGCGCCTGCGTGGTCAACCGTCCGGCAGTATCGGCCAGCACCACGTCGATCTTGCGCGCCTGTGCGGCTTGTACGGCATCATAGATCACGGCGGCGGCGTCGCCGCCCTGCTGCGCGATGACCGTCACGTTGTTGCGCTCTCCCCAAGTTGCCAATTGCTCTCTTGCTGCAGCGCGGAACGTGTCGCCCGCCGCCAGCAATACCGACAATCCCTGGCCTTGCAGATGTTTCGCCAGTTTGCCGATGGAGGTAGTTTTGCCTGCGCCGTTTACTCCGCACAGCATGATGACGAACGGTTTGTGCGTGTCGGCCTGAAGCGGTTGCGCCAGCGGCTTGAGCAGCTTGAGCAGGCAATGCGCGAGCGCTTCACGGAGTTGCGCCGCTTCGCTCAGGCGATGCTCCTTGACGTAACGGCGCAGGTCGGCGAGCAGCGCATTGGTCGCGTCCATGCCGACATCGGCGGTAATCAGGATGGTTTCCAGTTCTTCGTAGAGGTCGTCGTCGATCTTGCCGCCGCGACCGAACAGGCCGGTCAACTGGCTTCCAGTACGCGCCAGGCCGGATTTCAGGCGCGCGATCCAGCCGTTGCCAGTTTTTGTGCCTGGATTATCGGGGTTTTCATCTGGCGATACGGATAGGTTTTTTTTCAGGAAACTGAACATTTGGAATGCATTCTGGATACAAGGAAATGGGGCATAATACGCAAGCATTTTATGCTGATTACATGATTTAGGGCTAGGCACATGAGAGTTTATTTGTTTTGTATTGCGCTGTTGTTTGCCGCTACCGCGCAGGCGGAAGTATTCGAGCGCACATTAAAGAATGGGTTGAAGGTCATCGTTCAGGAGGATCACCGCGCGCCGGTGATAGTGCAGCAAATCTGGTACAAGGCGGGCAGCATGGACGAGCCCACCGGCGTAACCGGTGTTGCGCATGTGCTGGAGCATTTGATGTTCAAGGGCACCCATACCGTGCCGGCAGGCGAATTTTCCAAGCGTATCGCGGCAGCGGGCGGACGCGAGAACGCCTTTACCAGCTATGACTACACTGCCTACTTTCAGCAATTGCACAAATCCAAATTACCGCTGGCGATGAAATTGGAAGCCGACCGGCTGCGCAACCTGAATCTTACCGCCGCCGATTTTTCCAAGGAGATCAGGGTCGTCATGGAAGAGCGCCGCCTGCGCACCGACGATGAGGCGCATGCGCTGTTGTATGAAAAAATGATGGCGACGGCTTACCAGCAACATCCCTACCAGCATCCTGTCATCGGCTGGATGAGCGACCTCGAATCGCTCGCGGTGGGCGATGCCAAGGCGTGGTACGGTCGCTGGTATGCGCCAAACAACGCCACGCTGGTCATTGCCGGCGACGTCAAGGCAAGCGAAGTGTTTGATCTGGCGCAACGCTACTATGGTGCGGCTCCCAAGCGGGCCATGCCAC
Organism: Gallionella sp.; assembly: GCA_049294375.1. Classification (GTDB taxonomy): domain Bacteria; phylum Pseudomonadota; class Gammaproteobacteria; order Burkholderiales; family Gallionellaceae; genus Gallionella. The sequence goes on along the minus strand of JBAQCT010000076.1, from coordinate 6,723 downwards.
AGCGTCGCAATTTTATCGAACCCAAGCAGGCCGGCATTAAACGCATTGTGGTGAAAGCGCCCGCCGAATTGCCGCACCTGGTGATGAGCTACCACGCGCCCACCTTGCTAAACCCCGAGCAGGATTGGAAACCTTATGCGTTGCAGATACTGGCTGGCGTGCTGGACGGCAACGAATCGGCGCGCCTCAACAAGCGTCTGGTGCGCGAACAGCAAATCGCCAGCGGGGCAGGGGCGGGCTACGACGCCACTTCTCGTGGTTCGAGCCTGTTCACTCTCGAAGCCACGCCCAGCGAAGGCAAAACGGCAAATGATGTCGAGGCCGCGTTGCGCCGGGAAATTGCCGAGCTGGTCAAAGACGGCGTGAGCGAAGAGGAATTGCAGCGCGTCAAGGCGCAGGTGGTGGCAGGCGAAGTGTACAAACGCGACTCACTGTTTTATCAGGCGATGCAGATCGGGCAAATGGAGAGCATCGGGCTGGGCCACCGTGCCATCCCGGTGATGCTTGAAAAACTCCAGGCGGTGACGGCAGAGCAGGTGCGGCAGGCTGCGGAGGAATTTTTGCAGGACGACAGCCTGACCATCGCGGTACTCGACCCGCAGCCGCTCTCCGGAAAACCTAAGGCACCACAAGGAGCGGCACATGTTCGTTAGTCTGAAAAAAGCACTTCACCACGAAGGTTGCAGAGACGGTAGGGTGGATACGGCGCGATGCGCCTTTATCCACCCTACGAGACTACAGCGTTTTGGGTTGCTGGCTGCGGGGCTATGCCTTTCGGCGACAGCCGCTTTTGCCACCCCCAACATCCAGCACTGGAAGAGCGCCAGCGGCGCGAAGGTGCTGTTCGTCGAGAATCACGACATCCCGATGCTGGACGTGTCGGTCGCCGTTCCGGCGGGCAGCAGTTTCGATGCCGCGGGCAAGTCCGGCGTGGCGAGCCTGACCCATCATTTGCTGGACTTGGGGGCGGAAGGGCTGAGCGAGGACGATATCGCGCGCGGCATGGCGGACATCGGCGCGCAATTCGGCGGCGGCTTCGACCAGGACAGGGCCAGCGTGTCATTGCGCACCTTGAGCAGCGCGGCGCAGCGTGACAAGGCGCTGGACATCATGGCGCGCGTACTGCAACGCCCGCTGTTTTCCGAGACAATCCTGGCGCGCGAAAAGGCGCGGGTGATTGCGGCGCTGAAAGAGGCCGAGACCAAGCCGGAAAGCATTGCCGACAAGATTTTTCATAAGGCATTATTCGGCACGCACCCTTATGCGTTGCCGCTTTCCGGCGAGATCGCCAGCGTCGAAAAAATTACCGCACAAGACCTCTCCGCTTTTTATCGCGCCCACTACCGCGCCGCCGGTGCAGTGGTGGCCATCATGGGCGATGTCACGCGGTCTCAAGCCGAGGCTATTGCGCAGCAGCTTACCGGGGAATTGCCGTTATCGGATATACCCTGCACGTTGCCCGATGTCGCGATGCAAATCCCCGCCAGCGAGCAGCGCATTGCCCACCCTGCCAGCCAAAGTCACATTCTGGTCGGCGTACCGGGTATGGCACGCAACGATCCGGACTATTTCGCGTTATATGTTGGCAACCATATTCTCGGTGGCGGCGGTTTTGTGTCGCGCCTGATGCATGAGGTGCGCGAAAAACGCGGTCTGGCTTACAGCGTCTATAGCTACTTCATGCCGTCGAAACAGCCGGGGCCGTTCCAGATTGGCCTGCAAACCAAAAAGGAGCAAGCCGACGAGGCGTTGCAACTGGTGCGCAATACACTGGTGGAATTTATCGCCAAAGGTCCGACGGAGAAGGAGCTGACGGCCGCCAAACAAAATATTGTCGGCGGTTTTCCGCTACGCATCGACAGCAACCGCAAAATACTCGATTACCTGGCTACCATCGGCTTCTATGATTTGCCGCTGACCTACCTGGATGATTTCACGCGTAAAGTTGAACAGGTGACTGTCGCGCAAGTCCGTGACGCTTTCAGGCGTCGCATCGACCCGCAGGCGATGGCGACGGTGATCGTCGGTGCGCCCCAAGCGTCCGCAGACAAAAACGGTGCGGCAAAATAAAAAAAGCAACCAGTAAAATAAACAAGGTCAGGGTCATCGGTGGCAGCCTGCGCAGCCGCATCATCAGCTTTCCCGATGTATCAGGCCTGCGCCCCACGCCGGATCGCGTGCGCGAGACACTGTTTAACTGGCTTGGGCAAACCCTGTATGGACGAACCTGCCTGGATTTGTTTGCAGGCAGCGGCGCATTGGGCTTTGAAGCCGCTTCGCGCGGAGCGGAGCGGGTAGTGATGGTGGAGGCAAATCCCGTGGTTTTTCGCGCCCTCCGGGATAATATCGCAAAATTGGCCTGCGCTACTGTTTTCGCATATTGCCAAGATGGGTTAGAATTCGTCTGCCGCGATGTGCATCGGTACGATGTGATTTTACTGGATCCGCCGTTTGATAGCGATTACCTGCCCAAGCTGCTGGAAATTTTGCCGCAACGCCTGAATGAAAACGGCATGGTATATGTCGAATCGGGCGCGGCGATTGACGTCCCGCCGCCTTGGCAGACGATAAAATCGGGCAAGGCAGGGCAGGTGCATTATCAGTTGCTGGGTATTCACGCAAACAATTAGAGTGGCCGTAAATGATTAAAGTGGTTTACCCGGGAACTTTTGATCCCATCACACGCGGTCATGAAGATGTGGTACGGCGAGCTGCAGGATTGTTCGGTGAAATCATCGTGGCGGTGGCGGAAAGCCGCACGAAGACAATGTTTACGCTGGATGAACGCGTGGGCATGGCGCGAGAAGTCTTTGCGGATTTTACCAATGTGCGCGTGGAAGGCTTTAACGGCTTGCTGATGAACTTCGTGCAGGCACAAGATGCGCGCGTGGTATTGCGTGGATTGCGTGCGGTGTCGGATTTCGAATATGAGTTTCAATTGGCCGGGATGAATCGTAATCTGTATCCCGAAATGGAAACGCTGTTCCTGACTCCGGCAGAACAATATACCTTCATCTCGGCTACCATGGTGCGCGAGGTGGCCCGCTTCGGCGGCGATGTCAGCAAGTTCGTTTCACCCTTGGTGGCGGCAAGGTTGCAGCAGAAAAATTAAATCGATTTAATCTAGGAGAAAAAGCATGGCACTGATGATTACCGACGAATGTATCAACTGCGACGTGTGCGAGCCGGAATGCCCGAACGACGCAATCTCGCAAGGCGATGAAATTTACGTCATCGACCCCAACAAGTGTACGGAGTGCGTGGGTCACTACGATACCCCGCAATGCGTGGAAGTATGCCCGGTTGATTGCATTCCCAAAGACCCGAACCATGTGGAAAGCAAGGAGCAGTTGCAGGCCAAGTACGAAAAATTGACGGCGGCCAAGGGTTAAGCAGCATTATCCGGAATGCAGGAGCGTGCCATGCCCGCTCCTGCATCGGGTTTAGCGTTTTTTCCAAATCCATTTGATTGTCTCCGCATCGCGGCTCGCGCCAAGCAGGGGCAAATCATAGAAATCAAGCAGGGTACGCAGCACGCCGTAGTGATCGATGCGCTGATCGCTGTTGCCTGTCTTCACCATCGGCCCCACCAGTATGGTCACGATGTGATTGTTTTCCCGGCCATCGTCCTCGTCCCAGGTAAGTATCAATAAACTGTTGTGTTTCATCGCCCAATCGACATAAGGGTCGATGTGCTTTTTCAGCCAATCGTCTGCCGCTTCGAAGCTGCCATCGTGCATGTCGTTATTCTGATCTGGGATCAAAAATGACACGGTCGGGAGCTTGGAGAAATCCTTGGGAAAATCGACAAATCGTTTGTTTGTTTCGGCTGGCAGACGCAAGCCCTGCCAATTCGCTGTCGGGTTATGCTTGCGCTGATATGCGCCGGAGGCACAGCTCAAATCGCCAACCGCAGGCAGCGATTCCGAAAAACTGGCAAAGCTCAAACCTGCATCCAGCAAAGATGAGGCGAGGTTTCCCGAATCGAAAATGTGCGGGCATGAATTGCGGGTGATGCCCTGCGTGGAGCCGGAAAACAGCGCCAGATAGTTTGGCTGGCTGGGGTGGGTGACACCATATGACTGCGTGAGCAATACGCCTCGCCTCGCCAGTGTGTGGATATACGAATTGCTGTAGCGCATGTCCATGATCTGCGAATAACCACGGTTTTCTTCAATCACGACGACCACATGATCCGGGCGAGGCAATTCACGGGCGTGTGCGGCAGATATGAACGATAAGGCGAGTAAGGCGAGTGTGTAAAAACGTGAGAGCTTCATGGGGATTTCTGGCTTCGTGTGTCAAGCCGCAGATGGTATGGAAATGACCGGTAGCATTCAGCCTGTAGGAGCGCGATTTATCGCGCTCCTACAGCAGTAGTTCCATCCGAAAGGTGATTTGCATCAAAGGCACAGGAACCAGATAACACCCGTGCTCCCATCGCAACCCGGATGTTCAACTACGGTTTTAAGGTTTATCAAAGACCGTTTTGTTTCGCCCACCTTCTTTTGCCGCATATAGGCAATTGTCGGCATGGTTGAGCAAGTCATCCATCGAGGCAGTATCCGCCTTTTTTGCAGCTACGCCGATACTGATGGTTAGCTTGATGTTGGTATCCTGATATTTGAAATTCAGCGCGGCCACATTCAGGCGCAACCGCTCGGCGCCCTGATAGGCAGCGTTGAGATCGGCGTCCGGGCAAATTACCAGAAATTCTTCCCCGCCATAGCGACATACTACATCCTGTGTACGTGCCGATTGGCGCAATGTTTTGGCGACGGCTTTCAGTGCATCATCGCCTGTTTGATGGCCAAATTTATCATTGATGGATTTGAAGTGGTCAATATCTACCATCATGCACGACAGCGTGCGGTCGCCACGTTCGGACAACGCCCACTCCTGCTCGATACGTTCCATCGCAAAACGGCGGTTTGGCAGCTCGGTTAACGCATCGGTCAATGCCAGTCGCTGCAGGCGTTCATTGGAGGCGGCCAGTTCTTTGGCGAAGCGCAGCATCTGTTCGCGATCAAATGCCAGTTCTTCCTGCAACCTCACCACACGTTGCGCCGCGCGCAGCCGCGCAAAAAAGATTTTTTGCGTGAGCGGCTTGACCATGCAGTCGTCCGCACCCGCTTCAAAGGCCTCGACCAGCCTGTCGGTGCCCTGTTGCGCGGTAAGTATGATGATATACATGTTGCGATAGTCATAGCTCTCGCGCAATTTGCGGCACAATGTGATGCCGTCCATCTGCGGTGCCAGACAGTCGCTGATTACCAATTGAGGGCGATGCTGCTCGGTCAAACGCATTGCCTCTACTCCATCGCGCGCCGTCAGCACATTATGTCCGGCAGCAGCCAGCATCGATTGAAGCAGTACAAGCATGCTGCGGTCATGCTCCACCACCAGCACGTTCATTTTGTAGTTACTCTGGTCGGCATATGGCCACTGCGGTATTTCAATCTCGGTTTCAGCGGTGTCTTCCTGATTGAGCAATTCGGCAAACGAAGGGATATGCACCACTCCCATATTCATCAGCGTTAACCAATCCAGCCAATCACGCGCGCACGCATCGCCGATTTCAATGAGGTCTCCCGCTTCGATGGCTACACACGCGGCTTCCATGCGTATCTTTACCACCAGCTTGCAACGATCTTCTGCCTTGGATGCCATGCATACATCCGCTATCAACGATGCGAGATGCAGCAAATGCAACAACTGCCATTCGCGTGAACCCTCGGCCACCTTGCTGGTTTCTGGCTGCTGGAAATTTCGCACTATCGATTGGAAAATTTTCGGGAAATGCATGTCAGCCAGCATCTCCTCGCTTAATTCGGCATGGTTGCAGCCGAACTTGTCGTGCTCTTGCCGGTACAATTCATCCAGTGTTTTATCATTGGTCTGGCTGAGCAATGCGCCGTACTCTTTGGGGTAAACGGTGGCTAAAGCCAACTGCCCGATGTTGCCGAGCAAGCCCAGTACAAAGATTTCCTCCGCTGCCGCCAATCGTGCATGTGTCGCCAAGTGTCGTGCGGCGATGCCGGTCAATAATGAATGTGTCCAGAAATACTGATAGTCGAACTGTTTGCAGGGGCCGTGGCGATAATCCGCAATCAGCGCGATACCTAGCACCAACTGGCGCAATGCGCGCGCACCCAGCACTGTAACGGCGTCGGTAATGGTAACGACCGGTCTTGAAGAATTGGCGAGCAGAACATTGGCAGCCCTGATGACCCGTGCGCTCAAGGCAGGGTCGGTACTGATCAGGCGAACGATATCGTGATTCGAGGCATCGTCGCGCTGCGTCAGGTTGATGACCTCCAGCGCAATGCCTTTCGGAGTGGGTAGGCGGCCGGTGTTTTTCAGGCGCGCCAATATCGAATTTTCTGCGATTTCCATCAAACTGCTGCCTCGTGGTTAAATCGTCATGCGATCACGATGGCATTCTACCGCAAGTGAGCGCAAAAAAAAGCCCGACACGAGGTCGGGCTTTTTGCTTTGTAAGGAGTCTGACGATGACCTACTTTGACTGCCACGTAACTTGCCACGCAAGTTAGTGTACGCCGCAACAAGCCGCTGCGCGGCGTGTTGTCACTGCGTTCAAGCAGTTCAGGCGATAACCCCTACAAACAAAAAACCCCCAGGTTTTCACCTGAGGGTTGTTTGTTTGTAAGGAGTCTGACGATGACCTACTTTCACATGGGCAATCCACACTATCATCGGCGC
>JBAQCT010000075.1:0-52313 GCA_049294375.1 Gallionella sp. | reverse complement strand
ATGCTGAAGCAATATGTTCCCGCTTTCCATCCATCGTTCCTCGGACTGTATGGCGATGCGCAAGCCACGGCGCAGGCCGCCAAGGCATTTTATGTAGTATATGAGAAACGACCGACCACATCCGGCTACAATATGGATCACAGTGTAGGGGCGTTTTTGGTTGACCCCAACGGTAAGGTGCGCTTGCGTGCGCCGCTTGCACAGCGCGCCGACTGGCTGGTTGAAGATATCCGTTTGCTGCTAGGTGGGTCATGATTCATACGATTCAACCCGGATAATTCATTAGCACCGTCATTCCCGCGAAAGCGGGAATCCAGCGAGATAAATACTCCGCGAAGCGGACAAAACCTTGCCTTTGACCCGCTACGCGGGAATTTTTTAATCAACTGGATTCCCGCTTTCGCGGGAATGACGAGTTTTGGGTCTAATGGACAATCTGGGTTCAAAACATCTGAAGTCAGGTCGTAGTGCGGATGAGCGTAGCGTTAACCAATGACTTGTTGGCGTAGTTTGCCAACCTAGTCAGATGGCTATGCAAGGCTAACCAATGACTTGTTGGCGTAGTTTGCCAACCTAGTCAGTTGGCTATGCAAAGCTATCCGCCGAATAGGATTCATATGGCGGAAGGCGCTACGCTTTCCCGCCCTTGCATGCTGAACAGGGAGAACGTGAATGAAAATTCTGTTGGTGGATGACCACGCATTGTTCCGCGATGGGATGCGTTATGTGCTTCAGCAATTGCCCGAAGCCGTCGAGATATTGGAGGCGGGAAATTTCCCCGACGGCCTGAAGATTGCCATGCAACATCCCGAACTCGATCTGGCGCTGCTGGATCTGAATATGCCCGGCAGCGAAGGCCCCATCTCCATCAGGTTTTTCCATCAGCGCTACCCGCATATTCCGGTGGTGGTGGTCTCCGGCGAAGAAGGCCGCGGCTATATGGAAAAGGTGATGGATTATGGCGCAATGGGTTTTATCAGCAAGAGCTCGACCACTCCCGTGATGCTGGGGGCGCTGAACCTAGTGCTTTCCGGCGGGATATATGTCCCGCCGCAAATGTTGCGGCAGCATGACGTGATAGCCGAAAATAAGCCGGATGCTGCCGACCGGCGCAGTCTGCACACCAACGAGTATGGCTTGACCCGGCGCCAGATGCAGGTGTTGGCGCATCTCGCCACGGGATTGTCCAACAAGGAGATTGCCGAGGCGACCCACCTCGCAGAAGGAACCGTCAAGATTCACGTGGCGGCAGTCTATCAAATATTACGCGTGAGCAACCGCATGGAAGCGGTGCGCATGGCCGATAAGCTTGGGCTGGTCGGTGGTACGCTATATGGCTGAAGCGGATAGCGCGCTGCACGGCGGCAAATTGCTCGGCTTGCTACGCGAGTCGCGCTGGTTGCTGCTGGTTGCCTGCGCGCTGTACTTTACCGTCGCGTTGTACGGCTATGATCGTGCCGACCCGGCGTGGTCGCATAGCGCCAGCGGCGCGCTGATAAGCAATCCCGGCGGGGCGCTGGGCGCGTATCTTTCCGACCTGCTGTTTTACCTGTTCGGCTTTTCCGCATGGTTGTGGGTGCTGTTCATGCTGCAATGCGTGTGGGCGGGCTATCGCAATTTGCACCCGCAAGGAGTAGGCCGGTGGGTGCCCGGAGCCTCCGGCTCCACCCTTCCGCTCCGCGCCGACAGCATTTTCGACAGGCGTGCGTTGTGGGTTTCGGCTACGGGGTTTGCGGTGTTGCTGTTGGCCAGCAGCGCGCTTGAAGCGGTTCGTATGTATACGCTGAAAGCCACGCTGCCGCTGGCTCCCGGCGGGATGCTCGGCGCGCTGATCGGCGATGCGCTGACGCGCCTGCTCGGCTTTACCGGTGCGACACTGTTGCTGTTGGCGCTGATCGCCACCAGCTTCAGCGTGTTCAGCGGATTGTCCTGGCTGCGTTTTATCGACTGGCTGGGCGCACTGCTGGATAACGCCTGGCAGCGGGCGCGCCTGGCCTGGCAGACGCGGCAGGATCGGCGCATCGGCATGCAGGCGATGAATGAGCGTGTCGCCGTCGTCGATGAAGAAAAAAAGCGCGTCGAGGAGCATCAGCCCATCCATATCGAAATGCCGCTGATGGAGGTGGCCAAGTCGGCTCGGGTGGCCGAAGAAAGGCAAGCGCCGCTGTTTGCCGAAATGCCGGATTCGCCGCTGCCGCCACTCCATTTGCTCGATCCTGCGACACAGCATGTCGAAGCGGTCGCCGCCGACACGCTCGAATTCACCTCGCGCCTGATCGAACGCAAGCTGAAGGATTTCGGCGTGGAAGTGAAGGTGGTTGCCGCCTATCCCGGCCCGGTGATAACGCGCTACGAGATCGAACCGGCGGTCGGCGTGAAGGGCAGCCAGATCATCAACCTGGTGAAAGACCTGGCGCGCGCGCTGTCGGTGGTGAGCATCAGGATGGTCGAGACTATCCCCGGCAAGACTTACATGGCGCTGGAGTTGCCCAACCCGAAACGCCAGATGGTGCATCTGTCGGAAATCCTCGGCTCGCAGGTGTATGCCGACATGGGTTCTGCGCTGACCATGGCGATGGGCAAGGACATCTCCGGCAAGCCGGTGGTCGCCGACCTCGCGAAGATGCCGCATGTGCTGGTCGCGGGCACCACTGGCTCCGGCAAATCGGTGGGCATCAACGCGATGATCCTGAGCATTCTCTACAAGGCCACGCCGCAACAGGTACGCATGCTGTTGATCGACCCAAAAATGCTGGAGCTTTCCGTTTATGAAGGCATTCCGCATCTGCTCTGCCCGGTGGTCACCGACATGCGCCAAGCAGCTTCTGGGCTCAACTGGTGCGTTCAGGAAATGGACCGGCGCTACCGGCTGATGTCCGCGCTGGGCGTGCGCAATATCGCCGGCTACAACCAGAAAATACGCGAGGCGATCAAGGCGGATCAACCGCTGACCAACCCGTTCACGCTCACGCCGGAGAATCCGGAGGCATTGGAAGAATTGCCGCTGATCGTGGTATTCATCGACGAGCTCGCCGACCTGATGATGGTGGTCGGCAAAAAGATCGAGGAGCTGATTGCGCGCCTCGCGCAGAAGGCACGCGCCTCCGGCATCCATCTGGTGCTGGCCACGCAACGCCCGTCTGTAGATGTCATCACCGGCCTCATCAAGGCCAACGTCCCGACGAGAGTGGCGTTCCAGGTGTCGAGCAAGATCGACTCGCGCACCATCCTCGACCAGATGGGTGCGGAGGCGCTGCTCGGGCAGGGCGACATGCTGTACCTGCCGCCCGGCACCGGTTATCCGCAGCGCGTGCATGGCGCATTCGTGTCCGATCAGGAAGTGCATCGTATCGCCGAATATCTGAAGGCGCAGGGCATGCCGCAATATATCGACGGCGTGCTGAATTCGCTGGAAGAAGCGGAGGAGGGGGGCGGTGAAGGCGGGCCAAACCTGGATGCGGAAGCCGACCCGCTGTATGACCAGGCGGTGGAGATCGTCGTCAAAAACCGCCGCGCCTCGATCTCGCTGGTGCAGCGCCATCTGCGTATCGGCTACAACCGCGCCGCGCGGCTGGTCGAACAGATGGAAGCCGCCGGTATCGTTAGCGCCATGCAGAGCAACGGCAACCGCGAGGTGATTGCACCTGCACGTTCGGAGTAACCCATTTTTTATCCGCAGATTACGCAGATTCACACAGATTGTTTGCCTTTGAATCTGCGTAAATCTGTGTAATCTGCGGACAGTCGTTTTTTTTTGGGAAATTTAGATGCAAAAATTCTTCACACTATTGTTCTTGATACTACCGTTGACTGCCCATGCTGGCGGCATCGACAAGCTCAAGGAATTCATCGCGGCGACGCATTCAGCGCAGGCGAATTTTACCCAGGTGGTGCTCGACCGTAACGGGAAGCGCATCCAGAGCGCGTCCGGCACCATGCAGTTCCAGCGCCCCGGAAAATTCCGCTGGACTTACCAGAAACCCAACGAGCAACTGATCGTGGGTGATGGTGTGAAATTCTGGCTATATGACGTGGATCTGAACCAGGTGACGGTCAAAAAACTGGATGCGGCACTGGGCAGCAGCCCGGCTGCGCTGCTGTCCGGAAACAACGAGATCGAACGCGCATTCACGCTCAAGGAAAGCGGCAGCCAGGATGGCATGGACTGGTTGCAGGCGATACCAAAGACCCAGGACAGCAGCTTCGAAAAAATTCTCATGGCATTCAATGCGCAGGCCGAACTGGTCATCATGGAGTTGAATGACTCGTTCGGGCACAAGACCGTGTTGCGCTTCTCCGAGATGCGGCGCAACCCGAAGCTATCGGAGCAGCAATTCAAGTTCACGCCACCCAAGGGCGCGGATGTGCTGGGCGACTGACATAATTCCAATTCTAAATTAACAGTGCATTTTCGTAGGGCGGGCTCTGCCCGCCAAATAAAGCTGTCGGGCGTAGCCCGACCTACGGATTATTGTATTTGTAAAATGGAAATGGAATAAAACTGCCGGATAAAAAATAAACGGGGGGAGCGACAGAAGAAATTTCGGGTACCCATACGCGGGTACCCGAAAACTCAAGTATTTTTAGATGACGTTTTGCGGGGTTTGCGAAGCGTCCGGTAGCCGAGATTACATCTTGGGTTCGGCGCCACCGACGTAACCCCGCTGGCTGATGGCTTTCATGACCACATCGACCAGTTTTTCTTTTTCCACTGGCTTGACGAGATACTCGACCACGCCTTCCTTCATGAACTCTACCGCGAGTTTGACGTCCGGATAACCGGTCAGCACGATGACGGGAATGGACGGGTATTCGCGCCGGAAGTATGCGACGGCCTCGACGCCGTTGATGTTGGGCATGCGCACATCGCACAGGATCGCGTCCACGGTGATTGCGTTCTCGGCATCGAGCACTTCGATGCCCTTCTTGCCGTCTTCAGCCTCCACCACTTCCAGGCCGGTGCCTTTGAGCTGGAGCTTGATCGTATTGCGTACATCCTCTTCGTCATCCACCACTAATATCTTGTGCTGCATTTTTGTTCCTCCTCAGTTGGTTTCGATGCCGGGAAAACGGATGGTCACCGTTGTCCCTTTGTTTTCCACGCTTTCCAAAGTAATGGTTCCATTGTACTTATTAACTATCTTCTGCACAATGTACATGCCGAGCCCCTCGCCTTCGTCCGGCCCCTTGGTGGTGAAAAAAGGATCGAAGATTTTTCCGAGATGTTCCGCCCGGATTCCCGTTCCCGTGTCCTTGATGCGTATGCAGGCCTGGTTGCCCTCGCTGGAGGTTGTTATCTCCAGCACGCCCCGCCCCGCCATGGCCTGGATGCCGTTCCGGATGACATTGAAGAATACCTGCTGTATCTCTTCAGGCTTGGCTGAAATTTTCGGCACGGGCGCAAGGTTCTGGCGGATTGTAATCCTATCATCCAGCAACGAATGTTTCGCCATGTCGAGCGCTTCAACCAGCTTTTCCTGCACATTGGTATTTTCCAATTCGTGGCGGTCGGCGGGCCGGATGTATCCCGAGAGGTTTCTCACGATGGCAGAAATGTGCTTGGCCTGTTTGATGATATCCCGCGCATGTTCGTTGCACGCCGAAATGTCGCTTTCATCCCGTATCGCCTCGGCCTTTCCCAGAACGACGTACAGCGGGTTGTTGATTTCATGGCCGATGCCGCTGACCATCGTGCCGATTGCCGCCATTTTTTCTGCCTGGATGAGTTGCCCCATGACGCGGTCTTTTTCGGCCTGGTTCTCCCTGAGTTCCCGCGTCCGCTCCGCTACTTTTTCTTCCAGCATTTCTTCCGCCCGCTTGCGCTCGGTGATGTCGTAAAAAACTTCCAGGATCGCCGGTTTTCCTTGGTACATCATCCCGGTATGCGTGATTTCGAAAATCCTTCCGCCCAGCACGCCGGTGCTTTCGATGGATTTTGTGATGCCGAGCTGGATCGGTTGATGCAATGAGCAATCGGCGCACTGTTTCCGGTCATCCTTGTAAAGATTCCAGCACTTTTCGCCCACCGCCCGCTTGCCTATGGCATTTTCCATCGCACTACTGATGTAGAGAATTTGCCCTCGCTCATCCACGATGTCCATGCCGAAAGGCAGGGATTCGATCAACAGCTTGTTGAAATCGCTGGTTTCGCGCAACGCGTTTTCCGCCTGTTTCCGTTCGGCAATGTTCCGCACCAGCGGGCGGAACACCAGAAAATAAAACATCGGGAAAATCAGAACGGCCAGCAGTGTCGCGTCCATCAAGGTTGCTTCCATCCGGGACATGGGTGGGAGCATGGGCAGAAAAACCATTACCAGCGCTTCCACAAGGAACACCGCACCAACCAGTACAGCCAATAACCAGGTGGCCGACTGGTGAAATTCCTGTTTCCGGGAAGCTACGGGTTTATCGGGCATGAAGGGCGCTCCAGCAGTAAATCGGTTGGCCTGCCTTGCTTGCGTCGGAATCGATGCGGTTTCTGGCGATCAGGGCGGCTCGCTTCCATTCTATAACGGGCGCATACAATTGGGGTAACGGCGGCGCTGGATTATAATTCAAGCGCTTTTTTGGCAATCAACCTCACCAGCGGGAACGACACGTTCAGGAAGTTACACGGTAACCATGCCAGATTTGTTCTCACATAACACCCCTGCTGCGCCGCTGGCGGAACGCCTGCGCCCGAAAAACATCGACGAGGTCATCGGGCAATCTCATCTATTGGGTGAGGGCAGGCCGCTGCGCCTCGCGTTCCAGTCCGGCAAGCTACACTCGATGATCCTGTGGGGGCCGCCGGGGGTGGGCAAGACCACGCTGGCGCGGCTGATGGCGCAGGCCTTCGATGCCGAGTTTATGCCGCTGTCGGCGGTGCTATCCGGTGTGAAAGACATCCGCGAAGCCATCGCGCAGGCGCAGCAAATGCTGCAACAGCACGGTCGCCACACCATCCTGTTCGTCGACGAGGTACACCGCTTCAACAAGTCGCAGCAGGACGCCTTCCTGCCGTTCGTCGAGCAGGGGCTGGTGACGTTTATCGGCGCGACCACCGAAAACCCGTCGTTTGAAGTCAACAACGCATTGTTGTCGCGCGCCCAAGTGTATGTGCTGCATGCGCTGTCTGCCGAAGAGCTGGAGCAGTTGTTCGAACGTGCGCGGCAGGTCGCATTGGAAAATTTGCAGTTCGATGACGATGCGCGCGAACGCATCATCGGGTACGCCGACGGCGATGCGCGCCGCCTGTTGAACGTGCTGGAACAGTTGCAGACCGCCGCGCAAACCGCCGGCGTGAGCAACATCGATACAAAGTTTCTCGACGACACGCTGGCGCAAAATTTGCGCCGTTTCGACAAGGGCGGCGAGGCGTTCTACGACCAGATTTCCGCGCTGCACAAGTCGGTGCGCGGCTCCAACCCGGATGCCGCGCTGTACTGGCTGGTGCGCATGCTGGATGGCGGTGCCGACCCGCGTTACCTCGCGCGGCGCATCGTGCGCATGGCGTGGGAGGACATCGGCCTCGCCGACCCGCGCGCGATCCAGTTGACGCAGGATGCCGCGCTGACCTATGAGCGGCTGGGTTCGCCGGAAGGTGAGTTGGCCTTGGCGCAAGCGGTGCTGTACCTGGCCTGCGCGCCCAAGTCGAACGCGGGATACGTCGCGTATAATGCCGCCCGCGCCTGGGTAGCGAAAGATGGTTCGCGCGAAGTGCCGTTGCATTTGCGCAATGCGCCGACAAAATTGATGAAGCAACTCGATTACGGCAAGGACTACCGCTATGCGCACGACGAGACAGGCGGCTATGCGGCGGGAGAAAATTATTTTCCGGATGGAATGCCGCCGGTGAGTTTTTACCAGCCGACCGACCGCGGGCTGGAATCGAAGATCGCGGAGAAGCTGGCGCACCTTCGCAAGCTCGATGAACAAGCGGGCAAACCGGATGCGGCAGCAAAAAAATAACAGTGTGCAAAAAGAGCGGGAAAGTGGGTAAACCTAAATTCCGCATTTGAACCACGAAGAACACAGAGATCACGAAGATTTTTCATAAACCCAGATAGTTCATTAGAAAAATTGTGTCATTCCGGCGAAGGCCGGAATCCAGATGATTAAAATTTCCCACGCAAGTGGGGCAACAGCTTGGTTTTGTCCGCTTCGCGGCGTATTTTTCATTGCTGGATACCGGCCTTCGCCGGTATGACGACCTAATGGATTATTTGGGATAAAGTTGCACGATATTGCATGCTCACCAGCAAGGTGACTTATCTTTTCATGGTAACAATTTGTTTTTCTTCGTGGTCTTCGTGGTGAACTGAGCTTCCCAAGATAAATGCTATTCAATTCCTACGTATTTATTTTCCTTTACCTGCCGGTCGTGCTGCTCGGTTTCTTCTGGCTGGCAAAGCTCAGCCACGCCTATGCCGCGTGGTGGCTGGCGCTGGCTTCCCTGTTTTTCTACGGCTACTGGAATCCGGCCTATATCGGCCTGCTGCTGGGGTCGATTGCGTGTAACTATACCTTCGGGCTATGGATCGCAAAGGCGGGAGTGCGTCACGAGGAGCGGCGCAAAAAGCAGCTGCTGTTTGCGGCGATTGCGGCCAATCTGGCACTGCTGGCCTATTACAAGTACGCGAACTTCTTTGTCGATAGCGTCAACAGTGCGGCTGGAACACGGTGGGAGATGGAAAATATCATCCTGCCGTTGGGGATTTCTTTCTTCACATTTACCCAGATCGCTTTTCTGGTGGATACCTTCCAAGGCAAGGTGAAGGAATACAACTTTGTCCACTACATGCTGTTCGTCACTTATTTTCCCCACTTGATCGCCGGGCCGATACTGCATCACAAGGAAATGATGCCCCAATTTGCACGCCCCTCAACTTTTCATTTCAACAGTGAAATGTTTGCGCTGGGCATGACGATTTTCGTGCTGGGACTGGCGAAGAAAGTGTTGCTTGCAGATTCGCTCGCGGAGTTTCCGGCGCCTATTTTTTCGGCGGTGGCGGAGGGTGGGCAGCCGATGTTTTTCGAGGCGTGGATAGCTGCGCTGGCCTATACTCTGCAACTGTATTTCGATTTCTCAGGCTATTCGGATATGGCGATCGGGTTATCGCTGATGTTCAATGTGCGCCTGCCGGTGAATTTCAATTCTCCCTACAAGGCGGCCAACATCATCGATTTCTGGCGCCGCTGGCATATGACGCTGTCGCGGTTCCTGCGCGACTATCTGTACATTCCGCTGGGGGGAAACCGCAAGGGCAAGACGCGCCGCCATCTGAACCTGATGGCCACCATGCTGCTGGGCGGCTTGTGGCATGGTGCGGGTTGGACGTTCGTAATCTGGGGTGGGCTGCATGGGATTTATCTCGTCATCAACCATGCTTGGCGCGCATTCAGGCAGAAGCTTGGAATCGGCGAGGGCGGCGGCTTTGCGCGCCTGTTTTTCATCGGCCTGACTTTTTTCGCCGTCGTTGTATCCTGGGTATTTTTTCGCTCCGAGAGCTATCCTGCGGCAACGGCGATGTTGTCAGGCATGTTCGGGCTGAATGGCCTGTCCGTGTCCGAACCGATTTGGCAGCATCTTCACGGGACGCACCCGCAGTGGCTGGAAGGCGTATCCATGAACGGCCTCGCTCCGCTCTCCAAGGTCAATCCGGATCGCGCCCTCATCCTCATTATTATCGGGCTGATGATCGTTTGGCTGCTGCCTAATGTGCAACAGCTCACGCGACGCTTCAAGCCGGTGTTGTGCGAGACCGGCGAGGTGGTTAGTTCCAGCCGCTTGCAGTGGCGGTTCAATGCCGGTTACGCATGGGTGGCGGGGCTGGTCTTTGTGCTCTCGCTTTCTTTCTTGTCGCGCGTGCGCGATTTTCTCTATTTCCAATTCTGACCATGCGACGCTATTTCATCCATTTTTTGGCTTCGGTCGTGTTGTTGGCGGGAGCGATGGCCGGGTTCAACTGGTGGGTGGATCCCTATGCGATTTACCGTGACCGCGAGCTGTCGCTTCAACAGTCGCAGCCGATCCTGGTGATGAACGAACGGGTGTTCAAGACGGTGGGGTTGGCGCGCGCAAAGGCCGATGTCGTGATACTGGGCACTTCACGCACGGACATCGGCATCGGCAGGGATCATCAGGTATTCCAGGGAAAGCGCGTATTCAATCTGGCGACCTTTGGCCAGCCGATACGCGAATCGCGCCGCCTGATGGAGGTCGTGCTGGAGCATGGCAAACCGCAGACGATCGTGGTGGGGCTGGATTTTTTTGCCTTCAATGCGCTGTTCGTGCCGCCCACGGATTTTGTCGATGAAAATTACAGTCCGTTGCGGCCATACAATTTGATGCTATCTATCAGTACGCTGTCGGATTCGCGGAATGCCGTACGGCGCAAAACCCCGGTCGAAAATGATTGCTGCTATGCCGACGGTTTCCGCACCCCGCAGACCCTGTCGCGCCTGGCGGGAACCTACCGGAAGAATTTTTCCAACAACGAGCGCATGTATTTGCTGGAAAAATATCTGCCTTACCCCGCTTGCCGTTTTTCTTTCGCGACAGACAAGGCGGGGTCTTCGCTGGAAGATTTGCGCGCGATGATGCAAATGGCACATCGGCATCATGTCGATTTATACTTTTTCGTTTCCCCCGCACATGCGCGGCAGTGGGAAACGCTCGCCATTGCCGGGCTATGGGAACAGTGGGAAGAATGGAAGCGCGAGCTGGTTCGCATCAACGGGGACGAGGCAAAACAGGCCGGTGTGGCTACTTTCCCGTTATGGGACTTCAGCGGCTACGATGCCGTATCCACCGAAGAGGTGCCTGCTTCGGAAGACAAGAAGAGCGTCATGCGCTGGTATACGGATTCGGG
The DNA here is from genome assembly GCA_049294375.1 of Gallionella sp. Classification (GTDB taxonomy): domain Bacteria; phylum Pseudomonadota; class Gammaproteobacteria; order Burkholderiales; family Gallionellaceae; genus Gallionella. Next base: position 41,460 of record JBAQCT010000075.1, on the reverse strand, counting down.
GCATTACACAACGGACCTGGGCAGGCAAATCATCCAGCGCATGCTTGCGCCCGTGGCAGGAGGTGAACTGGATACCTGGGGTTCGGTGATGGATCCCTCGAATCTGGAAGCGCACCTCAAACGAATTCGCCTCGCGCGCGATTGCTATCGCAATACGCATCGGCAGGAGATTGCGGAGATTGAAAATATCGCGCGCGAAGTGAATCGCATAAAACACTGCCCCGGCAGCCAGTGAAGAATTTATAATCCGGCTGGATTTATCATCAATAGTGCAATATGGCAGGTCGGGCCGTGCCCGGCATGGTGGGCATAGCCCACCCTACGTTAGAGCGGAGAAAAAATGTTAGACATACAACTGATGCGCAACGATTTGAACGGTATGGCGGCACGTCTCGCGACGCGAGGTTACATGCTGGATACCGCGAAATTTGCGCAACTGGAAGCCGAGCGCAAAACCATCCAGACGCGCACACAGGAATTACAGGCGAAGCGCAACAGCTCGTCCAAACTGATCGGGCAGGCCAAGGCCAAGGGCGAAGATGTGTCGGCGATCATGGCCGAGGTGGCGAATCTGGGCGATGAACTCAAGCAGCTGGAAGCGCATCTCGAACGTGTGCAGAATGAGTTGAATGCGTTCCTCTCCGTCATTCCCAATACGCCGCACGAGAGCGTGCCGCATGGCAAGTCGGAAGCCGATAATGAGGAAGTGCGCAAAATCGGCGTGCCAAAAACATCAAAAGAATTTGGTTTTGAAGTAAAGGATCACGTCAGCCTCGGCGAACAATTAGGGCTGGATTTCGATACCGCCGCCAAAATTTCCGGCGCGCGCTTTTCGCTGCTGAAAGGCGGGCTGGCGCGGCTGCACCGCGCGCTGGCGCAATTCATGCTGGACACGCATACCGATAAGCACGGTTATACCGAGACCTATGTGCCGTACATCGTAAACGCCGAATCGATGCGCGGCACCGGACAGTTGCCGAAGTTCGAGGAGGATTTGTTTGAGATTAAGCGGCCAATGACTGGGTTACTTCATTCGGTAGGGCTTGAAACCAGTAAAGATGCTGACCACAAGGGGACTGGGCTCCTTGGTTCGGTAAGGGCCGAGCCCAAGGGCCTTCTATATTCAGCGCCACATGATTCAATTAGTAGCAGTAACCAAAAAACTGGAATCATTAATTTGGTAACAACTGAATCAACAAGGCCGAATGCAGGTCAAGGCCTTCTTTCTCAAGGAAAGTCAGACTCAAGCAAAATAAGCTCTGGTGCTGGTCTTTTGAGCATGCCTCTGCCACAAACTATTACCGGAGTTGGGCAGCAACGAATGTTCCTGATTCCCACCGCCGAAGTGCCAGTAACCAACATGGTGCGCGACGAGATCGTGCCGCTGGAGCAACTGCCGCTGAAATATGTCGCGCACACGCCGTGTTTCCGTAGCGAGGCCGGTTCCTACGGGCGCGACACGCGCGGCATGATCCGCCAGCACCAATTCGACAAGGTGGAACTGGTGCAAATCATCCATCCGGAAAAATCCTATGAAGGTCTGGAAGAGCTGCTCGGCCACGCCGAAGTGATTTTGCAAAAGCTCGGCCTGCCGTATCGCGTCGTGAAGCTGTGTACCGGCGATATGGGGTTTTCCGCCGCGCTGACCTACGACATCGAGGTGTGGCTGCCCGCGCAGAATACCTACCGCGAGATTTCCTCCTGCTCAAATTTCGAGGCGTTTCAGGCGCGCCGCATGCAGGCGCGCTTCCGCAACGCGCAGGGCAAGCCGGAGCTGCTGCACACGCTGAACGGCTCCGGCCTCGCGGTCGGTCGCACGCTGGTCGCGGTGCTGGAGAATTATCAGCAGGCCGACGGCAGTGTAGTGATCCCGGAAGTACTGCGTCCTTATATGGGCGGGTTGGAAAAGCTTTCCCGTTAAATGAGAATCATCCGCCTGCTTGGCATTGCCGGGGTCGAACCGCACGAGCAACCTGCCGCGCGATTGTGGGCGAGGCGGCTGGAGTGGCCGATGCTGCTGGTGGCGCTGTGGATATTGCTGCAATGGTATCTGGAGGAAACGCAGGCAATCGACCCGCTGTGGGCGCGTGTTGCCGACTGGCTGGTGTGGCTGGCGTTCCTTGCCGAAACTATCCTGCTGAGCGCCTTGGTTAAAAACCGGCGCGCCTATCTGTTCGGCAACTGGATGAACCTGGTCATTATCACCGGCGGCATGCCCTTCTTCTGGCAGTTTGCGCCGCTGATCGGGCTGTTGCGTAGCTTCCGTCTGTTGCTGGTCATCGTTTTACTGGCACGCCTGTCCAAGACCGTCCGCAAGCTGCTCTCGCGCCATCAGCTCGGTGCCACGCTGACGGTCGCTTTTGTCACGATGGTGCTGTCCGGCATCATCATTTCGCGCATCGACCCTTCCATCGGCACCGTATGGGACGGCATGTGGTGGGCGTGGGTGACGATGGCCACCGTGGGCTATGGCGATGTGGTTCCGCACAGCGCGGCGGGAAGATTGTTCGGTTCGCTGCTGATCCTGTTCGGCGTGGTGCTCATCTCGCTGTTGACCGCCAATATGGCGGCGTTCTTCATCGGCGGCGACGTCGAGAAAATGGAGCAGGAGGAGAAAGAAGCCGACCGCCAGCTCAGGGAAATATCGGCACGGCTGGATCGCATCGAGCGCCTGCTGGAACAGCGCAATAATCGGGACAGTTAGTGCAACGAGCGTTTAACCCGGATAATCCATTACCCGCAAGTTTTTCTATAACGGAGCATACCTCCCCTTTGAAAAAGGGGGGCGAGGGGGGATTTGAATGTCGCACGAATATAAAAATCCCCCTGCCTCCCCCTTTTTTAAAGGGGGAGGCAGGGTGAATTTTCTAATGAATTATTTGGGTTTAAGCGATCTGTATCTTGAAAATACCCACTCCACCGCTTGAGGCACGTCACCAGCCGTCCGGCTTAAATAGCCGGTTCGATGGCAGCCAATCGGCGTTTGCTGATTACGTGACGTGCACACGGGAAATGCTTAACCAGGCACACTCCCGACTCGGCACTGCCAACCCGGAAAAAATAGTTGACGGCAATGCGCCGTTCGAACTGAAGCCGACATCGGGCGATTCTGCCGGGCAACAAAAAACCTATCGGCGCGGCGTGCTGCTCACGCATGGCCTGACAGACTCTCCTTATTTCATGCGTTATCTGGCCGAATTTTTTCGGGAGAACGGCTTCCGCGTCATGGCCGTATTGTTGCCGGGGCACGGTACGCAGCCCGGCGATTTGCTCGATGTAGTATGGCGGGAATGGGCCAAGGCCGTGGTTTATGGCGCCGACAGGCTCGCGGAAGAAGCCGATGAGGTTTATCTGGCCGGGTTTTCCACCGGGGGAACGCTGAGTATTTACCAGAGCCTGCGCGATGATCGCGTGCGCGGCCTCTTCCTGTTTTCTCCCGCGCTGGAGATCACGCCGCGCGCGGCATGGGCAAACCTGCACAGGCTGTATAGCTGGCTGGTTCCGCCTGCGAAATGGGTCGGCATCAGGCCGGACAGGAGTTCCTACAAATATGAGTCGCTCCCCAAAAATGCCGTCGCCCAAACGCACGCGCTGACGAAAAAACTGGATGCATTGTTGCACGGGCATGAAGTAACTATCCCGGTATTTGCCGCAGCCAGCCAGGACGACACCACCGCCAATACTCCGGCAACCTTGGATTTTATGGCGCATGCGCGCCATCCTTCCAGCAGGCTGGTGCTGTACACCACCGACACGGGAAAATTTCCGCCCGGCATTCCGGTTGAAAAACTTGAACTGGTGAATAGCGTATTGCCCGAGCAGAAAATACTAAGCTCCGCGCACACCTCCATCGTGTTGCCGTCCGATGACCCACACTACGGAGCGGCGGGAAATTATTCCAATTGCATCCATTACTACCCGGGAGACATGGAAAAATACGCTGCTTGCATCCAGCATCCGGAGCAAGCATTGCTGGGTGAAACCACCGAGGCAAACCTAAAAGCTGGCACCTTGCGGCGCTTGATGTACAACCCGAATTTCACGGCGCTCAAGGTTTCCATGAAGCGGTTCATCGACAGCTTGCCGTGATTACCGCTACCCCATGATGCTGCATAAGTTTCCAGGTTCAATTGCGCCGAGCGCAATTCCTGAATTTATTTCATCAGAGAGAATCAGCCGTCGAATCTTCACTTCCAGAAAACAGTTGTTCGCCAAGGGTAGAATCGACCCGAAGCAGAAGCTCTGGCTGTGCGCCTCGACTGTCTTCTCATCGGCCATAGCTGCCGGTGGCATCCAGATGGGCCAACGACCGGTATGGAATCATCACCGGACAAAGGTGTGGGAATCACCACAGTCAGTAGTTTTCTCAATACGCGACCGCGTGCTATCGACCATTTCCTGAATTCAAGTTCTCCTGAAATCTGACATTCAACAAAGCCGAGTTTGCTTCCAAACCAAGGCAAAATCTTTACGCATTCTTTATACGCTTGGAACTAGTCTTTACACCGTTTTAATTTTCATTTCCTTACCATGCGCTCCACGTTTAACTGCAAGGAGAAATGAAATGAACGACGGGATATTCCTGTTAACGATCTTGGCCATCTACGGCCTGACAGTGCTGCTGGTATACGGTATTGAAAAATTGAGGAGGCCATCATGACCTTCTATATCGTCGGTGCCGTCGCGGCGCTTTTCCTGGTGGTTTACCTCGTGGTTGCCTTACTTAAACCGGAGTTGTTCTCATGATGAACGGAATCCTACAAATCGCTCTGTACCTGGGCGTCCTGCTGGCATTTGCCAAACCCATGGGCTCTTACATGGTGCGGGTTTACGAAGGCAAGTTGCCCGCATTCGTGCGCTGGATGCAGCCTGCCGAAAACTTTTTCTACCGCTTGTGCGGCGTGGACAGCAAGCAGGAGATGCGCTGGACGCGCTACGCGATGGCCGCTTTGTGGTTCAGCCTCTTGGGCGTGCTGGCTGTCTATCTGTTGCAACGCGTGCAAGGCATGCTGCCGCTGAACCCGCAGGGCTTTGGTGCAGTCACGCCCGACTCGTCGTTCAACACCGCGTTGAGCTTCGTCACCAATACCAATTGGCAGGGCTACGTGGGCGAAACCACGATGAGCTACCTGACGCAGATGCTGGTGCTGGCGGTACAGAACTTCTTCTCCGCCGCCACCGGCATGGCTGTCGTCATCGCACTGATACGCGGCTTCGCGCGCCACACGAGCGAGACCATAGGCAACTTCTGGGTGGATATGACGCGCAGCATTTTGTACATCCTACTGCCCATCTCCACAGTGCTGGCGCTGGTGCTGGTCAGCCAGGGCGTGGTGCAGAATTTTTCCGCCTACGAAAAAGCGACGCTGACAGAAAGCGTGAGTTACGAGCAGCCGAAACTGGACGATGCCGGCAATCAGGTCAAGGATAAGGCCGGCAATGCCGTCACCGAAAATGTCGTAGTGACCGAGCAGACCCTCGCCATGGGGCCGGTCGCATCGCAAGAGGCAATCAAGCAACTGGGTACCAACGGCGGCGGCTTCTTCAATGCCAACTCGGCGCACCCGTTCGAGAACCCAACCCCCTTCTCCAACTTCTTGGCGATGCTGGCGATCTTCATCATCCCCGCTGGGCTGTGCTACACCTTCGGCAGCATGGTGGGTGATACGCGTCAAGGCTGGGCGATTCTCGCGTCGATGACTATCCTGTTCGTCGGTTTCCTCACCGTGGCTGAATACGCCGAACAGCAGGGCAACCCCGCCTTTACGGCGTTGGGTGTGGATCAGAGTGCATCCGCCACGCAATCCGGTGGCAACATGGAAGGCAAGGAGACGCGCTTCGGCATCGTCAACTCTGCGTTGTTCGCCACCATCACCACGGCGGCTTCCTGCGGTGCGGTCAATTCCATGCACGATTCCTACACGCCGCTGGGCGGGCTGGTGCCGCTGGCGCAGATGCAACTGGGCGAAGTGGTGTTCGGCGGTGTCGGCTCCGGCCTGTACGGCATGCTGGTGTATGCCGTGATCGCGGTGTTCCTCGCCGGCCTGATGATAGGCCGCACGCCGGAGTATCTGGGCAAGAAGATCGAGGCGTTCGACATCAAGATGGCGTCGCTGGTAATCCTGATCCCGCCGCTGATCATTCTCGGCGGAACGGCGCTGGCGGTCATGCTGGGCGTGGGCAAGAGCAGCATCTACAACCCAGGCGCGCATGGCTTCAGCGAGGTGCTGTACGCATTCTCGTCGGCCACCGCCAACAACGGCAGCGCCTTCGCGGGCATCTCGGCAAATACGCCGTTCTATAACAGCGCACTGGGCTTCGCCGTGTGGGCCGGACGCTTCTGGCTGATGATCCCGGTGCTGGCGCTGGCCGGTTCGCTGGCGGCTAAGAAACGCCTACCCGCCAGTGTGGGCAGCATGGCGACGCATTCGCCGCTGTTTGTGTGGCTGCTGATCGGCACGGTGCTGCTGGTAGGCGCGCTGACTTTCGTGCCTGCACTGGCACTGGGCCCGGTGATCGAACACCTGAACATGATCAGCGTTCATTAAGGAGATTTACATGACAACCAAAGCAATTCCGTTTTCCCTGTTTGATCGCGATATCGTCAAACAGGCGGTGGTGGACTCGTTCAAGAAACTAAGCCCGCGCCAGCAGATGAAGAACCCGGTGATGTTCGTGGTGTGGCTGGGTAGCATGCTGACCACGGCGCTGTTCTTCCAGGCCTTGGGCGGCAACGGCGAAGCGCCGGTCGGCTTCATCCTGGCGATCACGTTGTGGTTGTGGTTCACCGTGCTGTTCGCCAACTTCGCCGAAGCTCTGGCGGAAGGCCGCAGCCGCGCGCAGGCCGCCGCGATGCGCAGCGCCAAGCGCGACATCATGGCCAAGAAGCTGACCAAGGCCGACCCGCACTATGGCGGCAAGTTCGTCAGTGAGCCCGGCTCCGGGCTGCGTAAGGACGATCTGGTCGTGGTGGAAGCCGGTGACTTCATCCCCGGCGACGGCACCGTGATCGAAGGCGTGGCCTCGGTGGACGAGAGCGCCATCACCGGCGAGAGCGCGCCGGTGATCCGCCAGTCCGGCGGCGACTTCAGTTCAGTTACAGGCGGCACTCGAGTGCTGTCCGACTGGCTGGTAGTGCGCATCACCACCAATCCGGGCGAGTCATTCCTGGACCGCATGATCGCGATGGTGGAAGGCGCGAAGCGCCAGAAGACGCCCAACGAGATCGCGCTCACCATCCTGCTGGTGGCGATGACGCTGATCTTTCTGTTGGCCACCGTCACACTGCTGCCGTTCTCAATCTACAGCGTCGAGACGGCTGGTGCGGGACAACCGGTCAGCATCACCGTGCTGGTGGCGCTGCTGGTGTGTTTGATTCCCACCACCATCGGCGGTCTGCTGTCCGCCATCGGCGTGGCCGGCATGGGCCGCATGCTGCAGAAGAACGTGATCGCAACCAGCGGTCGTGCCGTGGAAGCGGCGGGCGACGTAGATGTATTGCTGCTGGACAAGACCGGCACCATCACCCTGGGTAACCGCCAGGCCAGCAATTTCCTGCATGCTGCCAACGTGACCGAGGCCGAGCTGGCCGACGCGGCGCAGCTCGCTTCGCTGGCCGACGAAACGCCGGAAGGGCGTAGCATCGTGGTATTGGCGAAGCAGAAATTCGCCCTGCGCGAACGAAATATCCATGAACTGGGCGCAACCTTCGTGCCGTTCAGCGCACAGACGCGCATGAGCGGGGTCAATATCGGCAAACGCCAGATACGCAAAGGGGCGACCGATGCCATCCGCAATCATGTCATCAGTCTCGGCGGCAGCTTCCCGCCTGGCGTGGATGCCATCGTGGACAGCGTCGCTCGCCGCGGCAGCACGCCGCTGGTGGTGGCGGATGGCGCAAAGGTGCTGGGCGTGATCGAGCTCAAGGACATCGTCAAGGGCGGTATCAAGGAGCGCTTCGCCGAACTGCGCCGCATGGGCATCAAGACCATCATGATCACCGGCGACAACCGCCTCACCGCTGCCGCCATCGCGGCAGAAGCGGGTGTGGACGACTTCCTCGCCGAGGCCACGCCGGAAGCGAAATTGAAGCTGATCCGCGAACACCAGGCGCAGGGCCGGCTGGTGGCGATGACCGGCGATGGCACCAACGACGCCCCGGCGCTGGCGCAGGCCGACGTGGCGGTGGTGATGAACACCGGCACGCAGGCCGCCAAGGAAGCGGGCAACATGGTGGATCTGGATTCCAACCCCACCAAGCTGATCGAGATCGTCGAGACCGGCAAGCAGATGCTGATGACGCGCGGCGCGCTGACCACCTTCAGCATAGCCAACGACGTGGCCAAGTATTTCGCCATTATTCCGGCGGCATTTGCCTCCACCTATCCGGCGCTCGGCGGACTCAACGTGATGGGGCTAGCGACACCGTCCAGCGCCATCCTGTCCGCAGTGATCTTCAACGCGCTGGTCATCATCGCGCTGGTTCCGCTGGCGCTGAAGGGCATCCGGTATCGGGCGATCGGTGCCAACGTGCTGCTGCGCAACAACCTGCTGGTGTACGGACTGGGCGGCATCGTCGTCCCCTTCATCGGCATCAAGTTGATCGACATGCTGCTTGTCGCCTTGAACCTGGCTTAAGAAAGGAAACATCATGCTCAAAGAACTTCGTCCCGCTATCATCAGCTTCGCAGTGCTTACCGTGGTCACCGGCATCGCCTATCCCCTGCTGGTCACGGGCATCTCGCAAGCGACCATGTCCGACAAGGCCAACGGCAGCCTGATCGTCAAGGACGGCAAAACCGTCGGCTCCAGCTTGATCGGCCAGTCGTTCTCGGATCCAAAATACTTCTGGGGCCGCCCCTCGGCGACCGGCCCAGTGCCGAATAATGCAGGCGCTTCCAGCGGCTCGAATCTGGGACCGACTAATCCGGCGCTGATGGACGCGGTGAAGGCGCGCGTGCAGGCGTTGCGCGATGCCGATCCCGGCAACACCGCCACGGTTCCGGTCGACCTGGTGACCGCCTCCGGCAGCGGCCTCGACCCGCATATCAGCCCGGCGGCAGCCGAATACCAGATTGCCCGCGTGGCGCGGGTGCGCAACATCAACCCTAATGTCGTGCGCAAACTGATGACGGAACACACCGAAGGTCGCCAGTTTGGCATTTTTGGCGAGCCTCGGGTAAATGTTCTGGAACTCAATCTGGCATTAGATGCAGCACACTAAATTTAGACGTACACATTTTTTCATTAATCAACCAAAGGAACGAAAATGTTTAAAAATAAAATATTGAACTCTTTTATATTGGCAGCACTGGCTGTACCAAGCGTGGCAATGGCGGCCGACGCACCTGCATCCCCGCATACCGTTACCGCCAACGTCGGGCTGGTGAGCGACTATGTATGGCGCGGTATCTCGCAAACTTCGCATAAACCGGCCATCCAGGGCGGCTTCGATTATGCGCATGCCAGCGGCTTTTATGCGGGCGTATGGGGTTCCAATATCAGCTGGATTAGTGATACGGGTGGTATGAATGGTACTGGTAGTGCCAGTCTGGAACTGGACACTTACTTTGGTTTCAGGAACAGCTTCGCCGACGATTTCACCTACGATGTCGGTTTCATCCGTTACAACTATCCCGGTTCCTATAACCCGGCAGCCAGCAGCGTGGCTGCTGTTCCCGGTAATGTGGCCAAGGCGGATACCGACGAGATCTACGGTGCGATCGGCTACAAATGGGTCACGCTCAAGTATTCCTACGGCTTGGGGGCGTTCTTGACGATCCCCGGCGCACAAGGCACGAACTACCTGGACTTGACGGCCAGTTATCCGATTGCCGATAGCGGTTTTACCGTCGCGGCGCATGTGGGCAAACAAACCTACAAGGGGACTTATGCAGCAGGATTGGCAGCATTTACTGCGGGTGCAGCTGCACTTGGCACACCGACCTATACCGACTACAAACTGGGCGTGACCAAGGATATCAGCGGTTATGTGCTTGGCCTGGCATACACCAGCACCAATGCCAGCTCTTTCTACACAGCGTCAGTCGGTAGCGCTACGGGCAAAAAACTGGGCCAGGGCACTACAGCATTGTCTTTGACCCACGCGTTTTAATTTAAATCAGGGCGGGATGAATCCTGCCCTACTTTAGGAGAATGCGCATAATGGCCGATCCCGCTATGCGCATTTTTACATTCAGGTAAAGATTTGGACGCTTGGCGTTTTTTGGAAACTGATTCTTGATACTTTTTTTACACTTGGCAGCCAACAATTTATCCTGTTTTTATACTGTTTCTCTTAGCATGCCGTCCATCCAAAGAAGGAGGATGGTATGAAACGAATCACCACAGTATTGAGAGAGTCGGAAGCCATGGCAGTGCGCAAGGCAGTTTGTATTGCAGGTGGAGAACGTGTCGTGATTACACCAATGGCGCATCGCCTGTGCGCCATCGAGCTGGAAGATTGTCACTGTGAGCAGTCTGCTGCCCAAAATGAAATGCACGTTCGCCTCGAAGTGACAGCGGATGCCCTTCACTATGACGGCATTGTTTCCGCCATTCTGACAGTCGCAAATGCTGGAAAAATCGACCTTGCCTCGCGCCGTGACGGGCTGCTCAGGTGCGCCGCCTGAATTATGGACAGCATCCTGGATCCGTTGTTGACCTTGCTCGCCATCTGTTTTCCGCTTGTAATGACCTATGTCATTGTGTCGTTGCAAACACGCAAGCCGACCTGCAGATGCCGGAAAACCGCTGCAATGACACGCGATGATCATGCTGCACGATAATGCCGTACTGTTTTTTTCAGGTTAATACAGTTTTAATCGGGAGCTTTGTAATGAAAACGAATGTTCATGTATTGAAAATAAATGTTCCGAGTAAATCAAATGATCATATTTGCGGTTACTGCCAGAGCTATCTTGAGCACAAAGAACCAGCGCCACTTACTCTCGATCAAGTCCACGAAATCGAAACGCGCCTGAGCCAAGGCTGGAGGCTGCGCGGGGATATGCAACATTTGATTCGCGATATTAAGCATTATCTTGCGCAACAATCCCAATGAGTCATGTTGCATTTTTCTCGGCACACGCACCTGTATGCGGCGTGGCGCTGGAATATAATCGACGGTGTCCGCGTGGGCACAAGACGTACACACCTGTAAACTAGAACCTATGATGACCGCTGTCGCTTCAGATCATACTGTCCGCCATTTCCGCGAGGTGCTGTTCTGGCCGGTGCAACTGATGCCGCTTGCGGATGTACAACCACACTGGGAATTATTGGCACAGGGCGGCGAAGGTAATCCATGGCGCAGACTGAAAGACCGGTTTCAGGCTGAGGAGCTTGATTTCGAGGAGAGGCACTACAAGGAATTCGTCGCCTTCCTGCCTTATGTGCAGCGCTTCATCTACGGCGAAAGCCACAGTCGTATGTCTCATGATGCCGATGATCCGGCTGGCGGCTCTGCGATCAAGATATTCCGGCGGCGCGGTGTTGATGCTTTGCGGCTGGTGTTGCGCGAAGGCGAGACACCCATCACGCTGTCCGTGGAACATATCGAACTGTGGTTTTTCGACGACATCAACGTAGCTTTCCTAAAGGTGGAGTTGTCCGCCACAGACCTGCCGTTTGCCGTAGTGTGCGATTTGTTGTACCGCTTTGGACGCGCTTACCCGACAGGCTGGGATAACGACGGACATGGCAAACACAATGCGTATAGCGCCGAATGGTTGTCAGCTGACGGCGCGGTACTCGCGGCATCCGATTCGGCCAACCGGGAAAAATTTCTCTCCTATACTCGCAAGCACCGTTCGCCGGGCATTTCCGCGCACTGGGATTTTCTGCTGCGTCCACTGGTGCTGGATCCATCGGAGGAAACCGGCCTTCTGCGTTACCGCCAGATCGAATACCACCGCATGCCGTTGATGGCCTTTCTGGCGGTGGACAACCCGCGTGGCATCAGCCGTGAAGACTGGCTGCGGCTCGGCATGGTTGCCACCCTGCATCCCGATGATGCATTGCCGACGCACGATCATGATGTAGACGGGTTCGAGTCGCGCTATTGCTATGACCGCTTCTGGACCGATACCGAGGCTGGCCCCAACACCCGCTTTCTCTGCACCGGCCGCGCTTTCATCGTAGCCGGGGATGCGCGTGCCGATTATTTTCATGACCGGACGCGTGGCATCCTGGCTCAGTTCCGTCACCAATACGTTTTGTTGTTCATGATTGCGCATTTTCACCGCGCATCGCTGTTGGTGTTTTCTGATCGGATGGTGGATGCGGTGCATGATCTGGACATCCATCTGCCGCAGTCCATCAGCCGTTTCCGGCGCAGGATTTACGCCGGATTCGAGGCTTTTTTGCGCTTCACCCACCGTTACTGGTTCCACGAGTTGTCGGAGCGATCCCATGTACAGGCGCTCTACCGCATGTGTAGTGAGCATCTGCGCAACGATGCCCTGTACCTGGAGGTAAAAGAGGAGCTGCGGGACATGAGCCAATATCTCGACAGCAATGCGCAGCGTCAGCAGTCCACTACTATCGTTCGTCTTACCGTGGTGACTACGTTCAGTATGGTTGGCACGGTGGTCACCGGTTTTCTCGGTATGAATCTCATTGCCGAGGCGGATGCCCCCATTTTCGAGCGGCTGACCTATTTCTTCGTTGTCACGCTGATCGTGGCATTGTTTATGTTGCTTGCCATACTCAAATCTAAGCAGCTATCCGATGTGATGGACGTGCTGTCCGATGACCAGAAAAGCCTGAGCACCCGTTTATCTATGCTGGGCAAGGCGTGGCAGCGCAGGTTGTCCAAACCATGAGCGACCAACGCCCCGACCCCGATGCGCTGCTGGAGCGCGTGCAGCTTGCCGAAGCCAAGCGCCACCGTGGTCGCTTGAAGATTTTCTTCGGCGCTTGCGCCGGTGTCGGCAAGACCTTCGGCATGCTGCTGGCCGCGCGCGAGCGGCGTACCGAGGGGCTGGACGTGGTGGCGGGCTATGTGGAAACGCACAAGCGCGCCGAGACCGAGCAGTTGCTGGAAGGTCTTGAGGTGTTGCCGCCGCGCCGGGTGGAATATCGCAATACGCAATTGCGCGAATTTGATCTGGATGCCGCGCTCAAGCGCAAGCCCGCGTTGATCCTGGTGGACGAACTGGCGCACAGCAATGCGCCCGGTTCGCGCCATCCTAAGCGCTGGCAGGACGTGGAGGAGTTGCTGGAGGCGGGCATCGACGTCTATACCGCGATCAACGTCCAGCACATCGAAAGCCTAAACGACGTGGTGTCGCAGATCACCGGCATCCCGGTATGGGAGACTGTGCCAGACGCGGTGCTGGAGGAAGCCAACGAGATCGAGTTGATCGATCTGCCGCCGGACGAACTGTTGCAGCGGCTGAAGGAAGGCAAGGTCTATCTGCCGCAGCAGGCGGAACGCGCGGCGCAGAACTTTTTCCGCAAGGGCAACCTGATCGCGTTGCGCGAGCTGGCACTGCGGCGCACGGCGGATCGCGTAGACGCGCAGATGCGGGACTACCGCGAAGACCACGCCATACAGGATGTATGGCAGGTGAAAGAGCGCATGCTGGTCTGTATCGGGCCGGGCGGCGCGGCGGAGAATCTGGTGCGCGCGGCCTACCGTCTGGCGCAGTTGCTGAAGGCGGAGTGGATTGTGGTGTATGTCGAGACGACGAAGCTGTTGCGCCTGTCCCGCGAGCAGCGCGACGCGATACTGCGCACATTGAAACTGGCGGAGGAATTGGGCGCGGAGACGGTGACGCTGAGCGGGCAGAAGCTGACCGATGAAGTAATCGCCTATGCGCGCACCCGCAACGCCACTCGTATTGTATTGGGCAAGCCGACCCTGTCCGGATGGAAGCGCTGGCTGTTTGGCTCGATGGTGGACACCATCGTGCGCCAGGCACGCGACATAGACATTCACGTGGTGGGCAAGGAATCGAATTTCTTGTCGCAAGCGGGGGCGAATCCCTATTTCTCGCGCAGCCGTTTGTATCTTGGACTGGCATCCGAAGAGCCGCGCCCGCTATTCAAATGGCGCGAAGGTTATTCCTGGGCGCTTGCCGCGACGGCCATTTGCACAGCCATCGCATGGTTCATGCTTGACCGTTTTGACCTGGCTAACCTGATCATGGTCTATCTGCTGGGCGTAGTGGCGGTCGCCGCGCGCTATGGGCGAGGCCCGTCGGTGCTGAGTTCGTTCCTGAGCGTGATGTTGTTCGATTTCTGTTTCGTGCCGCCACGCTTCAGCTTTGCCGTTTCCGATACGCAGTACATGGTTACTTTCGCCGTCATGTTGCTGGTCGCGCTGGTAATCAGCAGCATGACGGCGAGCATCCATCATCAGGCCAGGATCGCCGGTCACCGCGAGCGCCGGATCGCCTCGCTGTACGCAATGAGCAGGGAACTGGCCGCGACGCGCGGCGAGGAAAACATCCTGCGCATTGCGGTCAAGCATGTGTCCGACGTGTTCGAAGCGCAGGCAGCGATATTGTTGCCCAACGAAACCGGGCGCATCGTTTACCCAAGATGCGAGGGGATCGCGCAATCCTGCCACGGCAGCGACCTGAGTGTGGCGCAATGGGTGTACGACCATGAGCAGATGGCGGGGCAAGGCACGGACACCCTGCCGGGCGGCGAAATGGTTTACCTGCCGCTGAAGGCGTCTTCCGGGATGATAGGCGTGCTGGCCTTGCTGCCGCTCAACCCGGCGAAACTTGCGCTACCTGAGCAGCAGCGGCTGCTGGAAACATTCGTCACCCAGATCGCGCTGGCGCTGGAACGGGTCAGGCTGGCGGCGGAAGCGCACAGCGCCCAGCTAAAAATAGAAACAGAGCAGTTGCGCAACTCGCTGCTGTCGGCGATTTCGCACGACTTGCGCACCCCGTTGGCGGCGATTGTCGGCGCATCCAGCAGCTTGGTGCGGGATAGCGACAGGCTGGATAGCCGCGCGCGCCACGAACTCAGTCAGGCTATTTACGACGAGGCCACGCGCATGGCAGGGCTAGCCAACAACCTGCTGGACATGGCGCGGTTGCAGTCGGGAACCATCGTGCTGAATCGGCAATGGCAACCGCTGGAAGAAGTGGTCGGCGGCGCGCTGGCGGGGCTGAGTTCGCGTTTGGCTGATCATCCGGTCAGCGTCAAGCTGCCGCGCGACTTGCCGCTGGTCGAAATCGACAGCCTGCTAATTGAGAGGGTGTTTGCCAACCTGGTGGAAAACGCCGTGAAGTACACACCGCCCGGAACCCCCATTGAGATTTCTGCGAGAAGCGAGCAGAACGAATTGGTTGTGACTGTTTCTGATCGTGGGCATGGAATTCCGGCTGGGGAAGAAAAGCGCATCTTCGAAAAATTTCACCGCGTCGCCAGCGAGGGCAACCAGGGCGGCGCAGGGCTGGGCCTGACCATCTGCCAATCCATCGTGGAAGCGCACGGCGGACGGATATGGGCGGATAATCCGCCTTCTGGAGGCGCTGCATTTCACTTTGCATTGCCATTGACCGAAGCGCCATTGATCGACAATGAAGAAGCTGTTCAATAATGAATAATTCCGCAACCGTCATCGTCATCGAAGATGAGGTGCAGATACGCCGCTTCCTGCGGGCTACGCTGGTCTCGGAAGGCTATCAGGTATTCGAGGCGGAAACCGGCAAGCAGGGGCTGACCGAAGCAGCGACGCGCAAACCCAATCTGATCATTCTCGATCTCGGACTGCCTGACATGGATGGCATAGAGGTGGTCAAAGAGTTGCGCGCATGGTCTTCGGTTCCCATTCTCATCCTGTCCGCCCGGTCGCAGGAAAGCGACAAGATCGCCGCACTGGATGCGGGTGCTGACGATTATTTGGTCAAACCCTTCGGTGCAGGTGAATTGCTGGCCAGAATTCGAGTGGCATTACGTCATGTATCCACAACATCAGATGGGGAGACGGATGGCGTGTTCTCTGTGGACAATCTGAAGGTGGACATGGTCCACCGCAAGGTCACCGTCGGCGACGCGGAAGTTCACCTCACCCAGATTGAATATCGCTTGTTAACGGCGCTGATCAAGCATGCTGGCAAAGTACTGACACACCAGTTCCTGCTCAAGGAGGTCTGGGGGCCAAGCTATGTGGATCGCGCCCACTATCTGCGCATCTATATGGGAAATTTACGGCACAAACTGGAAAAAGATCCAACACGTCCACAAATTTTGGTGACTGAGGTTGGGGTAGGCTACAGGCTGGTAGTTACATAGATATTGAAACAGCATTTGACAACCAGCTTCTGGCGCAGAGCACTTTTCGCGTAGGTGTATTCCCATTTGGGAGCCGACAGTAGTTAAGCTAAACCGCAGAATCAGACTCCGTTCATTCAACGAGGAGTCTGAAATGGAAATCTCTCAATCCCGTGAACCCTGGAATAAAGGCAAGCTGATCGGGCAGAAGCCACCACTGAAGCTTAAGGACATCTGGGCCATTCGTATTCATCTGCAACTCGGTAAACGTATCCGTGATCTGGCAATGTTTAACTTGGCCATCGACAGCAAACTGCGAGGCTGTGATCTGGTAAACCTACGGGTCCGGGACATTGCTCACGGCAACCAAATTTTGACGCGAGCGATGGTCATACAACGAAAGACGCAGAAGCCAGTGCAGTTTGAATTAACGGAAGATACCAGAAGCGCGGTCGCCGCATGGATTGCCAAGGCTAACCTGAAGTCGGAACAGCACTTGTTCCCAAGTCGGTTGCAAAGCTCACCGCATGTTTCAACCCGGCAATACGCTAGGATCGTTCATCAATGGGTCGCCGCTATTGGTCTTGATCCAGCCGCCTATGGAACGCATACGATGCGCCGGACCAAAGCCACCCTGATATACCGACGAACCAAGAACTTGCGGGCAGTGCAACTATTGCTGGGCCACACGAAGTTGGAAAGCACCGTGCGATACCTGGGGATTGAAGTCGACGATGCACTGGAAATTTCCGAACAAACCGAGATATAACCAATGGGTTTGCGGCTGACCTTCAGGTCAGTCGCTTCCTCTCGCTCAATATGTCAGCCCGCTGTAACCTATGGCCGGTGACGATTCCATACCGGTCGTTGGCCCATTCGGAATCCACCGGCAGCTATGGCCGAGTAGCAGACCATCGCCACAAAACTCCTGAACTTCCACTTCTGGCACATTGCCGTATGTCATATTGCCTGCTGAAAAGCGGAAATTCAATGTGATACAACAACACCTTGAGCATTGCATAATTCTCGACAAGCATACGTTCGGGCCGATGCTTCGACTCCGCTAAGCACAGGGTACATCCGTTCGTGGTGAGGTATCGAACCATAACGGATGTACGAAGCCCAGGTTTATGCGCAAAACCTGTCATCCCGAATGAAGTGAGGAATCTTGCCACACTTCAAAATTTTTCCCGGAGTTTATCCCGAGCGAAGCCGAGGGGGCAAAATGACCCATTGAAGTTACCCATAGCCAACCTGCGGGCTTTGTGCTAAATTCTGTCCAGTCTGGCCAGAATTATCAACGGAGGAAATCATGCGCAGCGAATGGCAACTACAGGAAGCGAAGGGCAATTTCAGCCAGCTCGTGAAACGGGCGGCGGGCGGCGATGCGCAAACGGTCACGGTACACGGAAAACCGGCGGCGGTGGTGGTGTCGGCGGAAGCATACGCCAGTCTCACGCGGCGCAAAGGCAAGCTCTCCGCCGCGCTGCTGCAACCCGACCTCGCCATCGAAGACCTCGACCTCGCCCGCAGCCGCGACACCGGGCGCAACGTCGAACTATGAAATCCCCAAACCACTCCGTTCGCCCTGAGCCCTTCGACTCAACTCAGGACAGGCTTGTCGGAGGACGAGTCAGTGAACATGCCGATTTTAAGATGCATTCCGCTCATGGTTCGCCCTTCGATGCCTCAGGAGGCTCATCACGAACGGAAGATTTTTCCGGGGTGCAGCCATGAGCTGGCTGCTTGACACCTGCGCGCTGTCCGAATATGCCAAACGGGCGCCCGCGCAGCAGGTCATCCACTGGCTGGATGAACAGGACGAAGCCAGCCTCTACCTCAGCGTGATCACGCTAGGCGAAATCGAGAAAGGTATCCTCAAGCTGCGCGCCGCCGACCCGCGCCGCAGCCAGAAGCTCACCAACTGGCTGGGCAAGGTGGAACAGCGCTTCGCCGGGCGCATCCTGCCGCTCGACGCGGCAGCGCTGCATGTGTGGGCGCAAATTTCCGCGCACACCGAACTGGCGGGCCAGCCGCTGCCGGTGATGGATTCGCTGCTGATGGCTACCGCGCAATGCCACGGCCTCACCATCGTCACCCGCAACGCGCAGGACTTCGCGCCCTACCCGCTGCTGCTCAATCCCTGGACGCTGTAGCAATTTGCATCAAGCAGAGAAGTGCAAGGCGGCGAAGACGAAGCCAACACAGTAATCGTTTTTAATTCCAAATAACCCATTTAGGCCGTCATTCCCGCGCAGGCGGGAATCCATGCGAAATACTGGATTCCGGCCTGCGCCGGAATGACGAAATGTTGGCTGGCCTTTTTGAAAAGCGGTTTATGCAGCACAGATGATTTATTTGCCGTGCAATTTAGTGCTTGAAGTCGCAAGCGCCGCGCGCCTGCCGCGCCTGACATCTACTCCCGCCAATATCGCCAATCCTGCGACGAAATAACTGCCGGTGATCAGCATCGCGAGGCGGTGGTCGCCCTGCGAAATCCAGCTCACTGCACCATAAGTCAGCGGCCCCAATATCGCCGAGAGCTTGACTGCTAGCCCCCACAGCCCAAAAAACTCGGCGCGCCGTGTGGCCGGGCTCAACAGCCCCACCAGCGCGCGCCCGGCGGACTGGCTGGCACCCATGCAGATCCCCGCGAGATTGGCCGCTACCCAGAACATTCCGTGGCCTTCCGCGCCCCATGCCAGGCCGACCATCACGATCCAGCCGACCAGCGTTAAGGCGATGGCGGGAATGTGGCCGATGCGGTCTTGCAGGTGTCCAAATAAAAAAGCGCCGACGGCGGCGGTGATGTTGACCACGAGAATCAGCATGATGGTCTGCTGGGTGGTGAAGTGCATCGCCTGCTGCGCGTAGATCGCGGCGAGCGTGATTACCGTCTGGATGCCCGCCTGATAAAACACCGTGCAGATCAAAAAGCGCCGCAGGTCGCGGTAATTCCGCGCGTGAGCGAGCGTCTGCCCGAGCCGCGCGAAAGATTCCTGCATCAGGTTTAGCCCCTGCAAATGCGGCTGCGGAACCGCGCGCTCCTTGAGGAACAGGAAAACCGGCAGGCTGGAGATCGCGAACAATGTTGCAGTAATCAGCATGGTCACCGGCACAAAATCCGCCGCCTGCTGCCCCTGTCCCTGCGCCCAGGTCACGTAAGCGAGGCACGCGCCCAAGCTGACCAACCCGCCGACATAGCCGAGGCTCCAGCCCCATCCCGACACCTTGCCGAGCGAACGCCCGCGCGCCAGTTCCGGCAGGAAGGCCGCAACGATATTCTCGCCGCTGCCATAGAAGAAATTGGACAGCACGATCAACGGGATCGTCAGCCACAGGCTGCCCGGCCCGGCCAGTGAAAGCAGCGCTGTGAAAATGACGCAGCCGACGGTGGTCAACGCGAGCAGTTTTTTCTTGGCGGCATACGCATCCGCGTAAGCGCCGATGAGCGGCGCGGTAAACATGATCGCGGCATAGGAAACCGCGAGCGCAGCCGTCCAGGCGAACGTCGCCCAAGGCTGGTTGTCCGCTACCACCGAGACGAAATAGGCGTTGAAGATCGCGGTGATGACCACCGTGGTATAGCCGGAGTTGGCGAAATCGTACATGGCCCAAGCCCAGACTTCGCGGGGTGCGACGTTTTTGGCAAGGGAAGGGCGCATGTTTTTTCTTGACGGTTGTGGGCGGGCTGGTGGATATTGTTGACCATTACTGCCGTAAACCCAAATTTTTCATTAGACCGTTCGTGGTGAGGTATCGAACCACCCGATGCATGCCCTTCGATACCTCAGGGCGAACAGTTGAGTGCTAAGTAAACGGTATTCCGCTTCGCGGGATATTTGTCCTTGCTGGATTTCCGCCTGACCGCAGGTCAGTTTATCCTGAGCCTGTCGAAGGGCGGGAATGACGGGGAGCGCATGACGAACGCGACGAATGACACCTCAGGCATATTGCTGGCAACCATCCGGCGGCTCGCAGCCGAGCTGCACTCGCGCCCGGAAGAAGCCATTCAGCTTACGCTGGACAGTTCTCTCGAACGCGATCTGGGCTTCGACAGCCTCGGGCGGGTGGAGCTGCTCACGCGCCTCGATCAGGTCTTCGGGGTCAGCCTGCCGGAGCGGGTGCTGGCCACTGCCGAGACTCCGCGCGATTTGCTGCAGGCGGTGCTGGCCGCTACCCCGGCCATGGCGCAGCCTGCGCACATCATCAGGGACGAAGCGCCGACCTGGGTACAGGCCGAACCGGCGGATGCGCTGACGCTGCCGGAAGTGCTGGGCTGGCATGTGCGCGCGCATCCCGAGCGCACGCATATCACGCTGCAGGATGCAGAGGGCAACGAGACCGCGCTGACCTACGCCGCGCTGCGCGATGGCGCGGAGCAGATCGCGGCGGGGTTGCTGGAGCGCGAATTGCAGCCCGGCCAGTCGGTGGCGCTCATGCTGCCCACCAGCCGCGAATATTTTTTCTGCTTCCTCGGCGTGCTGCTGGCGGGCGGTGTGCCCGTGCCGATCTACCCGCCTGCGCGCCCCTCGCAGATCGAGGATCACCTGCGGCGGCATGCGGGCATCCTCTCCAATGCGCTCGCCACCATCCTGATCACGGTGCCCGAGGCGAAGGTCATAGCAAAACTGCTCCGGGCGCAGGTGGAATCGTTGCGTAGCGTGGTCACGGCGGACGAGCTATCCGGCGCCGGGCGCGCGCCAAGAATTTTACCCAAGCCCGAGAACATTCCGCTCAAGCCCGAGAACATCGCGCTGATCCAGTACACCTCCGGCAGCACCGGCAACCCCAAGGGCACCGTGCTGACCCATGCCAATCTGCTGACCAACATCCGCGCGATGGGCAAGGCGGTGCAGGCCACCTCCACCGACGTGTTCGTCAGTTGGCTGCCGCTGTACCACGACATGGGGTTGATCGGTGCGTGGCTGGGCAGCCTGTACCACGCTTTCCCGCTGGTGCTGATGTCGCCGCTGACTTTCCTGGCGCGCCCGGAACGCTGGCTGTGGGCGATCCACAAGCATCGCGGCACCCTTTCCGCCTCCCCCAATTTCGGCTACGAACTATGCCTGCGCAAGATTCCGGATGCCGCTCTTGAGGGACTTGACCTGTCGAGCTGGCGCATGGCCTTCAACGGCGCCGAGCCGGTCAGCCCGGAGACCATCGCGCGCTTCGCGCAACGCTTCGGCCAGCACGGCTTGCGCCCTGACGTAATCGCGCCGGTATATGGCCTGGCCGAATGCTCGGTTGGGCTGGCATTTCCTCCTCCGGGACGCGGCCCGCTGATCGACCACATCCGGCGCGACAGCTTCATGCGCACCGGCCATGCCGAACCGGCTGGCAGCGACGAGAAAGAGGTGCTGCATATTCCGGCGTGCGGCCGACCGCTCCCCGGCCACGAGATCAGGATCGTGGACGGCACCGGGCGCGAGCTGGGGGAACGCGTCGAAGGCCATCTCGAATTCAAGGGGCCGTCCGCCACTGGCGGCTACTTTCGCAACCCGGAGCAGACACGCCTGCTGTTCCATGAAGAGTGGCTGGATTCCGGCGATTTCGCGTATCAGGCCGGGGGCGACATCTACCTGACCGGGCGCTCGAAAGACATCATCATCCGCGCCGGGCGCAACATCTACCCTTACGAACTCGAAGATGCCGTGGGCGACATCCCCGGCATCCGCAAGGGCTGCGTCGCGGTGTTCGGCAGCCCCGATCCCGCGACCGGCACCGAGCGCCTCGTGGTGCTGGCCGAAACGCGCGAGACCGCTCCCGCGCAACTGGAAGCGTTGCGCGACCGGATCAATACCCTGACGTTGGACATCCTGGGAACGCCTGCCGACAACATCATGCTCGCGCCGATTCACAGCGTACTCAAGACATCCAGCGGCAAAATCCGCCGCGCGGCCTGCCGCGAATTGTTCGAGAAGGGGGCAGCACCTAGGCGCGCGGTGTGGTGGCAGCTCGTCCGCCTCGCGTGGGCCGGCATCCTGCCCGAGATGCGCCGCAGCCTCAGGGTGGCGTCCGATGTTTTGTTCGCCGCCTACGCCTGGGTGCTGTTCTGGATCATCGCGCCATTGATCTGGCTGGCCGCCGCGCTGTTGCCTCGCCCCGCGTGGGGATGGGCGGCGAGCCATTTCATCGCGCGGCTGTATGCGCGCCTGTGCGCAACACCCCTCGTGGTGCGCGGCCTGGAAAACCTGTCGCCCGGAGCGCCCTGCGTGCTGGTGTCCAACCACGCCAGCTATCTGGACGGCATCGTGCTCGTCGCCGTGCTGCCGGGGAAACTCAGCAGCACCGGGTATTACAGCTTCGTCGCCAAGCGCGAACTGCTGGACAGCTTCGTATCGCGCACCTATCTCAAGCGCATCGGGTCGGACTTCGTCGAGCGTTACGAATCGCAGCGCAGCCTCGAAGATATAAAACAGGTCGCGCGTTCGCTGCAATCCGGTCGCAGCCCGATATTTTTTCCGGAAGGCACCTTCACTCGCGCGCCCGGCCTGATGCCGTTCCGCATGGGCGCATTCGTGGTCGCCGCCGAAGCGGGCGCGCCCGTCGTGCCGGTGAGCATACGCGGCACCCGCTCCATCCTGCGCGACGGCCACTGGTTCCCGCGCCGGGGCATCATCACTGTCACGATAGGCAAGCCGATAGCGCCGGAAGGCAAGGGCTGGGCAGCGGCCATCCGCCTGCGCAACGCGGCCCGCGCGGAAATTTCGCACCGCTGCGGGGAGCCTGATTTTGCGCCGGGAATGGCTGTGGAAGAACAGCCGGGAATTTAAATTTAGCCTGTTCAGGATGCTGGATATCGCCGATATCAAGAGCCATAAACGGTTGTGTTATGCCATTATTTGGTTTATAAGTTTGCCTTGTTATTTCGAGAATGGGTGTGTCGCCGGAGGCGAACCCCATAAAATTACTGGGGAATTACCGGTTTTTTCTGAACTTCCATTTGAATTGCTGTGTTAGCGGCTGTAAATTTTTACCGAAATCATGAGGGAGAAAAAGATGAAATTAAAAGCATTGGTGACGGGTATTGCGATGGTTGCGGCCATGCCTTTGGCGATTGCAGCCGATTCCGGTTTCTATGTGGGTGCTTCCGTTGGCCGGATGACCGCAACTCTACCGCAGCCATCCCTTTCGGGGGCCAATTCCCATGATTCAGACAGTACATACACGATCGGTGGCGGATACAGGATCAACAAGTATTTTGGGGCAGAGGTGGGGTATCAAAACCTTGGGACAATGTCCTCGTCCTGGACTACGGCAGGAACGGCGACTATCCTGAGGCATGACATTGTCGGGACGGGGGCATTGACTTACAAGGCTGAGGTTGACGGCTATTATTTGGGGCCGACATTTTCTTACCCCATTAATGATCGATTTTCCGTTGATGCCAGATTGGGTTTTTACAGGTGGGAAGCGAAGCAGCATGTTTTTTTCACCGCTGCCGGAACACTGGATGGAACAGCGATTGCTGCTGGCGGTAGCACTATTGCCAACACGCTGAAAACGGACAATTACCTCGGGTTCGGTGCAACCTACAACCTGTCAAAGAATGTGGATATCAACTTTGGCTATACAGAATGCAAAATCGATTCTTTCAGGATAAAGAACTACATCGTTGGCGTAAAACACTCGTTCTGACGCATACCGCTTGAACATCACTTGCAAGGCATTATTGCCCGCAGAGGTCGATGTTTATCGCAAAACCAAAAACCACCAGCAGGACAGGCCATGATTTTTTCAAGTCAATCCGACCGCTACGCCGCGCTGCATCCGCTGTTTCCGCGCGTATTTGAATTCATACGTGACACAGACCTGCTGGCGCTTGCGCCGGGGCGCTACCCTATTGTTGGCGAGCGGTTGTTCGTCATCGTGGAAAATGTGCTGGGGCGCACGCGCGAAGCGGCGAAACTGGAATGCCACCGCAAGTACATCGACATCCAGCTGGTGCTGGAGGGGGTGGACGAAATGGGCTGGAAGGCGTTGGCGGATTGTGTGCAGCCGGTGGGCGATTACAGCGAGGAGAAGGACATCTGCTTCTTCCATGATGCTCCGGCAACGTGGATCGCCACGCCACCCGGCGCATTTTGTATCTTTTTTCCGGAAGATGCGCATGCACCGCTGGTGAGCGGCGGGCAGATACGCAAGGCGATTTTTAAGATCGCGGTGGAATGACGTAGCCGTGTGTCGGGTTAGCGGCTTTATCGCGTAACCCAACTTTCTAATCCGATAAAATTATTTATGTTGTTGGGTTACGGCTCCGACCAACCCAACCTGCACCCTTGTCGTCCAATCAGCAAGCCGTCTCGTCGTCGAACGCGATATCGCCCTCAACCACCTTGTCGCCGATTTTAAGGTTTTTGAAATCGAACAGATTGCTGTCCAGCAAATGTGACGGTTTGATATTTTGCATCGCGGTGAAGATAGTCTGGTTGCGCCCCGGATACTCGAGTTCCCATGCGGCGAGCATTTTCTTGATGGTCTTGCGTTGCATGTTTTCCTGCGAGCCGCACAGGTTGCACGGGATGATCGGGAACTCCATGCCGCGCGCATAGCGCGCGATGTCCTTTTCCGCGCAATAGACCAGCGGGCGGATCACGATGTGATCGCCTTTGTCGGTGACCAGCTTCGGCGGCATCGCCTTGAGCTTGCCGCCGAAGAACATGTTCAGGAACAGCGTCTCGATCATGTCGTCGCGGTGGTGCCCCAGCGCGATCTTGTTCGCGCCTAGCTCGTGCGCGACGCGGTAGATGATGCCGCGCCGCAGCCGCGAACACAGCGAGCAAGTGGTCTTTCCCTCGGGGATTTTTTCCTTGACGATGGAGTAGGTGTCCTGCGCCTCGATGTGGAAATCCACGCCGATGGACTTGAGGTACCCTGGCAGCACTTCTTCGGGGAAGCCAGGCTGTTTCTGGTCGAGGTTCATCGCGACGATGCGGAAATCGATCGGTGCGCGCTTGCGTAGCGTGAGCAGGATGTCGAGCAGCGCATGCGAGTCCTTGCCGCCGGACAGGCAGACCATCACCGTGTCGTTCGCCTCGATCATGTTGAAATCGGCGATGGCCTTGCCGACCTGATGCTCCAGCCGCCCCTTGAGGCGGTTGAAGTTGGTCGAGTGGCGCTCGAAATGGATGGGTTGTGCGACGTCGTTCATGAAGATTCCAAATTAAACTTGCAAACTGCAATTCGTCCACGAAAGACACGAAATAAAACAAAAATTACGCTGGCACTGCAAGTCATCTATTGGGCAACAACATGGCATAGAGCTCTTTGAATTTTTCGTGCTTTTCGTGTCTTTCGTGGACAGCTATTTTTTCGGGTTAAATATTTACGCTTCTGCCGCCGTCGACGGCGATGATTTGCCCGGTCACATAGGGTGCATCCTGGATCAGGAAAGCCACGGTCTTGGCGATGTCGTCCGGTTCGCCTTCGCGCTTGAGCAGCGTATGCGCGACGATCTTGCGGCGTTGTTCATCGTCCATCCAGGTCGCGTTTTCCGGCCACAAGATGACGCCCGGCGCGACGGCGTTGACGCGCACCTGCGGCGCCATTTCCTGCGCCAGCCCGCGGGTCAGTGCGGCCAGTCCGGCCTTGGCGACGCTATACAGCAAATGACCGTGCATCGGACGCTCGGCATGGATGTCCGCGATGTTTACGATGCAGCCGTGGCGGCGGCGCAATTCTGTTGCTGCCGCCTGCGCGAGGAACAACGGCGCACGCAAGTTGGTGCCGAGCAGGTCGTTCCACTGCTGTTCATCCACCTCCGCCAGCGGCGTGGCATAGAAGCTCGAAGCGTTGTTCACCAGCGCGTCCAGCCGCCCAAATTTTTCGGCAACCTCGCTCACCAATTGCGGCAACGCATCCAGGTCGAGCAGGTCGGACTGGAACGCGGCGATGCTTTCCGGGCGTAGCGCATTCAGCTCGTCGCGCAACGCCAATGCTTCCTGAGCGGAATTACGGTAATGCACGGCGAGTGAAGCGCCTGCCGCGTGCAGGCGGCGGCAAATCGCCGCGCCGACCCGTTTCGCGCCTCCAGTCACCAATACCACTTTGCCTTGCATCGCTTGCTCCATTAAACTCGTATGCTCTGAAACTTATTTAATTTCGTAATAAAAAGCGAAATATCGTAGGGTGCGTCCCACGCACCATCGTTGCATTGAAATCGGTGCGTGGGACGCACCCTACAAAACCATTGCTGGTTTTAACGCAAGTTGGAATTATACCTGACCATGTCTACATCTCTGCCTGCCCCCAGCACGGAAGCCGCACAACACAGCGCCCGATTATGCGAACTTATCCGTCGCGACATCGCCGAACGGGGTGGCTGGATCTCCTTTGCGCGCTATATGGAGCTGGCGCTGTATGCGCCGGGGCTCGGCTATTACACGGCGGGCGCTCACAAGTTCGGCGAGGCGGGCGACTTTGTCACTGCGCCGGAATTGTCGCCGTTGTTCGGGCGCACGCTGGCGCGGCAGGCGGTGGAGATCATGGCTTCCAGCGCGCCGCATATCCTGGAGCTGGGCGCGGGCAGCGGCAAGCTGGCGGCGGATATGCTCGGCGAACTGGAGCGGATGGGCAGTCTGCCGGACAGCTATATGATCCTCGAGGTGAGCGCCGACCTGCGTGCGCGCCAGCAGGCATTGTTGCGCACGCGCTTGCCGCATCTACTGGAGCGCGTGCGCTGGCTGGATGCGTTGCCGGAAAGATTCTCCGGCGCAATCATCGCCAACGAGGTGCTCGACGCATTACCGGTGCATCTGGTGCATTGGCGTGACAGCGCGCTGACCGAACGTGGCGTGGCGGGAGGCACCGCCGGTTTTGTCTGGCAGGAGCGCGCCATCGGCGATGCCGCTTTGTTGCGCGCCGCGCAGCAAATTTCCGTGCCGGACGATTATGTTGGTGAAATTTGCCTTGCCGCATGCGGCCTGGTCAACAGCTTGGCAGGCTGCCTTGAACAAGGTGCGCTGCTGTTCATCGACTACGGTTTCGGCGCGCGCGAGTTCTACCACCCGCAACGCGGGAGCGGCACGCTGATGTGTCACTACCGCCACCATGCGCACGACGACCCCTTCTATCTGCCCGGTTTGCAGGATATCACCGCGCATGTGAATTTTACCGGCATCGCGGAATGCGGTATCGATGCCGGGTTGGAGCTGCTGGGCTACACCTCGCAGGCATTTTTTCTGCTGAACTGCGGCATTACGGAATTGCTGCAAGGTGTCTCGCCAGAAAATATGCG
Source organism: Gallionella sp. (assembly GCA_049294375.1). Lineage (GTDB taxonomy): Bacteria > Pseudomonadota > Gammaproteobacteria > Burkholderiales > Gallionellaceae > Gallionella. The sequence goes on along the minus strand of JBAQCT010000075.1, from coordinate 13,985 downwards.
CGACTATCTGCCGTTGTCTGCGCAATTGCAGAAACTCACCAGCCCGGCGGAGATGGGTGAGCTGTTCAAGGTGATCGCATTGGGCAGGGGGGTGTCTGAGCCGCTTTGCGGGTTCGTGCGCGGCGACATGACGCGCTCCTTGTAAGATTATTACGATACCTGAACGGATGTATTGCCCGTACTGGTTTATTTGCGCAGGTAGTCGGATATTTCCTTGATGACTAATTGCCCATCATGGTTGCTGTCTATTTCGTCAAAGTGCTCGCCGAGAATGGACAGTGGTTGCGCTTCCTTTTTAGACAATATACCATTTTTGTCCAGATCGGCTTGTTCCAGGCGCTGGTTGAATTCGCGGCGTTTTTTATCTGCGGCAGCCCAGAATGTTTTAAATTCTTTTTTGCTTAATGCGCTGTCATGATTGGCGTCGATCTCGTCAAAATTCTCGGCAATGGCAGGGGCTTTTTGTTCGGCTTCTTCTTTGGAAATCTTTGTGTCGCCATTTGTGTCCACGCTATTAAAAAGCTGATTGACTTTGGCGTCGATGCTTTCCTGTTTTTTGTTCACGTTTTTTCCGGCAGCCAAAGCCATGCAGGGCATGGTGATAAATACGAGGCATACTATCCATTTGTTCATGACTCTTCCTTTTTTTGTGGCATCAGATTTTCTATCGCAGCGATGCGCGCCCGCTGTATGGCAGCAGGAATTGCACCGATGTCGGTACATTGGTTTGCGATTTTACCCCCATTTACCGCACGTGCTGCCGCCAGTAGTTTCAGCAAATAATCCGCCTGCGGATAGGCGTCCTGTTCGTGCCCGGTGCGCCCACGCGCATCCGAAGCGCAGGCTTGCAGCAATTGTGTGAAACGATCCGGCCTGCGCCAAGCATCTGCCGACTGGAACAGTTTGATGACAGTTTCTGCGCGCAGTTCCCGGGCACGATGGATGTCGCCATGATAGCGCGCCGCCAGCAAGGCCAGGTCGCGGCACTCGCCCGGCACGCGCATCCGTTGCGCAAGTTTTTTCACCAGCTCCATACTGCGCAATTCATGCCCGATGTGGCGCGGCAATATATTCTCCGGCGTTGTTGCCTTGCCGAGATCATGCATCAGTGCGGCAAAACGCACATTGAGCGCATAGCCGTGTTGCGCGGAATCGTCCAACACCAGCATGGTGTGGATGCCGCAATCGATTTCAGGGTGATATTTTTCCGGTTGCGGTACGCCGAATAACGCATCGACTTCGGGCAGGATTTTTGCCAGCGCGCCGCAACTGCGCAATGTTTCGAAGAAACGCGATGGTTTTTTTTCCATCAGGCCGCGCGCCAATTCTTGCCAGGCGCGTTCCGGCACCAGCGCATCCACTTCGCCGCTGGTCACCATGCCGCGCATCAGCGACATGGTTTCCGGCGCGATGCTGAAGCCGAAGCGAGCCACAAAACGTGCCGCGCGCAAAATCCGCACCGGGTCTTCGCCGAATGCCGCGCTGACATGGCGCAATATGCCCGCGCGTAAATCGGCGATGCCGTTATGTGGGTCGATCAGATTGCCCCCGCCTTGCTTTTCATCAACTTCTTGGGCGATGGCGTTGATGGTGAAGTCGCGGCGCAACAGATCCTGCTCCAGCGTGACATCCGGTGCAGCATAGATGGCAAAGCCCTTGTAGCCGCGTGCGGTTTTGCGCTCGGTGCGTGCCAGCGCATATTCTTCATGGGTATCAGGATGCAGGAATACCGGGAAATCCTTGCCTACCGGCTGAAAACCTTGCGCCACCATTTCTTCCGGTGTACTGCCAACCACCACCCAGTCGTGATCCTGCACCGGCAGGCCGAGCAACTGGTCGCGCACCGCGCCGCCCACGCAATAAATTTTAGCGTTATTTTTCATCGGGAATAGGCTGCTGGTTATCGGCTGTTTTGCCCACGACGATGCCCATGCGCTGTTTGAGTGGGCGTGGCGGCGCATCGAATTGCCCGGCGTAATACATGGTGTTGCTCATCACTTTTTTCACATAGTCGCGCGTTTCGTCGAATGGGATGGTTTCGGCATAAATCGCACCTTCCAGCGACTGGTCGCCGCGCCACAGGCGCGCACGCGCCGGTCCGGCATTGTACGCCGCAGAAGCCAGAACCGGGTTATCGTCAAACCATGACAATACCGTTTTCATGTAATAAGTGCCGAGCCGCAGATTGGTATCCAGTTGGTGGATCAGCGATTGCTTATAACTTTTCAGCCCCAATTTTTTTGCTATCCAGCGGGCTGTCGACGGCATGATCTGCATCAGGCCGGCTGCCCCGACATCGGACTTGGCCGCCGTCACGAAACGGCTTTCCTGGCGCATCAGGCCGTAGACCCACGCTTCTTCCAGCCCGTTCTCGCGGATGTGCGCCCGCAAGGTTTCGCGGTAAGGGGCGAGATAGCGCAAGTTAAAATCATGCATGTTCACTGTTTTTTCAGCCGCATTGATGGCGCGGTCGTACATTTTATTGCGCCGCGCGATTTCTGCCGCAGTGAGCAACTCCTGGTCGCTGAAATTGCGCACGGCCCAACTCCATTCCTTCGATGCCTCGATACGCATATCCATGCGATACAGCGCCAATGTGCGCTGAATGCCCGGAAGCGCCAGCATTGCAGCGATATCCTGCTTGCCGGGCTTGTATGCGGATATCGGCAAACCTTTTCCCGGTCCGGGCGCAGAACTCAATACCGGCAAACCGGCCAATTCCTCGCCCGCCAATTGACCATAAAAATGGTATTCGCCGCTTAACGGTGCGAGCAATTTCCTCGCTTCGGCGGGCTTTCCCAATGCCTGCAAGGCGCGTGCCTTCCAGTATTGCCAAGCCGCATCGCGCTGCCGATCACCCATCGCATCGATGCCCGCCAATACCTCCGGCCAATCCTGCGCGCGCAACGCCGCGCGCACCCGCCACGCCAGTTGTTGTTCGTTGAGCGGTATATTGGCTGCGGCCTTGAACCATTGCATGGCGCGCCCGTCCAGTTTGCGCGCAGCCTCATAAGCCAGCCAGCCATAAAAATAATGCTGCTCCGCTTCGGTAAAGTGCGCCTTGATTCTTGACCAGTGCGTAGCGGCCAATTCCGGGGATTGCTTTGCCAGGCGCTGCAAGGCAAACAACGCGACAGCGCGCTGGCCTTCGCTTGCCCCGTCCGGCGCCAGCTTTTCCAGATAACGATCCGCATCGGCTGCCGCGTTTTTCAAAGCTGCCGGTGGCACTGCGCGGTTACCGGCCAGCCGCTCGACTAACCGCTCGGCGAGTGACGCATTGCCCGCCTCCAGCGCCAGGCGCAGGCGCTGCCAAATATCATGTTCGCCGATGATGCCGGCGGACAATGCCGCTTCAAATAATGGGCCGCAACTGTCCGGCTGCCCCTTGCCGTTGAACCATAATCTGCGGGTATCGCGCAATGCGGCCTGCCCTTGCTTCTGGAGGCGGGATTGCAAGGCATAACAGGCCAGCTCGGTATCTTCGTTAAGCAGGCGCGGGTGCTCCGCATCGAACAAATCCCATTGCTGGCGACTGCCGAGCAATTTGAGCCACTCGCCGCGCAGCCGGTCGATCATCGGCGTATCTTCTGGTCTGGAAAGGAAGTCCCTTATTTCCTCAACGCCCGCATTTTCCAGGTTGAGGCGCAACCGGTAGTAACTGGCGTAAACCTCGAGCGGCGTTTTGTTTAATCGCTGCGCAAAACGCCCCAGCTTGGCTGCATCGCCGGCGCGGAACGCATCGTACGCGGCAAGAAAATGCGCATCATTCGCCGGTACGGCAGGCTTGCTATCCGGGTTCGATAGCTTGCGGCTTGTCGCTTGCGGTTTGGCAGTTTTCAGCGATTCTTCCGCAGCCTTGGCCGTCGAAATGGCTAATGCGGGTAACAGCAATAGATATAAAAAAAGCCTCATCGAGAACCATCGCAAAATCAAACCGGCAAAGCATAGCACATCGCTTACCGGTGACGATTTTGCACGGAAAAGGCGGGGTATGAAACCTGCTGAAATAGGTTCTAAGTAATCACCGTGGGCCGTTCGCGCCCGGTGCGTTGCCTTAACTCGGAGATATCCAGCGCGATGCTGATAAGCCCCGCAAGCGCCTCTTGCGCATCAAGATGATGTTTGGCGGTATCCGGCTCGAAAGATTCAAGGTAGATGCGTAGCGTCGCGCCTTCGGTGCCGGTGCCGGACAGGCGGAACACGATGCGCGAACCATCGGTGAAGCCGATGCGTACGCCCTGCCCGGTGCTGATGCTGCCATCGACCGGGTCGGTGTAGCTGAAATCGTCGCAGAACAGCACTTTGTAATTGCCGAGCCGCGCACCCTGAAATTCACCGAAGCGTTCATGCAGCAGCTCCATCACGCCGTTGGCCGCGCCGGTGGGGATGCCTTCGTAGTCGTGGCGAGAATAGACATTGCGCCCGAAACGCGCCCAGTGTTCGCGCACGATGCTCTCCACGGATTGCCTGCGTGCGGCGAGAATGTTGAGCCAGAATAGTATCGCCCAAAGCCCGTCTTTTTCGCGCACATGGTTCGAGCCGGTGCCGAAACTTTCTTCGCCGCATAGCGTCACCTTGCCCGCGTCCATCAGGTTGCCGAAAAATTTCCAGCCGGTCGGCGTTTCATGGCAGGGGATACCGAGTGCGGCAGCCACGCGATCCGCCGCCGCGCTGGTCGGCATCGAGCGCGCGATGCCCGCCAGGCCATGCTTGTAACCCGGCACGAGATGCGCGTTGGCGGCGATGATGGCGAGGCTGTCGGAAGGCGTGACAAAGAAATGATTGCCGAGGATCATGTTGCGGTCTCCATCACCGTCCGAGGCTGCGCCGAAATCCGGTGCGTTGTCGCCGTACATCGCTTCGACCAGTTCATGCGCATAGGTGAGGTTCGGGTCGGGATGACCTCCGCCGAAATCCGGCAGCGGCTCGGCGTTGATCACACTATGGGCCGACGCGCCCAGGCGGTTGACGAAAATCTCGCGCGCATAAGGGCCGGTGACGGCGTGCATCGCATCAAATTTGATGTTAAATCCGCCATTCAGTAATGCTCGAATGGAGTCAAAATCGAACAGGGATTCCATCAGTTCCGCATAATCGCCGACCGGGTCGATCACCGACACCGTCATATCGCCCAGTTTGCTGTCCCCAGGGGTATCCAGTGCAACATCGGGCGTATCGGCGATGCGGTATCGCGTGATTTGTTTACTCGTGGCAAAGATCGCGTCGGTGATTTTTTCAGGCGCCGGGCCGCCGTTGGCGATGTTGTACTTGATGCCGAAATCGCCGTCCGGCCCGCCCGGATTGTGGCTGGCGGACAGGATGATGCCGCCGTAAGTCCGGTATTTTCGGATGATGCAGGAGGCAGCAGGGGTAGAGAGAATGCCGCCTTTGCCGACCAGTATGCGTCCGAAACCATTGGCTGCCGCCATTTTCAGGATAACCTGGATCGCTTCGCGGTTGTAATAGCGCCCGTCGCCGCCCAGCACCAGCGTTGCATCCCGTGGCGCGGCAATGCTGTCGAAAATGGACTGCACGAAGTTTTCCAGATAATGGAGTTTCCGGAAAACATCCACGCGCTTGCGCAGGCCGGAAGTGCCGGGTTTCTGGTCGTTGAATGGGCTGGTAGCAACTGAGCGGACTTGCATTTTCATTCCTCCCGTATTTTTCGCCATATTACCACCGGACAGATAGCGTTCCACAAAGCCCCCGATTCCTGCAATAATCACAAATACGAAAGAACGTGACACGAAAGAACAATACTGAAAGCGGGAGAAGCGGTGGCGAGCCAAGATGATTTGAAACGCGCGGTGGCGCAGGCGGCGATCCAGTATGTGCCGTTCGATTGCATTGTCGGCGTGGGTACGGGCTCCACCGCCAATTTTTTCATCGACGAACTGGCCAAAATCAGGAGCCGGATACGCGGCGCGGTCGCAAGCTCCGAGGCTTCGGCAAAGCGCTTGCAGGGGCATGGCATCGAGGTGCTGTCGCTGAACGATGCGGGCGACCTGCCGGTGTATGTGGATGGTGCGGACGAGATCACCCGCCACATGCACATGATCAAGGGGGGCGGCGGCGCATTGACGCGCGAAAAAATCGTTGCTGCGGCAAGCAAGAAATTCGTGTGCCTGTGTGATGCCAGCAAGCTGGTGGATGTTTTGGGCAAGTTTCCGTTGCCGGTTGAGGTCATTCCGATGGCGCGCAGCTCCATAGCGCGCCAACTGGTCGCGTTGGGCGGGCAGCCCAAATTGCGCGAGGGCTTTATTACCGATAACGGCAACGTCATTCTCGATGTGCATGGGCTGCAAATCATGAACCCCGTCGAACTGGAGTCGACGCTGGATCACATCGCAGGAGTGGTCACCAACGGGCTGTTTGCGCGCCGGGCCGCCGATGTGCTGTTGCTTGGCACGCCCGAAGGCGTAAGGACAATGGCGGCGTAAACGTTTGATCCCCTTCCAAAGTGGAAGGGACGTTTGCCTCCTCGCCCGCTTGCGGGATAACCAGCGACTTGCACGGATTTATCGTGCTTAATCGAATGGCTAGTTGTTTCACCAGAGGATTGAGGTGAGGGAGTTTTTCGGTTGTCATCCAGCCTTCATATTTGTCATTTACACTGCATGGTTAATTATTTTGAGGAGCGACAGCATGATCAGTAGCGACCATATATCACGCCAGTTCGACACCGAGCTTGAAGCCATTCGCGCCAACGTGCTGCAAATGGGGGGGTTGGTGGAAAGCCAGATCAAGAGCGCGGTGGAATCGCTGCTGGGCGGCGACGTGGCATTGATGATCCGCGTGATCGAGGAAGACCATCGCGTCAATGCCATGGAAGTGAAAATCGACGAGGCATGCAGCCACGTAATTGCGCGCCGCCAGCCGACGGCGGGAGATTTGCGGCTGGTCATGGCGGTGGTCAAGACCATTACCGACCTGGAGCGCATCGGCGACGAGGCCGAAAAAATCGCACGCATGGCCAGGCTGTTGTCGCAAAAGAACGCGCTCAACCTGCCGCGCTACCACGAAATCAAGCACGCCGCCGACCTGGCGCTGGACATGTTGCGTAAATCGCTGGACGCCTTTGCGCGCCTGGATGTGGCGATGGCCGCGCAAGTGGTGCGCCTCGATGAGCAGGTGGACGAGGAGTTCCGCGCCATCATGCGTTACCTCATCACTTTCATGATGGAAGACCCGCGCACTATTTCCACCGCGCTGGAAATCCTGTTCGTGGCGAAAGCGATCGAACGTATCGGCGACCATGCAAAAAACATGTCCGAATATGTCATCTACATGGTCAAGGGGCGCGATGTCCGCCATATCACGATAGACGAAATCGAACGCGAAGTTCAGCAGTAGTGCAGCAGTATCCCATCCTCGCCGCAGTAGACCTCGGGTCAAACAGCTTCCGGCTGCAAATTGCCCGCGTGGAAGGCGACCAGTTTTATATGCTGGACGGATTGCGCGAGCCGGTGCGCCTCGCTGCCGGAATCACTCCCGACAAGCGCCTCGATGCCGAATCGCAACAGCGGGCATTCGCCGCGCTGGGGAAGTTTGCCGAGCGCTTGCGCGACCTGCCCCGCAGCGCGGTGCGCGCGGTAGGCACCAACTCGTTGCGCGTGGCAAAAAATGCCGCCGATTTCATTCAGCAAGCCGAGCGCGTCCTCGGGTTCCCGATAGAAGTCATCGCGGGCCTGGAAGAAGCGCGCCTGATCTATATTGGCGTGGCGCATAGCCTGCCGCAGACGCAGGACAACCTCTTGGTAATGGACATCGGCGGCGGTTCCACGGAGTTCATTATCGGCAACGGCTTTACTCCCCTCAAAATGGAAAGCCTCTACATGGGGAGTGTCAGCTATAGCAACCGCTTTTTCCCGGATGGAAAAATAACCAAACAGAACCTCAAGCAGGCAGAACTTGCCGCAGGCATGGAATTGCAGATCATTGCAAACGATTACAGGGGGCAATGGAAGCAGGCGCTCGGTTCGTCCGGAACGGCCAAGGCTTTAAGTGAGATATTGCAGCTGAACGGCTATAGCCGGGACGGCATTACCCGCGAAGGGCTCGATAAATTGCGTGCCTATTTTCTCAAGGTGGGCGATGTGCAAAAACTTGATCTGCAAGGCTTGCGCATGGATCGCACCGCGGCGCTGGCAGGCGGCTTCGCGATCATGTATGCCGCTTTCTGCGAGTTGGAGATCGAGCAGATGCAGCCCGCACTCGGCGCGTTGCGTGAGGGGGTGCTGTACGACCTGTGGGGGCGATTCCATGGCAACGACATGCGCGATGTCACGGTGCGGCAATTCATGCAACGCTACCGCGCCGACACCCTGCAAGCCGGGCGTGTCGCAAAACTGGCTCAGATATTTGCCCGGCAATTTCTCGGCGGCGAAATCGACGAAACTATCCTGCAAACGCTCAGCCGCGCGGCTAATCTACACGAGATCGGCATCAGTGTCGCACACAGCGGCTATCACAAACATACGGCCTACATCCTTGCCAATGCCGATATGCCGGGTTTTTCCAGGAAGGAGCAGGCACGCCTGAGCATGCTGGCACTGGCCCAGCGCGGCAACCTGACCAAGCTGCAAGGGCAATTGAAAAATGCCGAAGACCGCGCCTTGGCGATGAGCCTGCGTCTCGCCGTGCTGTTCTGCCGCAACCGCAGCGACAGCGCCCTACCTTCCTTGCGAGGGCGTTTCGACAATACCGGGTTCCGGCTTTCGGTAGACGCGGATTGGCTGGCAATAAACCCCTTGACCGAAACCGCGCTGCAGGAAGAAGTCAAGCAGTGGAAAACGCTGGGGATTGGCGTGCAGCTTGAGCAAAAGTGATGCGCTGCCGACTATGTCCAAATTGCCAAAAATTGTCACTTTGCTGACGGTTTTTGGATGAAAGGTCGATGAGAATAAAAAACAGGACTTTTATAATTAAATAAAAACAACATGTTGTGTAATTGGCATGGCTATTGCTGGATACTCCAACGACACACAGCGTGTGTGTTTATTTCAAAAGGAGCTTTATATGAAAAACGTACAAAAAGGCTTTACCCTGATCGAATTGATGATCGTGGTCGCGATCATCGGTATTCTGGCTGCGGTAGCGATCCCTGCTTACAGCAACTACACCAAGAAGGCGAAGTTCACTGAAGTGACGCAGGCAACCAATGCCATGAAGATTGCCGTGGAAGGTTGCTTGACTGATCGGGGCATTCTCGGAGAATGTGATGCAGATACCAATGGTGTCCCAGCTAATGTCGGGCCCAACGGAAAATACGTTAATAGTGTTACGGTGTTAGATGGTCTGATTACGGCGACTGCGGTGACCTCCCTTGGTCTGAGTGGCGAAACTTATTTGTTGCAAGCTGCTTATAATTCTTTAACCGGCGTTACATGGAGCACGCTGACAACCAGCACATGCCTGACTGCGCAAATTTGTAAATAAGCTTTGATTAAGCTTTGATGCAGATGACAAGCCCCTCTCAGGAGGGGCTTTTTTTGGAGCGTAGATGCAAATTTTTCGGCCTTGGATACATCACATCGTATTAGTGCTTCTAATGGCATTGTTGTATGGGCAATTTTTGGAAAACCCCATCATATTCGATGACTTGTCGTTTTTCATGCTCGATGAAAATGGTGTCCAGCCGGTATCGAGCTTTCACTGGTCTTTGTTGGAATTACGCTCTTTGCCCTATGCGACACTGGCTTGGACTAAAGAATGGCTGGGCTTGAGAGTCATTAATTTTCGCGTGGGGAATTTATTGCTCCATGCATCTGTCGTGGTCACATTGTTTATATTTCTATTCAGGTTGCTCGATACAGTATTAGTAAACCAGAAACACAATGCAATAAGCCCAAAACTCGCCGCCTTTTTTGCAGCCCTGTTGTTTGCCCTGCATCCGGTTGCGACCTATGCCGTTGGCTATCTCGTGCAACGCACCATTATCATGGCGACCCTCTTCAGCCTGCTGGCATTGCTGGCCTATACGCATGGCAGCATGAGCAGGAAGAAAGGGTGGTTGTGGGCAGTAGCCCCTTTGTATTATCTGGCGGTGTTCTCAAAAGAGCACGCCATCATGCTGCCGGCCGCCATATTCGCGCTTACTGTTTTGTTGCATCAGGATTGGTGGGCGAAAATCAAGGAAAGATGGGCAGTATTTTTGGTTTTGGCAGCAATTGAGGTCATGGCATTGCTCACCAAAAAAGGGATAATTGGCTCAGCATACGAAATTAATGCTTATTGGATGTTGCGTGGAATTGATACCCAAATTTCCTATCCGCTAAGCGTAGCGACGCAAACGTGGCTTTTTTTCAAGTATGTCGCCCTATGGCTATTGCCGAACCCGGAATGGATGTCGGTGGACATGCGCGAGCCATTTGCAAAGGCCATTCTTTCTCCTTATCTGGCGGCATTTCTTATTTTCCTGTCATGGGGGGGTGTCGCATTATGGTTGTTGCGCAAGCGCGGTCTGCTTGGGCTTGCAGGATTTGCCATGTTGTTTCCATGGTTGATGTTCATGACGGAATTGTCCGTTGTTCGAATACAGGAAGAGTTTGTGTTGTATCGCAGCTATTTGTGGGCGGCGGGGGCTTTTTGCCTGTTGCCAGTGGTATTTGCCAGAGCCAATGTTCGCGTGGCTATATTTATTTTGACGATGATCGCACTGGCGATGTTCTCGATTTCGATGGAGCGTTTGGTGACTTTTTCTCATCCCGTATTGTTGTGGGACGATGCAGAAAAATTGGTGCATGGGCGCTCGGATTTACCCGGTGAATACAGGATTTATTACAACCGTGGTACAGAGTACATAAAAGTGGATCAATATGACCAGGCAATCATCGACTTGAAACGATCTATTGAGCTGTTTGCCTATCAGCCAGCCACATATGGCAACCTTGGCTTGGCTTATATCAAAAAGGGTGAGATGGAACAGGCAGTGCGTGCGTACGATATGGCCATACAAATAGACATTGACCAGAAGCACCCGCCTAACCCTAAATATTATCTGGGCCGCGCCAGTGCATATGAAGCCTTGGAAAATTGGGCAGCAGCGAGTGCGGACTATAAGGTGGCTTGCAAGATTGCCAACAGGGGGTGTGATAAAACCAGCTTGCCGCTGCCTGAAACTTCGCCCAAGGGTCGCTAATCTGGACTTCTAAAGCCTATCCTGAGATGGCTGGAGGGTGTGGTGTATCTGATTTGCTCAGTTTCACAAATTCTTGTCGGCACTTGATAAGTACGAAATTTCTGCCTTATCGTGAGATCATTCGTTCGATAAGGCGTTAATAGAAACCTCCCGAGCCATGCTGCAGATGCTGTCGCCTGTTTTCTCCCAATATTTTTTCTGGTAAAGATCATGCAATTAAACCGTGTTTGGGTATTGGTGCTCGTCCTGTCAGGCGTTACATCTGCCCTATATGGGCAATTCCTGCAAAACCCGTTCGTGTTTGATGATTTGTTGTTCTTCACGGTTGACGATCATGGAAACGTCCCGGTTTCCAATTACTACTTCTCGTTGTTCGAATTGCGCTCGCTGCCTTACGCTACCCTGGCGTGGGGTAATGCATGGTTTGGCTTGGATATACACCACTTCCGCATAGAGAATCTGTTGTTGCATGCGGCAGTAGTGTTGGCATTATTCTTTTTTTTGACGCCGCTGTTTGAGGCCGTGCTTGCCAGGCAGGATGAGCCGGATCGGTTGGGTTCGCGTGCAATGGCTTTTTTCGCTTCGCTGCTGTTTGCGCTTCATCCGGTGGCAACTTATGCAGCCGGCTATCTGGTGCAGCGCACCATTGTCATGGCAACCTTCTTCAGCCTGTTGGCCATGACGGCATATCTGTATGGCAGCGTCAGGCAGAAAGCGCCATGGCTGTGGATGAGTGTGCCACTGTATTATCTGGCGGTGTTTTCCAAAGAACACGCCATTATGTTGCCCGCTGTACTGATGGCGTTGACCATTTTACTGCATGAAGATTGGAGAGCAAAGTTCAAGCAGCGATGGGCGCTTTTTTTGGTGCTTGCTGCCATTGCTGTTTTTGTTGTTGCCGCAAAAAAAGGTATTTTGGGATCGGTATATGAGGTTGATCCCATGGAAATGCGGGCGAATGTCGACAGCACTTTGATTTATCAGTTGAGCGTGTTGACTCAAGCGTGGTTATTCTTCAAGTACCTCGTTCTCTGGTTGTTCCCTAATCCGGCCTGGATGTCGATCGACATGCGTGAGCCGTTTGCGCAGTCGTTGTGGTCTTTCTATTTGGCTGCTTTTGCGGCTTTTTTAGCCTGGGGTGCCTGTGCGGTACGTCTTTTGGTAAAGCGCGGCCGTTTGGGATTAATTGGGTTGGCCATGCTGTTTCCGTGGTTGATGTTCATGACGGAAATGTCGGTGGTGCGCATCCAGGAAAATTTTGTACTTTATCGCAGTTATTTGTGGGCGGTGGGTGCTTGCTGCCTGCTGCCTTTTTTACTGGATAAACTCAATAAGAACATCGCATCGGTCATCGTGTCGATGGTGGCGCTGGCCATGTTTCCAATCGCGATGGAACGGCTCGCCACTCTTTCCCATCCCTTATTACTGTGGAATGATGCGGAAAAATTGGTTGCAGACCGGGATGATTTGCCAGGTGCGGCGCGGATATATAGTAATCGTGGGATAGAATTCCTCAAAATCAAGAGTTATAAGGATGCAACCAGGGACTTTAATCGTGCCATTCATTTATTACCTACCATGCCATCCGCATATAACAATCTTGGCGCGACTTATCTTGAGCTGGGCGAGTGGCAAGCGGCGATTACCTCATTTGGCAAAGCCATCGAAGTTATGCAAGCTTCCGGGAAGTGGGATAGCAGGCCATTTCTGGGGCGTGCCATGGCATTTGAGCGATTGGGTGAGACCGAAAATGCACGGCGTGATTATGAGACGAGCTGCCGTTTGACCGGAAGAGGGTGCGAGAAATTATAGGCTCTCTTGTTTGATAAGGGGCTAATAGGAAATATAATCAGGCCATGATCCACAGCGATAATCTCACCGCCGAACCGCGCCCGGAATCCAACAGAGTGGTTGCGCCCACTCCCGCATCAAGGCAGGAGGAGGCGTTGGAGCGCGCGTTGCGCCCGAAGCAACTCGACGAATATGTCGGGCAGGAGAAGATTCGCGGCCAATTGGAGATATTCATCAAGGCGGCAAGGCAGCGCAAGGAGCCGCTCGATCATGTGCTGCTGTTCGGACCGCCCGGTCTGGGCAAGACCACGCTGGCACAGATCATCGCGCGCGAGATGGGCGTGAACCTGCGCCACACTTCCGGCCCGGTGCTGGAGCGCGCGGGCGATCTCGCGGCACTGTTGACCAACCTCGAACCGAACGATGTGCTGTTCATCGACGAGATTCATCGCCTGTCGCCGGTGGTCGAGGAGATACTCTATCCCGCGCTGGAGGATTACCAGATCGACATCATGATCGGCGAAGGCCCGGCGGCACGTTCGGTGAAGCTGGATCTGCCGCCATTCACGTTGGTCGGCGCGACGACCCGTGCAGGTATGCTGACCAATCCGCTGCGCGACCGCTTCGGGATTGTTGCAAGGCTGGAGTTTTATACGCCGCAGGAATTGCAGCGCATCGTGATGCGCTCGGCGGGGTTGCTGGAAATGAACCTGACGCATGATGGCGCACTGGAAATCGCCAAGCGATCGCGCGGTACGCCGCGCATTGCCAACCGTTTGCTGCGCCGCGTGCGCGACTTTGCCGACGTGAAGGCTAACGGGGATGCAACGCGCGATGTGGCGGATGCCGCATTGACCATGCTGGATGTTGACTCGCGCGGTCTGGACGTGATGGACCGGAAATTATTGCTGACTGTGATCGAAAAATTTCTCGGTGGCCCGGTCGGCCTGGATAACCTTGCGGCGGCGATAGGCGAAGAACGCGACACCATCGAGGACGTGCTGGAGCCGTACCTGATCCAGCAGGGATATTTGCAGCGCACGCCGCGCGGACG
>JBAQCT010000074.1:0-6149 GCA_049294375.1 Gallionella sp. | reverse complement strand
GGCCATGCCCGCGAACAAAATATTTCGCGGGCATGGCCCGCTCCTACCCAACTGTCGGTTTTGAATTATACAAAGCTCAATAGATTCCCATGCTCACTGAAACCAGACCCATCAGCACCAACTTCTTCTCCTCCGGCCTGCGCCAGAAGGTGGATCAACTGATGAACATCCTCTATGCGGGCGGGGTGAACAACCCGATGGATTCCATCGAGCAATGTTCCTACCTGCTGTTCCTGCGCCTGCTCACCGAGAAGGATGAAACCCTCGCCGCGCTCGACAAGAAATACCCGCGCATCTTCTCCGGCAAGTGGTCGCGCTTCGCGTGGGGCAACTTCGTCACGCTCACCGGAGACAGCCTGTTCAACGCGGTGCGCGACGCCATCGAACACCTGCACGAACTGCCCGGCCTGTCCGAAACCGGGCGCACGTTGTTCGGTCGTGCCACGCTGAAAATCTACGACCGCCCCACCTTGCGCGCCGTCATTCAGGGCATTCACGACATGGATCTGGCTGCGCACGACGGCGTCGATTTCAAGGGTGACATGTACGAGTACCTGCTCAGCAAACTCGCCGCCTCCGGCACCAACGGCCAGTTCCGCACGCCGCGCCACATCATCGACCTGATCGTCGCGCTGGTGAACCCGCAGCCCAACCAGCGCATCGCCGATCCCGCGTGCGGCACGGCGGGGTTTTTGATCTCCGCGTTCGAACACATCCTGCGCCAGAAAACCAAACCCGCCGACCTCAAGCGCGGCATCCGCGACGGCGCGCTGCTCAAGCCCGCGCAGTGGAAGTTCCTCGAAGAGCAGGCGTTCACCGGCTTCGACAACGACGCCAATATGGTGAAAATCGCCATCCTCAACCTCTACCTGCACCAGTTGGAAAAAGCGCAGGTCGCGATGCTCAACCCGCTCACCACCGGCTTCGGCGGCGCGTATCCCGGCAAGCTGTACGACTGCATCCTCGCCAACCCGCCGTTCTCCGGCAAGGTGCAGGACGAGAGCATCCTCGCCGACCTCAACTACCAGCTCAACACCCGCGCCACCGAGCTGCTGTTCCTGAAATGGTTCATCGACCACTTAGCACCCGGCGGACGCGCCGGGGTCATCGTGCCCAACGGCGTGCTGTTCGGCTCCACCAACGCCGCCACCAAGTTGCGCGAACTGCTGCTCACCGAATGCGACCTGCAAGCCGTCATCAGCCTGCCCAGCGGCGTGTTCAAACCCTACGCGGGCGTCGCCACCGCCGCGCTGATCTTCGAGAAACCACAGCTCCCCGCGCGGGAAGGGCAACGAACTCCCTCTCCCCTCGCGGGAGAGGGTGGGGGAGAGGGGGCAACAAAATCCGTCTGGTTCTACGACCTCACCGCCGACGGCTACAGCCTCGACGACAAGCGCACCCCCATCGCCGCCAACGACATCCCCGACCTGCTCGCCAAATGGCCGACGCGCGAGGAAGGCCCGAACAGCTACCGCATACCCATCGAAAAAATACGCGAGAACGGCTGGAGCCTCGCCGCAGGCCGCTACAAGCCGGTGACGGCGGAGGTCGCGAACCACGACGCCCCGGCGGAAATTCTGGATGAGGTGCTCAAGCTGGAAAACGAAATCATCAAGCGCGGCAATGCGCTGCTCGCCGCCCTCTCCCCCAGTCCCTCTCCCGCAAGCGGGAGAGGGAGGAGCGTAGCGGAGGGTGAGGGGCGCAAGAAGAAATGAAGCGCTGGCCGACAAAACCGTTGGGCGAGTTGTGTGATGTGAGGATCGGCAGAACGCCTCGGCGTGATGAACCGCGCTTCTGGGGTGGAGATGCCGTATGGGTTTCCATCCGGGAATTGAACGGAGGAGAAATCACTTCTTCAAAGGAGATGCTTTCCGAGGCTGCGGTATGTGAGTGTATGCCGGAGCCTATCCCCACGGGCACACTTCTTTTCAGCTTTAAGTTGAGCATTGGCAAGATGGCAATTGCCGGTTGTCCGCTTTACACAAACGAGGCGATTGCCGCTTTACCTATACGAAAACCAGCCGAGCTATCCCGTGATTTTCTGCGCTACGCACTGCTGCGTGAATCACACGAAGGCACGGCTAACACCGCCGTGATGGGCAAGGTGCTCAATAAAGAAAAGGTGCAGCAGCTTCAAATTCCCGTGCCGCTGCTGGCGGAACAAGAGCGGATCGTAAAGCTGCTGGACGAAGCGGACGAGTTGCGCAAGCTGCGCGCCCAAGCCGACCGCCGCAGCGCCGACCTCATCCCCGCGCTGTTCCACGAAATGTTCGGCGACCCGATGGCGGGCACCGGGAACTGGGAACGCAAAACATTTGGCGATTTGCTGGAAAGAATTGATGGAGGGTGGAGCCCAACCTGTCATGATCGGCCAGCTCAGCCTGAGGAATGGGGTGTCTTGAAACTCGGAGCAGTTACGGCTTGCCAATACCTCGATACTGAAACCAAAGCGCTACCAGAAAATTTTGCTCCTCGTCCTGATCTGGAAGTTAAAGTTGGTGACTTGCTATTTACCCGAAAGAACACCTACGAGCTGGTTGCAGCTTGCGCCTTCGTGTTTGAGACGCGCCCTAAATTGATGTTGTCTGATTTGATTTTCAGATTCCGTCTAAAGCCGGGTGTTGAACTCAATCCAATCTTCCTTTGGGGGCTTCTAACCGTTCCAAGTAAACGCAAACAAGTCCAAGCTCTTGCTGGTGGATCAGCAGGTTCAATGCCGAATATTTCCAAGGGGCGATTGATGATGCTGCCAATTGAAGTACCCCCGCTCCCGCTACAAAAACAATTCGCCCAAAGCGTCAGCGAAATCCGCGCGCTGCAAGCCGCGCAGGCCGCCAGCCGCAAGCGCACCGAGCATCTGTTCCAGTCCATGCTGCATCGCGCATTCGCGCAGGCGTTGTGAGCCGCTGTTTAAAAATTACTGCGGAAACCCGTTTAGGGGTGGCTGGTTAGGAGATTACAGTTTTCTATGCGGCCTTGAGTTGCTGGATGTGTGCGTAGTCGCCTTGCTGTTCCAGCGTCCACACGTCCACCGCCTGCTGCATCCGCAACCACAGCCCCGCACCATTGCCCAGCAGCTTGCCCAAGCGGATCGCCATATCAGGCGTAACCGGGCGGCGTTCATGCAGCACCTCGGACACAGTGCGGCGTGATACCCCCAGCCGGTCGGCAAACTCGCCTTGCGTGATCCCCATCTCGGGCAACACCACTTCGCGCAACAATGCGCCGGGGTGAGTGGGTGCGCGTTTCTTGTTTCGTAAAGTATTCATCAGTGGTAATCCTCCAAATCCAGAATGTGTGCATCGCCATCTTCAAACTCAAACGTGATGCGCCAATTGGCCGACACTCTCACACTCCAAAGGTTGCGCTTGTCGCCTTTCAAGCGATGCAGGCGAAGACCGGGCAAGTCCAACTCTTTTACCTGCTCCGCCGCGTCTATTGCATCGAGAATCAGGGTTATGCGGGGTGCATAGTGTGCCTCTACGCCGCTAGCACTACCCTTGATAAACAGCCGCTCAAGTCCTTTGTGTTTGAAGCTCTTAATCATGGCATATTGTAACCTTGCAAGTTACATTGTCAAGCATCCGCGTACCCGGTTGATGGGCGGCAGAAAATCTATTTCGCGTATACGCGGTAATGTGCAATAAAAAAGGCCAACGGATAACCGTTGACCTTCTTCAATTGGTGGAGGCGGGGGGAATTGAACCCCCGTCCGCAAGCCCTCTACAGGCAGTTCTACATACTTAGCCATGTTATTTGATTTGATCCCGTACACGCCAACCGGCGGGCTGGTAAAGGACGAGCCACCTTGTTTTTAGCTCCGATCAAAGTGACCCTGACCGGCACGATTCCATGTAATTTACCTCACTCATCTCCGCCTTGCGGTTTCGAGCCCCTCCATGGACAGCAGGGTGTGAGGTTCAGCCGACTAAGCGGCTAAAGCGTAGTTTTCGTCGTTTGCGACTAGTTTTTTCCAGCTGATTTACGAGGTGGCGGGTCCTCGGTATGCCCTACACTGCTTTGTAACCCACGTCGAAGCCAAGTCGCCCCCCTGTGGTGATGCTGTAAAACGGTACAGATTGTAGCAGAGTCAGAGGGTGAGATAGCCGAGAAGTTCCGTCGGAATATCGATAATGCCGTGCGCCCCCCAGCTATCGAGCTGGGCGTCGCCGCCGATGTAGCCATAGCGGGCGATGATGCCGCGCATCGCGGCGGCGTTGGCGGCCTGCATGTCGCGCAGGTCGTCGCCGAGATACAGGCATTGCTCCGGCGTGACGCCGATGATTTCGCAGGCTTTGAGCATCGGTTCGGGATGGGGTTTGGCGTGTGCGCAGGTATCGCCGCTAATCAGGCAGGCGGCGCGTTCGGCATAGCCGAGCGCTTGCATCAGCGGCACGGTGTAGCGGTGCGGTTTATTGGTGACGATACCCCATTTGATGCCGCGCTGCTCCAATGCGCCGACTAGTTCTGCCATGTCGCCAAACAGGCGCGTATGCACGCAGATGTTGCGTTCGTAGTAGTCGAGAAAGATGGCGCGCAAGGCATTGTATTCCGGCGTATCCGGTTCGATGCCGAAGCCCAGTTTGAGCAGACCGGGAGAGCCGTGCGAGGCTTGAGGCCTGACGATACCCAGCGATAGCGGGGGAAGGTTGCGTGTGGCGCGGGTGTGGTTCAGCGCGGCGGTAAGGTCGGGTGCGGTATCGGCGAAGGTGCCGTCGAGATCAAACAGGACGGCTTTAATTTGTGATGGCATGGTGGTTTCAGAAGCTGTGTGAAGCTGAACCCTTTGGTTTTTGCGTTATGCAGGTTGCGAGCACGTAGGATGCGGTGACGAAGGAATCGCATCAATCGCGAACGATGCGGTTCGTGCCTCACCGCATCCTACATATATTTCAGGTTAATCACGACGGCAGGCGATCATGTAGTTCACATCCGTATCGCTGCCCAATGAATAAACCTTGTTGAGCGGGTTGTAGCTCATGCCGATGAGGTCTACCAGGTTCAAACCGGCATTGCGGCAGAATTGCGCGAGCTCGGATGGTTTGATGAAGTTGTCGAAGTCGTGCGTGCCGCGCGGCAGCAGTTTCAGTACGTATTCCGCGCCGATGACGGCGAACAGGTAGGATTTTGGGGTACGGTTGAGCGTGGAAAAGAACACCCATCCGCCCGGTTTTACCAGCTTCGCGCAGGCCGCGACCACGCTTTGTGGATCGGGCACATGTTCGAGCATTTCCAGGCAGGTGACAATATCGTAGTGGCCGGGTTGTTCGGCGGCCAGATCTTCCACGGCTATCTTGCGGTAATTGACCCGCTTGCCGCTTTCCAACAGATGCAGTTTGGCGACTTGCAGGGCCTTGTCGGACAGATCGATGCCGCTGACGTCCGCGTTCAATCCCGCCATGCTTTCCGACAGGATGCCGCCGCCACAGCCGACGTCCAGCACGGTTTTTCCGGCAAGCCCGGCGTGACGGTCGATATAGCCTAATCGCAGCGGATTGATGTCGTGCAGCGGCTTGAATTCGCTGTTCGGATCCCACCACTTGTGGGCCAGTTGCGAGAATTTTTCCAGTTCGATGGGGTCGGCGTTGGTCATGGCATGGGTGCTGGCTAGCGAGGGGTTGACTTTAACAAAACTTGTCGCTGCCGCCAAATATTATTACCCGCCATGCGGGTGGTTCAGGGCAGTGTCGCTGTGCTAAAATGCGCGCTTTGTTATGCGTCGACAGCCTTAGGTCAAAGTTAAATCCATGGAACAGAAATTCGCCAAAGAAACCCTGCCGGTCAGCCTCGAAGAAGAAATGCGCAAGTCCTATCTGGACTACGCGATGAGCGTCATTGTCGGGCGCGCGCTGCCGGATGTGCGCGATGGCCTGAAGCCGGTGCACCGGCGCGTGCTTTTTGCGATGCACGAGCTGTCGAACGACTGGAACAAGGCCTATAAGAAATCGGCGCGTATCGTCGGCGACGTGATCGGTAAGTACCACCCGCACGGCGACACTGCGGTATATGACACCATCGTGCGCATGGCGCAGGATTTCTCGCTGCGCTACACGCTGGTGGACGGGCAGGGCAACTTCGGCTCGGTGGATGGCGACAACGCGGCGGCGATGCGTTATACCGAAATCCGCATGGCGAAAATCGCCCACGAG
>JBAQCT010000073.1:0-1772 GCA_049294375.1 Gallionella sp. | reverse complement strand
TGTTAACCAGTTTTGAAGTGATGCAGGCGGCAAATATTTCCCGTGCCACGCTCAACAACTACATCTCGCAGGGGCTGTTGCCGCGCCCGCTGGTGAAGAATCCGGAACCGGGTACTTCAACCCAGGCACGCCAGATCGGCTATTTCCCAGACGAAGTGCTGGCACGCCTGGAACATATCCGGCAATTGAAAAAGGATGGCTATGCCATGACAGAAATTATCAGGCAATTGGAACCGGATGCTTTACAAATGCCGGAGGCATCCAGAGCTGCTCACGCGCCTCTCACGGAATCTGTAGTACAACCCGCCGCAGCGAAGAAAAACGATTCGCCCCAGCCTGACGCACCGTTCCAACCCAGCCCGCTCCGGCTTACGGTTGACCATATCCCCTTCCCTGCCTACATGGTCAACTACAACTTCGAGGTCACCTGGTACAACGAAGCGGCACGCACCGAACTGCTGGGCGAATTTGACCGTTTGCCCGCAGATACCAAGGAGCGCAACGCGCTGGCCTATTTGCTCAAGGGGCGGCTGGACAGGAGCGGCGCCAATCACGAGGAATTGCTCCAGTTCTATCTGAAGCTGGGCAAGGGGCGCTTTTCGCGCAACGACTTGATGAACGTACTCACTGGCAAGGGCGACGCTCCTGCAATGCAAGCGGGAGAATCCCCGGCCAAGTCACGCCCCGGCGGCATGCTGATACAACTGCCGCTCACCCTGCGTCTGGAAAACGGCGAGGTTGTCCGCTACAACGTCTATGCTTCCTATTACCGCGAAGGCATCCTGCTCGTCTATCAGCCTGGCAACGCCAACAGCGACAGCCTGCTGGGGCTGCTGGAACGGCGCGACGAAGTGATCCGCAATCTGCTGAAAAAGCGCCTGCCGGTGCTAACGGACGTCGCCGTGCTGGTTGCAGATTTGCAGAACTCGGTGCGCATCTGCACCGAACTGCCTCCGGAGGAATACTTCGAGCTCATCAACCAGATATGGTCCACGATGGAGCCCATCTTCCGCAAGTATTACGGCACCCATGGCAAGCATGTGGGCGACGGCATGGTGTACTACTTTTTCCCGCAGCCCGACTGCAACTACATCTTCAACGCGCTGGTGTGCGCGCAGGAGATGAAGGCCGCGATGCGCAGGATCAGCAAGGAATGGCAGTTGCGCAAAAATTGGCTGAACGAGCTGTATCTCAATACCGGCCTAAACGAAGGGCAGGAATGGATGGGCGTCTTTCACATCGAAACCAAGGTGGAATTCACCGTGCTGGGCGACACCATCAACCACGCCGCGCGGCTGTCCGACTTCGCGCGTGGCGGCGCCATCTGGGCCACCAAGAGCCTGCTCGGCAAGCTGCCCGCAGAAGAACGGCAACGTGTGCGGTTCGGCATCCGCCGCCAGGATGCCGAGGGGCGCGAAGTGTTTGTCGGCGCGTCCTATTCCCGCATTGCCGAACTGGCGAACCTCAGTACCCCGCGCAATGAGAAGCTAAGCGATATCGCGGCGCTGCCGGTGACGGAGATTATGGAAGTAAGGGTTTGACGCAAACTTGGGCAATATGCCATGCACGACAGCATCCTGCTAATCGCCACTTTAGCCTTGCTGATCAATCTGATAAATAAACCTAAAAACCGCAGTTACCACCTGTAGATACCGTCTTTCCAGTCAAGCGATTTTTGCATAATCCGACCGATAAGATTGTCGTGTTTTCAGCACACCGAAGCACAAATGCACCAGCTTACGCATGGCGGCGCCGAGAGCGGACATCTTGGG
>JBAQCT010000072.1:0-5127 GCA_049294375.1 Gallionella sp. | reverse complement strand
ATGTCAATATTATTTAGTGACTACACAAAGAACCGAAAAAAGACCACTTCATCACGATAATTCTCAACAAAGACGAGGGTTTGGGTGCTTTGCGGTGTCTACAAAATGGCGGGAACTTCAGTTTAGCGACACGCCTGCCGGCGCCAACGCCAGCGCGATTATTTACTCGCTGCTGCAAACGGCCAAGGCTAATGGCATTGAGCCCTATACTTGGTTGCGCCGCGCCCTGCGTGACTTGCCCGCAGCCAAGACTTTGGAAGAGTTTGAATCGCTGTTGCCGTGGAATTTGCATGCGCTGGATTTAACCAGCGAAATGGCTTCCTGAATAGATTGGGGTTGGTGGAGCGCGACCGGTACTTGCAATTATTCGCTTACACGTAAATAGGGGACGTAGCCCGATTAACCAGGCATTTTTCCCCTCAGCCCACCGAGGGTGCAGCAAATCAAAACCCCGCCTTCCTACAAAGGGCGGGGTGTTAGTGTTAGCGGTTTCTTGATTCGTCCATTGCTATACCTTCCTTGCTGAATTACAATGCAATGCATTCAACGCAAGGGGAATAGATTATGGCTGCAAATCAGCTTGTACAGGCTCGTATTGACGGGGCCATCAAAGAGGAGGCTGCTGTAGTGCTGGCTGCTATGGGTCTTACCGTGTCCGACGCGGTGCGGCTGTTGCTGACCAAGGTTGCGCGTGAGCACGCTCTACCATTCGATCCGCTGATTCCCAATGCCACAACCATCGCGGCTATGATGGAGGCTCGCGCCGGCAATTTGCCTCGCGCCAATAGCATCGAAGAACTGAAGAAATCACTCCATGCGGACGACTGAATGGACAGGTCAGTTCAAACGTGATTACAAACGCGAGTGCAAAGGCCAGCATCGCACCACGCTTGATGATGACTTGTTTCCCGTTGTGGATTGCCTTGCGAACGATCAGCCTCTTGAGCCGCATTACTGTGACCATCCTCTCGCTGGCGAATGGAAAGATCATCGTGACTGCCACATTAAGCCAGACTTGGTATTGATCTACCAAAAACTGGACGAAGGCATCATGCGGCTCGTTCGGCTCGGATCGCATAGTGAGCTTGGCATATAAAATGAATAGAAAAGGGGTCAGACCCGTATTCTAATGAGCATCTATTGACATTATGCGTAAGTTGGTGATATTTTGGCAATTACATAATTGAACGAAGGAGGCGTCATGCGAACAACATTGAATCTTGACGATCAATTGCTCATTTCCGCCAAACATCGGGCTATTGAAGATAGCGTTTCCTTGGCGCGTGTGATTGAAAACGCGTTGCGTGAATCTCTGGCCAAGCCGATGGCAAGGCGCGAAACGATACGTCTAGTCACTGCGACCGGGCCAGGCGTGAAGCCGGGGGTGGACCTGGATAATGGGCGTTCGTTACTGGACATCATGGACAGCCCATCATGATGTTGATGGATGTAAATGTGCTGGTTTATGCGCACAGGGAAGACGCGAAGGATCATCGTGCGTACCGTGACTGGCTGGAGTCCGTGATCAATTCCAATACGGCATACGGTTTTTCAGAGCTGGTGTTGAGCGGTTTTATCCGGGTGGCGACTCACCCGAAAGTCTTTGAAAAACCGAGTTCGCTGGAAGTGGCAATTGCCTTTGCACAACAATTCAGGTCGGCTGAGCATGCGGTTTGTTTGGCACCCGGCAGAAATCATTGGGATTTGTTTTTGCAGTGCGTGCAGTCGATTTCCGCGCAAGGCAACGATATTCCCGATGCCTATCATGCGGCGTTGGCGCTGGAGTGGGACTGCGATTGGGTTACGACCGACAAGGGGTTTCGCCGTTTCAAGGGGTTGCGTGTGCGCCATCCGCTCAAATAAGGACGTGCCATGCCGAGAAAGCCACGGTTTTACGTGCCCGGAGCGCCTGTTCATGCGGTTCAGCGGGGGCATAACCGGTCAGCAGTGTTCTTTGACGATCTCGATTACCTGGAATATCTGCGCTGCCTGAAGCAGGCTGCCGATAGCTGCGGTTGCGCGGTTCATGCCTATGTGCTGATGACCAATCATGTGCATTTGCTGCTGACGCCGGAGTGTGCCGATTCGGTGGGGCGCTTGTTTCAGAGCGTGGGGCGGCATTATGTGCGCTATATCAACGAAACTTATCAACGGCATGGCGGTTTGTGGGAGGGGCGCTATAAGTGCAACGTGATTGAGTCGCAGGCCTATCTGCTATCGTGCATGCGTTATATCGAGCTGAATCCGGTCAGGGCCGGCATGGTGGATCATCCGGCCAAATACCGCTGGTCGAGCTATGCGGCCAATGCGCTGGGGGTAAGGAATGCGGTCCTGTCGGCGCATGCCGAGTATGTGGCTTTGAGCCGCTTGTCAGACGATCGCCAGTCGGTTTATCGCGGCCTGTTTGACGGGGGGGCGGATGCTGACGAGCTGGCGTTGTTGAGGTGTGCCTTGCAGACCGGGACGCCGCTGGGTAATGAGAGATTCAAGGTGGAAATTGAAGCCACATTGGATTTGAAGGTGGGTTTTGCGCGACGCGGCAGACCCACTAAAAAGGCACTACACTAAAAATGGGTCAAAAGCGCTCCAGCAACCCCAGACTTGCCGCCTGATTCCAATTTCCGCATCCTTGTGATCTCTAAACCGCGAGGGAGCAAGCGTAATAGGGGACGTAGCCCGATTAACCCAGCAATCCCAAACCTCAGCCCACCGAGGGTACACAAATCAAAACCCCGCTTTCCCACAAGGAGGCGGGGTTTTTCTTTTAACGTAACGCCCAATTGTGCGAAATGGTGTAACATCTGAGCGAATTTTGTGTAAAATGAAATGCCTTACGAGGAGCATGAATCATGAGCACAATCACTTTCGACACTTTGAAATTCGTTGAGCGCTTGGAAAAGGCGGGTGCTTCGCGTGAGTTGGCTTCCGCATTGGTGGAGGTTCAGAAGGAATCGCTGTCGGAAGTCATGGATTCCACGCTGGCGACCAAGAACGACATACGATCTGTGCGCGATGATCTGGTAAAAATGGACCGACGCATAGATGGCCTGGATGCCAAGTTTGACAAACTATCGTGGATGATGGGCATTCTTATTGCCTTGGCTGTCGCCAACTTCGCCAAGCAGTTTTTCTAAACAATAGAAATAATAGGGTGCGTATTTCGCTCAACGAAATAATAATAGGGGTCAAAATAATAATAGGGGTCAGACTCCAATTAATCGGCCAAGTCCCTAGCCCTCAGCCCACCGAGGGTACACAAATCAAAACCCCGCTTTCCCACAAGGAGGCGGGGTTTTTCTTTTAGTGAGAGAGGTTCACGAAAAAAACTCATGCTTCACCCAACCGCCGACCAGCATTTCAAACAGGCCGCCCAACACCACCAGCGCGGTGAGCTGGCCGCAGATTATTAGGGGACAGACTCCAATTAACCGGCCAAGTCCCCCAAGCCCTCAACCCACCGAGGGTGTAGCAAATCAAAACCCCCGTCTTCTCACAAGGAGGCGGGGTTTTTTTTGTGGCAACAACGTCTTGTCAGACGACGGCGATGAGTAGATAATTGGACTTACTTTTCATCTTACCTTTGGAGGTGCGCAGTGTCCATCGCAACCATCACGCTTTCTAGCAAGGGGCAAGTCGTGATCCCCAAGGAAATTCGGGCCGAACTGCATTGGGAGGCTGGAACTCAGATCACGCTGGTTTCAAGTGCCACCGGTGTCATGCTCAAGGCTGTTCCGAAACAAACTGGTCGCAGACTGGAGGATCTTATCGGTATGCTCAAGCATGACGGGCCTCCGCTTTCAACCAAAGAACTCTGCAAACCGGTTGATTACAGCGCGGACTGGGAAGAATCCGAGAAGCGCAGCCGATGATCGCCTTTGACACAAATCTGCTGGTGCGTGCTTTGGTCGCGGATAACTCCGAACAGGTCGAGGTGGTCCGGCGTTTGATTGCCGGGGATACGGTGTTTATTTCGCGCACTGTATTACTGGAAACCGAATGGGTGCTACGGGCGCGCTACAATAAGTCCCGAGCTGAATTGCTCGAATTCTTTACCGCCCTGCTGGAAACTGACAACACGGTTATTGAGACTGCCGAAGCGGTCGGGCAAGCGCTTGATTGGTATGCGCAAGGGGCAGATTTTGCCGATGCGCTGCATCTGGCGGCTTGCGGTTCTGTCGTTATGCATACCTTTGACCGTGGTTTCTGCAAGGCGGCGCGAGAAGCGGGCGTTACGCCGGAGGTGCGAGTGTGGGAGGTATAGCGGAATAATAGTAAATAATAGGGGACGTAGCCCGATTAACCCAGCAATCCCAAACCTCAGCCCACCGAGGATGCAGCAAATCAAAACCCCGCCCCTTTGTAAGGGACGGGGTTTTTTCTCGCCTGTTTTTCCTGCCCTGAAAAGCACTGTAAGCGCTCCAGCAACCCCAGACTTGCCGCCTGATTCCAATTTCCGCATCCTTGTGATCTCTAAACCGCGAGGGAGCAAGCATGAAGATGGGAGCAGAAAGCATGCCAGATCAGCACCCGCCAGCAAGTTCGTAGCACTCCGCGTAACGGACAAGGTGGCCGTGCCGTCCTGTCAGTGTACGTTGGTGATGCCGTCTGACCTGCGTTTCTTAAGAGCAAAGTTCAGCAGTTCCCCACTTGTGGGAGAGCAACCGTGAAACACACAAATCCTGAACCCCCAACCCCCTCCATTTCCCCCTTATCAGGGGGAGAGCATGCGCCACCCGCAACGGCTCCCACTGGGGCGCCTGCTTGTGACAACACAATGTGACGCAAAAAATTTCCGCTGCGGTGTCTTTCGGGCTAAAATGTCGATCTGTCTTTGAGGCTTGCTCAGGGTGAAATTTAGACGTGCGTGTTATATCAAAAAAACCTTTGAGAGATTTTTGGCAACATCACCCTGAGTCTAAATCCGTATTGGAGGAATGGTTCAGGAAGGTAAGTGAGTTCTCTGCAACTTCTTTTCCAGCAGTACGGCAGACGTTTGGATCGGCGGACTATGTAGATGGCTTTACAATATTCGATGTTGGTGGCAACCGCTATCGGATCTCTGTTGTTATTCACTATGACAAGCAGAGAATGTATGTTCGTCAGGTAATGACTCATGCAGAGTATGAC
>JBAQCT010000071.1:0-21542 GCA_049294375.1 Gallionella sp. | reverse complement strand
GGCCATGCCCGCGAATAGATTGTTCGCGGGCATGGCCCGCTCCTACACATAGCTCACCCAAATAATTTATTAAACTCATGGCAGCAGCTTGACCTTCTCGCCGTCGCGCAACAAATTCGCGCCCGCGACCACCACCGTGTTGCCGCTGGAAAGCCCTGAAGCGACGCGCACCCTGTTGCCTTCGATGGCTGCAACGACGATGGGAGCCGCATGCACGATGCCCGCCTCATCCACTTGCCATACCAGCGATTTACCTTCTCGCCCGATCACGGCGGCCAGCGGCAGGCGTATGGCGGTGTCGCCTGCGGACTGCATGCGGACGGTGGCGCTCATGCCGAGCTGCATGGCCGCATCCGCATTCTTGACGGCGATGCGCGCGGCGTAGGTGCGCGTGGCGGGGTCGGCTGCACCGGCCAGTTCTCGTAGCGCACCCTTGTAATTCTTGTCCGGCAGCGCGTTCAGGCTCACCGTGAAACCGGCGGCGGAACGGAAACGGGCAAGTTCCGATTCCGGAAGATGGATCAGGACTTCCTTTTCTCCGGATTGGGCGAGATGCAGCACCGGTTGCCCGGCACCGACCACTTGTCCCACATTGCAGTTGTATAGGGTGATGATGCCATTGCCCTCTGCCGTCAGCGCGGTGTAATTTACCTGCCTCGATTGGCCGGTGTGCGCCGAACGCATGGCCTCCAGCCGCGCGCGCGCGGCATCGGCGGCGGCCTGTTTCTGGTCGAGCATAGCTGCCGACACAAAGCTTTTCTCGCGCAGGTTGCGATAACGCGCCAGCTCCGCATCGGCAAGGATCGACGCGCTGCGCGCCTCCGCTGCACTGGCCGCACCGGCCTGTGCGGCCAGCTCGTAATCGTTCGGCTCCAGCCGCGCGAGCACCTGTCCGCGCCGCACCGTATCACCCAGGTTCACCTTGCATTCGGTGATCTTCCCGCCCACGCGGAAAGCGAGCGGCGCCTCATGCCGCGCGCGCACCTCGCCCGGCAGGCTCAGTGCGGCCTCGCCGGACTCCATGCCGATCTGCACGGTTTTTACCGGGCGCAACGGTTCTGGAGGTGCGGGCGGTTTGCCGCAGGCGGCCAGCAGCAGGACAGGATACAAGATCAGGAAAATGGCCTTACGCATGGAAAAACTCCTTGTTGAAGGTGCCCTGCCACAAGGCGCGCAAGGCGGCATCCAGCTCGGTCAGGTAATCGGGGCGCAGCATCGCGGCAACTTCCTCATCCGGGCAAACGGGCGCGCAACAGCCGACCAGTTGCCATAGTCCGAGGATCAATGCATACGAACGCATCAGCAGGCGGACGCCGCCGATACCGTCCGGCAGTGAAAAGTGGTTGCACAGCAATTCGCCCGCCGTGCCGAGCCGTCCAGCCATGCGCTGTTCGAACGCCTGCGCGGATTCCGGGGTGACGCCTTTTTGCATCAGCCCCGCAACCAGCGTGGCGAGCGGCAGGAAGGCGGGAACACCGACAATGTACTCGCGCGTCAATCGCATCATGTCGTCGAGGCTCATGCGCTCCTGCTTCGAGGCGCGCGCGATCAGCGCGGAGAAAAAGATTTCGGCATGCCGCTCGTGCGCGGCCAACAGCAAATCTTCCTTGCTCTTGAAATACAGGTAGACCGTGCCCTTCGCCAACCCGGCCTCATTTGCCACCTCGGCTACGCTGGGGATACGCTCGGGATGTTGCAGCCACAGCGAGACTGCGGCGTCCAACAATTGATTGATGCGCTGCTCGCGCGCTTCGGCGCTGGCATGAGGTCTGGACATTTATGACTTCCGGTCATTTAATGTCGCCATGATAAATGACCAACGGTCAGAATTTCAAGTGGTATGCAATAAAATGTTGAAGGAATGGTAGTCCGTAGGCTGGGGTGATGCAAGAACCCCAGCGTTGTGGATGGTTCGAAATGCTGGGGTTCGCAAGCTCACCCCAGCCTACGTGTCCGACCTACGAATTGTTTTAACTTTGAAATGGAATCACTCCGTTCGCAACGCCTCCACCGGATCGAGCCGCGCCGCGCGCATTGCCGGTGTCACACCCGCCGCCAAGCCAATGGTGACCGCGCTGAGTTCGGCGAACGCGGCGAACAGCCACGGCGTATGCACCGGCAGCGCGGGGAACAGCAGATGCAAGCCTTGCGCGATGCCTGCTCCTAATGCCAGTCCCGCCAACCCTCCCAGCGCAGATAGCAGTATCGCCTCGCCCAGGAACAGCATCAGCACCTGCCGTTCGCGCGCGCCCAGGGCGCGCAGCAGGCCGATCTCGGAGGTACGTTCGGTAACGGCCATGGTCATGATGGTCAGAATGCCGACGCCGCCCACCAGCAGCGAAATACCGCCCAGCGCGCCGACCGCGAAGGTAATCACATCCAGCACCGAGCCGAGCACTTCGAGCGCTTTTTCCTGCGGGACCAGCGTGAAATCCTCGCTGCCGTGCCGTTCCTTGAGCAGCTCGGTGATGGAACGCATCACGCTATCCAGATCGGCATTCGGCTGGTAATTCACCTGTATCTCCATCAACCCCGGACGATTGAACATTTCCAGCGCACGCGCGGCCGGGATGAACACGGTATCGTCCATGTCAAACCCGAGTACCTGTCCCTTGGGTTCCATCACACCGATCACCCGGTAGCGTTGTCCGCCGATGCGCAGATAGCCGCCCAGCGGGTTTTGCCCGGCGAACAACTCTTGGCGCACCTTGGTGCCGAGCACCACGAAAGCGCGCGCCTGCGACGGGTCGTCATCGGGTAAAAAGCTGCCGGTCTGCACCCTGATCGTAAAAGCGTCGGTGAATTCGTGCCCGGCTCCATACACCATGGTGCGGCGCGTCTTGCCGTTGGCGCGCACCTCGGCATTGCCCGTCACGCTGGGATTGACGTACTGCACAAAGGGAAGCCGCCGCACCGCCTGCGCATCCTCGATGGACAAAGGCCGGGTCGATGCGAGTATGCCGACGCTCGTGCCATGCGTCTGCTTCTTGCCCGGCTGGATGCCGATCAGGTTGGTGCCGAATTGCGAAAACTCGGCCAGCACGAACTGGTGAAGGCCTTCACCGATAGAGGTCAGCAGGATCACCGCCGCAATGCCGACGGCGATGCCCAAGCCAGTGAGAAAGCTGCGCAGCCGGTAGGCGACGAAGCTGGAGGTGGTGAGGCGGATCAGGTCGGGAAATAACATTTCTCGGGCACCTTAACTCCGCGCCAGCGCCATCACCGGGTCGAGCCGCGCGGCGCGGCGCGCGGGCCACACGCTGAACAGGGTACCAGTGCCAAGCGCAGTGCCGAATGCCGCCAGCACCGCCCACCACGGCGCAGCGACAGGGAGCGCCGGATATATCTGTGCGATCACCCTTGTGCCGATTTCGCCGAGGATCAGCCCCGCCACGCTGCCGATGCCGGACAATAAAATTGCTTCGGCGAAAAATAAATTCCTGATTTGCGCGGCGGGTGCGCCCAGCGCCTTGAGCAGGCCGATTTCCCTGACGCGCTGCGAGACGGCGATTAGCATCACGTTCATGATGAGGATGCCGGCCACCGACAGGCTGATCGCCGCGATACCGGCGACCGCCAGCGTCAGCGCGCGCAGGATGCGATCAAAAGTGGCCAGCACGGCGTCCTGCGTGATGACCGTCACGTCGCGCTCGCCGTTGTGCCGCTCTGACATGATCCGCTCGGCATCGTGTTTGGCCTGCGCGATGGCGTCGCGGCTTTTCGCTTCCACCAGAATGCGGAACAGGCCGGAAGTGTTGAACAGCATGTGCGCCGAAGCAACCGGGACGATGACAATCTCGTCGGTATTGAAACCCATCGACTCCCCCTGCAACGCCAGCACGCCGATCACGCGGAAGCGCCGATCCCCCAGCCGCACCCAGGCGCCGATGGCATTCTGCTGGCCGAACAATTCGCGCTTGAGCTTGGCGCCGAGCACACACACCGATTCGCTGGCATGCACATCTCCGGCAGGTAAAAATTGCCCCTGCCCCAAATTCATGTGGCGCACTTCCAGCAGATCGGCCGTCGAACCCAGTACGACCACTTCGCGGTTGAGCGCATCTTTGGAAATCTGCGATGCGCCCACCGTCAGCGGTGCAATGCGCCCGATGGCGCGGCTACGCAACAGGGCTTGCGCGTCATCGACAGTGATCTCGCGCGGAATCTGCCCGACCAGCATTCCTGGCCCGAACCCGCTCGTTTCGGTGCGACCGGGAAACACGATCAGCAGGTTGGTGCCCAGCGAGGAAAACTGGTTGATGACATAGCGGCGCGCCCCCTCGCCCAGCCCGGTCAGCACCACCACCGCCGCCACGCCGATGGACATCGCGAGCATCATCAGCAGGGTGCGGGCGCGGCTGCCGCGCAGGCTGCCCAAGGCGAATTGCAAAATGTCGATCAGCTTCATCGTAGGTCGGGCTCTGCCCGACGTTCTGTTTCGGCGTGCAAAGCCCGCCCTACATCCCCCCCCATCTCGCCGGTGATCCGTCCGTCCACCATGCGCACCTGACGCGCCGCGCGCCCGCCGATGACCGGATCGTGGGTCACAACGATCAGCGTGACTTGCTGCGCGACGAGTTGCTCGAGCAGGTTCATCACTTCCTTGCCGGTAGTCTGATCGAGATTGCCGGTCGGCTCGTCGGCCAGCAGCACGGTGGGGCGCATGCTGGTGGCGCGCGCGATCGCGACGCGCTGGCGCTGCCCGCCTGAGAGCTGATCGGGACGATGGTCGGCGCGATCCGCGAGGCCGTAGTTTTCCAGTAGTTCCGCCACACGCGCCTCGCGCTCAGCCGGAGAAATGCCCGCCAAGATCAGCGGCAGCTCGATATTCATCGCGGCAGTCAGGCGCGGCACCAGATGGAACGACTGAAATACGAAGCCAACTTTCTCGCTGCGCACCTTGGCCTGCTGCTCGTCGGATAAATCGGTGACATCCCCGCCATCCAGTTTGTAGGTGCCGGAACTCGGGCGATCCAGCAGGCCGATCAGATTGAGCAACGTGGATTTGCCGGAGCCGGACGGCCCCATGATCGAGACGTAATCGCCCGCCGCGATGTTCAGGTCGATGTCGCGCAACGCGGCGACCTGCTGGTCGCCGACAGCGAAGATGCGGCTGACGTTTTCCAGCCGGATCATTTTCCTTCCGGCTGCGTGCGCACACCGGCCTTCACCCCTTCCTGGTCGAGCGACATCACGATACTGTCGCCCTCGTTCAGGCCGGAAGTGATTTCGGTGTATTCCCAGTTGGTCAGGCCGACCGCCACCTTGCGCTCTTCCAGCACGCCGTCGCTTGGCCTGTGAAACAACACGCGCTGACCTTCCAGCAAGGTTTGCGTGGGGATGCGCAACACTTTTTCGTGGGACGCATGCACGATCTCGACATCGGCGCTATAGCCGATCAGCAGATTTTCCGCCGTCGGTGGCTCAGTAAATTCCACCTCCACCTCGACGGTGCGCGCCTGTTTCTCGAGCTCCAGCACATACGGTGCGATACGCTTGACCTTGCCTGCGAACGACTTGCCCTTGATCGCATCCAGCGTGATGCGGCTCATCTGCCCCACCTTGATGTTCGCCGCATCCACCTCGTCGATCGGCGCGCTGACAAACATGCAGCGATCATCGATCAGATCTATGGCGGGCGGAGTCGGGATACCGGGGGGAGAAGGCGTGGCATATTCGCCCAGCTCGCCGCTGATATCGGCCACGATACCGGCGAACGGTGCGCGCAATACCATGCGCCGCAAACCTGCCTGTGCCACGTCGATGCGCGAGCGGCTTTGCGCGATTTCGCTGCGCGCTGCCGTGCAGGAAGCCTGTTTGGCTTTTGCGTCTGCCTCGGCGCGCTCCAGCCCCTCCGCCGAAATAAAGCCGCGCTCTCGCAACTGGCGCGCCCGCGCCGCTTCCTTGCCGCTCAATTCTGCGACAGTGCATATCTCGTCGACACGCGTGTTTGCCGTATTGAGCTGCTGTTCCGCAAGCCGCGCCTGTGCCCGCAAGTCGTCGTCCCATAGCTCCAGCAATATTTGGTTAGCCTTGACCCGCTCGCCTTTCTTCACGAGCATATGCGCGATCTGCCCACCCGCAGGAGGTGCGAGTTTGGCGCGGCGGCACGCCTTGACCGTACCCGCGCGGGTATTGCTCACCGTCGCCTCCACCGTCCCACGCCCGGCCTTGGCCAGTTGTACGCGTATCGGATCAGGGCGAGTGAAATACCAGGCCGCCACCGCCAGCAGTAGCAGAGCCGCCAAATAAGGGAGATATTTCAAAAGGCGGTTTTGCTCACGTTGCCGAGAAAGTGTCATGCGAATTCCCCAAGTGCCGGATCAGCCATGCTGAGAGGATGACCGGGTAAGCCTTCTACCGGATTTCAAGATGGTGCTGGAGAGAGGAATCGAACCTCCGACCTACGCGTTACGAGTGCGTTGCTCTACCAACTGAGCTACTCCAGCATGAACAGATGCGATTATAGAGGACGCGCTACAACAAGGGAACCTCAAGGGTGTTCACCGTTGCAATGCCCTGGGCAGCGGAAACACGACATTTTCCCGGATGCCTTGCAACTCGGTAACGCTGTCTGCACCCATTTCGCGGAGACGTGCAATCACGTCCTTCACCAGCAATTCCGGGGCAGATGCGCCCGCACTGACGCCGATATGCGATTTTCCGGCAAACCATTCCGGCTGCAATCCTGCGGCATTGTCCACCAGGTAGGCAGGCACGCCGGCCTTTGCCGCGACTTCGCGCAGGCGGTTTGAATTGGAACTGTTCGGCGAACCGACCACGATTACAACGTCGCATTGTCTGGAGAGCATCTTGACCGCATCCTGGCGGTTTTGCGTGGCATAACAGATGTCGTCTTTCCTGGGGCCAGTAATGAGCGGGAAACGCTTCTTGAGCGCGGCAACGATGCTGCTGGCGTCGTCCACCGACAAGGTCGTTTGCGTGACAAAAGCGATATTATTTTCATCGGCCACCTTGAGACCGGCAACCTGCTCGGGCGATTCGACGAGATAAATGCCGCCCTCGCTCTGCCCCATCGTGCCCTCCACTTCCGGGTGCCCCGCATGGCCGATCATGATGATCTCCTTGCCTTGCCCGCGCAGCCGCGACACTTCAACATGCACCTTGGTCACCAGCGGACAGGTCGCATCGAACACAGTGAGCCCGCGCGATTCGGCTTCGCGACGCACCGACTGCGGCACGCCATGCGCACTGAAAACCAGGATGCTGCCTTGGGGCACATCAGCCAGATCCTCGACAAACACCGCACCTTTCCGGCGTAACTCGTCCACCACAAATTTGTTATGCACTACCTCGTGGCGCACATAAACCGGCGCACCGTGCAAAGCCAGCGCGCGCTCGACGATGGTGATGGCACGATCCACCCCAGCGCAGAATCCGCGCGGATTAGCCAGCAGCAGGTCCACGTTTTTTCTCCATCAAGCTGTCCCATATCATCAGAAACGCACCGCAGGTGATCGCGGAATCGGCGACATTGAAGGCCGGAAAGTAATGTTCACCCCAGTGGAAATGCAGAAAATCGATCACATAGCCGTAGGTAATCCGGTCGATCAGATTGCCCAGCGCGCCACCGAGAATCAGGCTCAACGACAATGCGAAGAGCGTTTGCGCGCCGTGCCTGCGCAACAACCAGATGATCCACACCGATGCGACAACGGCGATGATGCTGAACAGCCAGCGCTGCATTCCGCCCGCATCGCTGAGAAAGCTGAACGCCGCGCCGGTGTTGTGTACCAGCACCAGATCGAACACACTGAGGATGCGGAGGCTTTCGCCGTAGGCAAAATGATCGGTGATCCACGCCTTGGTCAACTGGTCGAGCACGATCACCAGCGCGCTCAAGGAGAGCCATTTAGGCAGCGTCACAACCCAACCCCCCTCAATCCCCCCTTATCAGGGGGGAAGCCTATCTCCTCCCCTGACAAGGGGAGGCCGGGATAACCAGCGACTTGGCTATCGTCTTTTGATAGCCTAGTCGAATGGCTAGTTGTTCCATCAGGGGTTTTACGCATACCGCCGCTTCCCGTTCTCGGTATCATCTCCCGCCAAACAGGAAGCGCAACGACTACAAATCGTTGGATGGTTGGTATCGCTGCCCACGTCCTCGCGGTAATGCCAGCAGCGGTCGCATTTCGTGTGCGCGCTCGGAGTTACATTGACACCCAAACCGCCACCCTCGCGATAATGCGAGGTTGCACGCGACGTAATAAACACGAACTTCAAGTCATCACCCAAGCGTTTAAGCGATTCATATGAATCGCCAAACGAATACACATCCACCTCGGCAGCCAGCGCCGAGCCAATTTCGCCCGCCGCACGTTTTTCTTCCAGTTTTTTGTTCACTAATTCGCGAATTTTGCGAATATTCTCCCAGATATTGGTCTCCGCATTGTTCATTCCGTGATCGGGGAGCACATACCACTGCTGTTCAAACACGCTGACATCATCCCTACCGCCCAACACCTCCCACGCCTCCTCGGCGGTAAAGCTCAGAATCGGTGCCATCAGGCGCACCATACTGTGAGTGATGTGGTACAGGGCATTCTGCGCGGAGCGCCGCGCAGCGAAATTTTCTCCGGCAGTGTATAGGCGATCTTTAAGAATATCGAGGTAGAAGCCACCCAAGTCCTCGGAACAAAAGGTCTGCAATTTCTGTGCAATCAGGTGGAATTCGTAGCGCGCGTAATCCGCAACGAGTTCATCCTGCAATTGCTGTGTCAGCGCCAGCGCATAGCGGTCGATCTCCAGCCACTGTTCCACGGGCAGCATATGCTGTTGCGGGTCGAAATCCGAAATATTCGCCAGCAGGAAGCGCAACGTGTTACGGATGCGCCGGTAGCTTTCCACCACGCGCTTGAGAATTTCGTCGGAGATGGTCAGCTCGCCGGAGTAGTCGGTCAAGGCCGCCCACAGGCGCAGGATGTCGGCGCCGAGCGTGTCGAGTACCTTCTGCGGTGCGATCACGTTGCCTTTCGATTTGCTCATCTTGTGGCCACTGCCATCCACGACGAAGCCGTGCGTCAGCAAGGCCTTGAATGGCGCGCGGCCATTGATGGCGCAACCGGTCAGCAACGATGACTGAAACCAGCCGCGGTGCTGGTCGGAGCCTTCCAGATACAGGTCTGCGGGCGAATGCAAATCTGCGCGACGCTGCAACACGGACGCATGCGTGACGCCCGAATCGAACCACACGTCCAGCGTATCGGTGAGCTTCCTGTAGTGCGCCGCCTCCTCGCCCAGCAAGTCCACCGAATTCAGGCTGAACCACGCCTCGATGCCATCGCGTTCGACCAATTTGGCGACCTGTTCCAGCAATTCCGGCGTGCGCGGATGGAGTTGCATCGTCTCGCGATGCACGAAAAATGGCATCGGCACGCCCCAGTTGCGCTGGCGCGACACGCACCAGTCCGGGCGATTCTTGATCATCGCTTCGAGGCGCGCACGCCCCCATGAAGGAAAGAATTCGGTATGCTCGACGGCACGGTTGGCGAGGTCACGCAAACATGCGCCATTGGATTGCGCATGTGCCGCACCATGCTCGCGTTTTTCCTGCACCAACTCGTCCGCCGCCGATTGCGCCGTATTCTGTCCTCTGTCCTCTGTCCTCTGCCCTCTGTTGTCCATCCCGATGAACCACTGCGGCGTAGAGCGAAAAATGATCGGTGTCTTGTGCCGCCAGCAGTGCGGAT
Source organism: Gallionella sp. (assembly GCA_049294375.1). GTDB lineage: Bacteria > Pseudomonadota > Gammaproteobacteria > Burkholderiales > Gallionellaceae > Gallionella. The sequence continues at coordinate 11,832 of JBAQCT010000071.1, read as the reverse complement.
AGCTGTGCTGCATCTTTTCCAGATGCAATAAATGACCGCTGGCCTGCAGTGCGTCGATCACCACATCATTGGCTTTCCATACGAACAAGCCCCCGACCAATGGCAGATTGGCTACAAACTTTCCGTCGTCGCCGACCGGATTGTCGGTCGGTAGATCGTATTTCTGTCCGATGAAATAATCGTCCAAGCCGTGTGCCGGTGCGGTGTGCACCAGACCTGTTCCCGCCTCCAGCGTGACATGCTCGCCACAGATGATCGGCACGGTGCGCTCGTTGAACGGGTGTTGCAGCGGCAGCATTTCCAATGCCGCACCTTTGCATTGCCCAGCCACATCACCGCTCAGTTGATAGCGTTGCAAGCAGCTTTCCATCAGCTCCGCGATCAGCAGCAAATAGCCCTTGCCGGTTTTTACCAAACGGTATTCATGTTCCGGGTGCACGCTCACTGCCTGATTGGCGGGCAGTGTCCACGGCGTGGTGGTCCAGATCACCGCATATATCTTGGCATCGCCCGGCAGCGATACGCCGAACGCCTTTTCCAGCGCTGGCCTGTCCTTCACCTCGAAGCACACATCGATTGCGGATGATGTCTTGTCCTCGTATTCCACCTCGGCCTCGGCCAGCGCCGACTGGCAATCCAGGCACCAGTTCACCGGCTTGCGCCCCTGGTACAGGTAGCCGCGCTCATAGATGGTTCCGAGCACACGCATGATGTCGGCCTCGGTCTTGAAATCCATCGTCAGATAGGGATTGTCCCAGTCGCCCAGCACGCCGAGGCGGATGAAGTCCTTCTTCTGCCGTTCGATCTGTTCCTTCGCGTAGGCGCGGCACAGTTCGCGGAACTGCGCGGGCGGAATGGCCTTGCCGTGCTTTTTCTCCACCTGCAACTCGATCGGCAGACCGTGGCAGTCCCAGCCCGGCACATAGGGCGCGTCGTAGCCCGCGAGCGTCTTGCTCTTGACGATGATGTCCTTGAGTATCTTGTTAACCGCATGGCCGATATGGATATCGCCGTTCGCATAGGGCGGGCCGTCGTGCAGGATGAATTTGCCCTTAGGCGCATTCTTCTTCGCTTCACGGATTTTCTGGTAGCGCTGCTGCGCCTGCCAGCGCGCCACCATCTGCGGCTCGCGTTTGGCGAGGTCGCCGCGCATCGGGAACGGTGTATCGGGTAAATTCAGCGTGTTCTTGTAATCAGTCATCTTTATTCCAAAACAAAATCCATTATCAAAAATACTGTCATTCATCACCCATGCGATATCGGGTTAGCTTCCAGCTTGCCGCATGGCGATTGGTTATGCAGGCCAATGTAACGTGCGCTGGCTGTCGAAGCACAGGGTTCGCGGGCATGGCCCGCTCCTGCAAGACAGCGAATCACAAGGCGTTCTTTCACAAAATGCAGTGCGGTTTGGGGTGAGCGATGAGCAGCATGCAAACCTCTTACAGCCAGCGCATCATGCCCATTTCAAACTGGTGGGTCAGCATCTCGTGGTACGGGTAGACGCGAATGCGGTATTCCAGCTTGCCGCATTGTTCCGGGCATATTTCCAGTGCGAATATATTTTCACCTGCTTCTGTTGTCGCGCCGGTATCTTCAAAACAGTAGCGATGCGCATTCTGCAACTTCTCGCGCCTGCTGGATAAACTCAGCAACATCTCCACGGCCATATCGTCGGGCCGCAGGCCGTTCAGCTTGACCGCCACTTCGAAACGCAGGCTGTCGCCGTAAGTGATCTCCCGCTGCTCCGCGTCCAGGCGGCGTATCGCGATATCCGGCCATGCATGGCGAATACGCGCCTTCCATTCGGCAATGGCATGTGAATTTCTGCACTGATCCTGCCTGTACAGGCGATGCTGCTTGCTGGCTGGCAGATAGCATTTGGCGAGGTATTCGCCCACCATGCGTTTTGCGTTAAAGCGCGGCATGATGGTGGACATCGAGCGCTTGGACACCTTCACCCAGTTCGGCGAAAAACCCATTTTGTCATGTTCGTAGTACAGCGGCACAATCTGGTCTTGCAGCAATTCGTAGAGGGTGCAGCTTTCTTCTCGCGTACGCGCTTCTTCGTTCAGCGATTCCGATACCGGCTTGATCGCCCAGCCATTCTTGCCGTCATAGCTCTCTCCCCACCAGCCGTCCAGAACAGACAGGTTGATGGTGCCATTCATGCCCGCCTTCATGCCGGATGTGCCGCTCGCCTCCAGCGGATAAAGCGGATTATTCAGCCAGACATCCACACCGGAAACCAGCTTGCGCGCCAATGCGAGATCGTAGCCTTCCACCATCAATATCTTGCCGACAAACTCGGGCATCTTGGAAATATGCGTAATGTGGCGGATCAGGTCTTGCCCCGGAATATCCGCAGGATGCGCCTTGCCGGCAAAGATGAACACGACGGGGTGTTTCGGGTTGTTCAAAATTTCCCGCAACCAATCGAGGTCGCCAAACAGCATGGTCGCGCGCTTATAGGTCGCAAAACGGCGCGCAAAACCGATGGTGAGGATGTTCGGGTTCTCAGGGTTAACGTACTTGAGCAGGCGATCCAGGTGCGCCTCGGAACCGTGATTGCGGAAATGCTGCGTGCTGATGCGCTCGCGCACCATGTTCAGCATCTTGGCCTTCAGCGTCTGGCGCACGCTCCAGAACAGGTGGTCCGGGATGCGGCCAACGCCTTCCCAGAATTCCACATCGTTCATGCGCGCGCTCCATTCCAGCCCGAGCTGGCGCTCGAGCAGCTCGATCCACTCGGTTGCAAGGAAAGTCGGCGCATGGACGCCGTTGGTGACATAAGTCATCGGGTTTTCCTTGTGCTCGATTTCCGGCCACATGCCGCCGCAAATTTTCGCCGACACATCGCCGTGGATACGCGACACGCCGTTGTTGAAACGCGTACCGCGGATGGCCAGCGCCGTCATGTTGAAATCCGGGCTATCTCTGGTGCGACCGAGCGCCAGGAATTCATCGCGGCTCAATTTGAACTTCGGATAATAATGCTCGAAGTAGGCCTGCACCATGCCTTCGCTGAAATGGTCATGCCCGGCCGGTACCGGCGTATGCGTGGTAAAGATGGTGTTGGCTGCCACGCATTCGAGTGCGGCTGCAAAATCCATATCCGCCTCGAGCATTTTCTGGCGGATCCGCTCCAGCACCAAGAATGCCGCATGCCCTTCGTTGATATGCCACACCGTCGGCTTCAAGCCAAGCTCTTGCAACGCGAGCACTCCGCCGATGCCGAGCACGATTTCCTGCTCTATGCGCGTGATCTTGTCGCCACCATACAACCGGTGCGTGATGTCGCGGTCGTGCTCGTTATTGCTTTCCAGATTGGTGTCCAGCAGATACAGCGTGATGTGGCCGATCCGGGCTTGCCAAATCTTGATATCGAGTTTGCGGTTGGGCAAATCCACCGAAGTGTAGGCTTCGGTACCGTCGGCGCGCCTGGACGGAACAATTGGCAAATCCTCGAAATGGGAATCGTGGTTGGTGGCAATTTGGTTGCCGTCGCTGTCTATGGTCTGGTGAAAATAGCCCTGGCGATACAACAGGCCGACGCCGACAAACGGCAAGCGCAAATCGCTCGCCGCCTTGCAGTGGTCTCCGGCAAGGATGCCTAGGCCGCCCGAATAAATCGGCAGGCTTTCATGGAAGCCGAACTCGGCGCAAAAATAGGCAACCAGATCATCCTTATGCAGCAAATCCGAACCGCGCGGCGGCGAACGATGGTCATGGTAAGTATCGTAAGCCGCCAGTACGCGGTTGAAATTGCCGATAAAAACCTGGTCTTCCGAAGCATCCAGCAGGCGCTGCTCATCCACACGCTTCAGGAATGCCTTCGGGCTTTGCCCGGTGGCTTTCCACAATCCCGGGTGCAGGCGTGCAAACAGCGCCCGTGTAGGGCGATCCCAGCTATACCAAAGGTTGTTCGCAAGTTCCTCAAGGCGTGCCAGGCGCGCGGGAATCTTCGGGCGGACTTGCAGTATGTATGATGTGCTTTTTTTCATGTTTTAAAGGATACCTCTAAAAATCCACATTCAATCCCGACTGCCGTGTTGCATAAGTTTACCAATTATAGCGCAGCCTTCGGCAACAAAACCGACAACTGCCCCTCCTGCATTTTTCAAGTGGCGGCGCAATAGCCGGGCATATCGCTCCAGAACAACACCGCCAATCGCAGCAAATACAATTTTTTACAATAAATCCGTTTTCGATAACATCGAGACGGCTATACTGGCACGGTGCAAGCCAAACAGGCCATTTGACAAACAAGCCATTTTACAAAGCTTATCGAAGCTTTTTTGTTTACGGCATGCTCCCCTTCAATACCTCGTGGCAAACGTGTTAATTTATTCGCGCCTAACCTATAATTTCGCCCACATGAAATATCCTGCTCCGGCAAAACCACTGATCAAGCAGTTGGTCGCCTTCACCCTGCTCAGTAGCAGCCTGGCTGTTGCCGGTGAAGCCTCCGATCCGTTCGGCACGGAGGCGCTGGTGCCGCCCAAGCCTGTCCTGAGCCTGTCGAGGGCGCCCGCATTGCAGTCGAATGGCCTGCCTGGTGATCCATGTGCGAAGACCATGCCGGGCGATGCACTCAATTTGGCGGATGTGGTCAATCTCGCATTGTGCAACAACCCGCAAACCCGCGAGGCATGGGCAAACGCGCGGGTACAGGCAGCGCAGGTCGGCGTAAGCCGGGCGAGTTATTTACCCAGCGCCAGCCTGACCGCCTCGGGCGAACGCAGTTGGGTAGATAGTGCGTCCGCCGTGAATCAACACAGTATCAGCCTGAGCCTTTCCTATTTGCTATATGACTTCGGTGCGCGCGATGCGAACCTGGAAAATGCGCGGCAACTGCTGAATGCGGCGGTGGCTACCCAGGACAGCACGGTACAAGCGGTTTTTCTTTCAGCGGTGCAGGCCTTTTACCAGGCGCAAGCGGCGCTTGCCGCGCTGGATGCGGCGAACGAATCCGAACGCGCCGCAAAGGAAAGCTTTGCTGCCGCCGAGGCGCGCTATACAGCCGGAAGCGCAACGCCCGCCGACAAATTGCAGGCGCAAACCGCTTACTCGCAAGCCACGCTCAACCGCATCACCGCCGACGGCAACCTGAAAAATACGAAGGGCACACTGGCAAACATACTCGGGTTGGACGCAAACCGTAATGTGCCGCTGGCGGCAACGGAAAAACTTCAGGCATCCCTCCCCCTCTCTCCCACAAAAAAAGAGGGCGATAGTGACCGTGCAGAAAGCGAAGCCCTCAAGATTTTCGAGCGCGATGTGGCCGAGCTGATAGAAGAGGCGCGGCAACGCCGGCCCGATTTATCGGCTGCGGCAGCGCAGGTAAAAGCCGCCGAAGCCAATGCGGATGCAGTGCGCGCGGCAGACAAACCCTCTATCTCCCTCTCTGCCTCGACCAATCAAAGCACCACTTCGGGCGACACCTCGCGCGGCTCGTCGGTCGGCATCACTTTAAGCGTGCCGATCTTTTCCGGATATGCGCCAACCTACCGGATACGTGCCGCCGAGGCGCAATTGGAAACCAGAAGTGCGCAACTGGACAAACTGCGTTTACAGATAGCCCTGGATGTCTGGACGGCCTATCAGAACCTTGCCACCGCGACGCAATCGCTGCGCTCGACTGCCGACTTGCTGAATAGCGCCGAACAATCGGAGCGTGTCGCGCTTGGCCGCTACAAGGCCGGTGTGGGCAACATGCTGGACGTGTTGAACGCGCAAAGTGCGCTGGCCAGCGCGCGCCAGCAGCGCATTCAATCGACATTCAACTGGAACATCAGCCGCGCCACGCTTGCACAGGCAATGGGCAGCCTGGACACCGGCTTGCTGGAAGCCTTGCCGGACAGCAACCAACGATCCGCTGCGGGCTCACTACAGCAAAAAAGCCTGCCATGAAAAAAATATTACGCTCACCGATGGCCTTGCTCTTCATCGCCATTGCCGCGATCACGGCGGGCATTGTCACCTATCGCCAGCTCTACATGGCTTCGCCGGAACAGCAGTACCGCACGCAGCCGGTGGAAAAAGGCACCATCAACCAGACTGTTTCGGCCAACGGCACGATCAATCCCGTCTCCCTGGTGAACGTCGGCACACAGGTTTCGGGCACGGTGAAAAAGTTGTATGTGGATTTCAACAGCAAGGTTGAAAAAGGGCAAATTCTGCTGGAGCTGGATGACGCGCTGCTTTCCGCGCAGATAAAACAAAGCCGCGCCAATGTACAAAGCGCCGCCGCCTCGCTGGAGCTGACCACCGCAAACGAAGCCCGCATGCGCAGCCTGTTCGCGCAGGAATATGTTTCGCGCCAAGAGCTGGATACCGCCGTGCAGGCCAAAAAAGCGGCCGAGGCGCAGTTGCAGTTGACTCGTGCAACAGTGGAAAAAGACCAAGCCAACCTCGCTTATTCGGTGATCCGCTCGCCGGTATCCGGTGTGGTGGTTGACCGCACAGTTGACGTCGGCCAGACCGTTGCCGCCAGCCTGCAAACCCCGACGCTGTTCAAGATCGCGCAGGATTTATCCAAGATGCAGATCGACGCGAACTTTGCCGAGGCGGACATCGGCAACATCCGCGTCGGACAGGAAGTGCGCTTTACCGTCGATGCCTTCGCGGGGCGCAACTTCAAAGGCGAGGTCAAACTGATACGCCTCAACCCGACCACCCTGCAAAATGTCGTCACCTACGATGTGGTGATCAACGTGGGCAACCCCGAGCAGATACTGTTGCCCGGCATGACTGCTTATGTGACCATTACCGTAGCCGAGCGCAAGGATGTGCTGGTTGTTCCCAACGCCGCATTGCGCTTTAAACCATCTGGTGGTGGCAAGCAAAAGACCACAGACAACCCGCAGCGTGGCGGCGGCCAGACGGGCAGCACAACCAATGGCGCTGCCTCGCAAACAAAACGCGATGGATTTCCCGGCAAGGTCTATGTGCTGAAAAATGGGGTGCTCACTCCCGTCACCGTGTCGCTCGGCATCACCGACGGGCGCAATACCGAAATTCTGGACGGGGGACTCAATGCCGGAGACCAGATCGTTGTCGGAGAAGTGCAGGCCTCAAGCAATGCCCAAGGCGGCTCATCGCCGATGCGCATGAGATTCTGATGGGAACCTCTAAAAATTCAGGTTTTCGGGATGCAGCGCAAGGCGCACGGAGCACAGAGCCCGAGACATATCGCGCAGATAGGCGAAGGATCGAGCACCGCGCAACGCTGCGATGCGCCCGAAAAATGGATTTATAGAGGTTCCCATGGCCGACCCCGTTATTCGCATCGAGGGCTTGCATAAATCCTACGAAACTTCTGCCGGATTATTTCCGGCATTGAAGAACGTCGACTTGTGTATCGTCTCAGGCGAGTTTGTCGCCATCATGGGCCCGTCCGGCTCCGGAAAATCCACGTTCATGAACCTCCTCGGCTGCCTCGACAAACCCAGTGCCGGTCGTTATGTGCTCGATAACCGCGATGTTGCGGAATTGGACAAGGATGAACTGGCCTTGCTGCGCAACCGCACCATCGGTTTCGTATTTCAGGGGTTCAACCTGCTGCCGCGCATGACGCTGCTGGAAAATGTGGCGCTGCCCCTGATCTATTGCGGGATTGAACGCGAGGAACGCCAACGGCGCGCGCAGGAGTTGCTCGCCAAAGTCGGCCTGGAAGGCTACGCCGCATCCATGCCGAACAAGATATCCGGCGGCCAGCAACAGCGCGTCGCAATCGCCCGCGCGCTGGTTAACCGCCCTCGCCTGCTGCTCGCCGACGAGCCGACCGGCAACCTCGACAGCCACACCAGCGAAGAAATCATGGCCTTGTTTGAAGAGCTCAACTGCGAAGGCATCACCATCGTGCTGGTCACGCACGAAGCGGACATCGCGCGCCACGCCAAACGCCAGGTGAGATTCCATGACGGGCGCATCGTCAGCGACAAACTTACACAGGAGATCACAGCATGATGGAAACATTTAAAAATTCAGAGTTCGCCCAAATGCAAGGCGCGAAAAAAATTTTGCCGCGCCGCATATGGGTTATATGCAAGCAAGAAATTTTTTACGCAACGCGGCAGTTGGGATGAAATCTAGATTTTTTGCGATGCTCGGCGAGGCCTGGCGCGCGATGGGCGCTAACCGGCTGCGCACCATGCTGACCATGCTCGGCATGGTGATCGGCGTCGGCGCGGTGGTGCTGATGATGTCCATCGGACAAGGCGCACAATACGCCATCAAGCAAACCATCAGCGCGCTGGGCAGCAACTTGTTTGTGTTGCGCTCCGGGCAAACTTCCAGCAGCGGGGTACGCTCCGGCAGCGGTAGCGCCCATACCCTGACCGTCAGCGATGCCGAGGCCATCGCCGAGCTACCCGGCGTGGGAGCTGTTGCGCCAATACATTTTGGCAGCGCACAAGTCGTTTATGGGCCAAGCAACTGGAATACTTCCATCATCGGCACCACTCCGAGCTATTTCGATGCGCGCTCGTGGCCGATTGTCTCGGGTTCCGGGTTTACCGACTCGGATGTGCGCTCCGCCACACGCGTCGCGCTGATCGGCAAAACCGCCGCGCAAAACCTGTTCGGCGACGAAAATCCGGTTGGCAAGACCATCCGTATCCAGAAAAGTCCATTCGTCATCCTCGGCATGCTGGCAAGCAAAGGGCAAAGCATGGATGGTCGGGATGAGGACGATACCATCATCGTCCCGCTTACCACCGCACAACGCCAGGTGTTTGGCACCCAGTTTCCGGGGTCGGTGCGCATGGTCATGGTGAAAGCCAGCACCCAGGAAATCATGCCGGTGGTGGAAAAATCCATGATCGAGTTGCTGCGCCAGCGGCATCGCATCCGCGAGGGGATGGAAAACGATTTTTTCCTGCGCAACCTCACGGCCATGGCCGATTCCGCCGAAGAAAGCACGCGCGTGATGTCGCTCTTGCTCGGGGCGATCGCGTCGGTTTCGCTATTGGTGGGCGGCATCGGCATCATGAACATCATGCTGGTTTCTGTGACCGAGCGCACCCGCGAAATCGGCATCCGCATGGCGATCGGCGCGCGCGAACGCGACATCCTGCTGCAATTCCTGCTGGAAGCCATCATCATCTCGATAGGTGGTTGCTTCATCGGACTGTTATTGGGTATCGGCGGTGCGCTGCTGGTCGAAACGCTGACCGGCACGATGGTTATTATTTCCGCGAACTCCGCAGTCGTGGCATTTGGCGTGGCGGCAACGGTAGGTGTTTTCTTCGGTTTCTACCCGGCGCGCAAAGCCGCGCAACTTGACCCGATAGAGGCGTTACGCTACCAGTAATTCAGAGTTTAATCGCGCATCAAGTTACAATTAACCGGGGAAAAGCAGCAAGCGTACATTTCATGCACCCCACAAACGGGCTCAGACCCACAAACAAACCCAAACAGATTTTTTATGGAAGCCATACCTCAAACAGGATCTTCGATGCACAAGCAAATCGTACTGGCAGCCATTCTGCTCATCGCGCTGGCCGCAGGCGTCTGGGTATGGCGTGCGAAGAATGCAGTAAACGACACCCATGCAACAGGTGCAATTCATCGAGTAGTGAGCGCCCCGGTTGTGCTTGCCGACGTATCGGCAAGGCTCACCGCCAACGGTACGGTCACCGCCGTGCAAACGGTCGAGGTTCGTCCGCAGATCAGCGCCACCATCAAGGCCGTGCATATCAAGGAAGGCCAGTCCGTGCGCAAGGGCGACCGGCTATTCACGCTCGATACGCGCACCGAGGATGCGAACCTCAGCAAGGCCGGTGCGCAGGTAATCAAAGGGCGCTCCGACCTGATGAACGCCGAGCGCAACCTCGAACGCCAGCGCGGGCTGCTCCGCCAGGAATACATTTCACAGGCCGAATTCGATACCGCGCAAAATCTGGTGGATGTGTTGCGCAGCCAGGTTGCCATCGACCAGGCCTCTGCGGAAGCAACACGCGTAACGCGCAGCTTCGGCGAGATCACCGCGCCGATTATCGGCCGCACCGGTGTCATTGCAGTCTATCCGGGAAGCCTGGTGCAGCCAACCGGCGCCGCGCTGGTGAACATCACGCAGATCGACCCGATCAATGTCAGCTTCACGTTGCCGGAGCGCGAGCTTGCCGATTTGCAGCAAGCGTTTGCCAAAGGCAATGTGCCGGTCAACGCGAAGCTGGATGCACCCGGCCAACCTGACCTGAAAGGGCGTCTGTCCTTTATCGACAATGCGGTGGACTCGGCGAGCGGCACGATCCGTCTCAAGGCGGAATTTTCCAACCCGGACAACCGCCTGTGGCCGGGCATGTTTGTCACGGTGTCACTGGCGCCGCGCATATTGACCGGCGCGCTGACGGTTCCCGTGCAAGCGGTGCAGACCGGCCCCGAGCAGAAATTCCTTTATGTGATCGGTGCAGACCGGAAGGTCTCCTCTCTGCCCGTCAACGTGCGCCTGATCCAGGACGGTATCGCCGTCATCGAGGGAGTCGCGCCGGGCGCGCGTGTCGTCGTGGAAGGCGCGCAGAACCTCAAGCCGGGTGATGCGGTGGGCGAAACAGACAACAGAGAACAGAATACAGAGGACAGACAAAACAAAAACAGCGCGAAGCCCAACGGCGCGGACACGCAATGAATCTCTCCGAACTCTGCATCCGCCGCCCTGCCATGACGGTGCTGCTGTCCGCCTCGGCGGTGCTGGCCGGTGTCCTTGCCTACGGTGGCATACCGATTGCCGCATTGCCGAGTTACGACACGCCCACCATCTCGGTCACCGCATCGCTTCCCGGCGCCAGCCCGGAAACCATGGCCTCTTCGGTGGCCACACCGCTCGAGCGCCAGTTCTCCACCATCTCCGGTCTCGATGTGATCAGCTCGACGAGCACGCTGGGCAGCACCTCGATCACGCTGGAGTTTGACCAGGAGCGCGATATCGACAGCGCGGCGATCGATGTGCAAGCGGCATTGCTGCGCGCGCAGCGCGCGCTGCCCATCGAGATGACGGCGCCGCCGTCCTATCGCAAGATCAATCCCGCCGATTCGCCGGTCATTTTCCTGTCGCTGACCTCTCCTTCGATGCCGCTCTCGGACTTGACCAGTTTCGCCAGCAACCTCATATCGCCGACACTCTCCACACTTCCCGGTGTGGCGCAGGTCAACATCAACGGGCAGAAAAAGTTTGCGGTGAGAATACGCGTCAACCCGGCGGCGCTCGCGTCGCGCAACTTGGCCATCAACGATATTGCCGCCGCGCTGAATAGCGCCAATGCAAACTCCCCCGTCGGCACGCTCGACGGGCCGCGCCAGACACTGGTCATCCAGGCCAACCGCCAGCTACGCGATGCCGCCGCGTTTGCCGGCCTGATCGTGGCTACCGCACCCGGCGGCAGCCCGGTGCGGCTCTCGGATGTCGCGCTGGTCGAGGACAGCGTGGAATCGATAAAGACGGCCAGCTGGGCCAACGGCGAACGCGCCATCACGCTTTCGGTGCAACGCCAGCCGGGCGCGAACACCGTCGCAACGGTGGATGCGATCAAGGCGGCAATACCCGATCTCGTCGCGCAAATGCCGTCGTCGGTCCAGCTCAAACTACGCAACGACCGCTCGGTATCCATCCGCAATGCGATCCACGATGTGCAGGTCACGCTGGCGATCACCGTTGCGCTCGTCGTGCTGGTGATATTCCTGTTCCTGCGCAAAGCGGCTGCCACCTTCATTCCGGCGCTGTCGCTGCCGATTTCGCTGCTGGGCACGGTGGCGCTGATGGCCGCTTTCGGCTACAGCCTGGATAACATTTCGCTGCTCGCCATCACCCTCGCGGTCGGGCTGGTGGTGGAC
>JBAQCT010000070.1:0-10883 GCA_049294375.1 Gallionella sp. | reverse complement strand
GCAAGCCTTTATCTATCTGGCTCCCCGACCTGGACTCGAACCAGGGACCTGCGGATTAACAGTCCGTCGCTCTACCGACTGAGCTATCAGGGAATGAAGAGGTGCGCATGATAGTGATTTTGCCTTGTATGGTCAATCTTAAATTTGGTTTCCCATGAAGTGGTTAAAGCGTCTTTTTGCGGGCTTGCTCGCCTTGCTGATGGTGGCGATGGTGGCGGCTTATCTGACTCCGCTGGATGTTTACGTGCCGGAGGTGGAGAAAATCATAAGCAGCCAACTGGGTGAGCCGGCCAGTATCAAGCATATCCGCATCGCCGCGATGCCTTTGCCGCATCTCGAATTACAGGACGTTCGCTTAGGGGGGCAGGATGGGATTGCTGTTCAGTCGGTCGACGCGGAATTGGATTTGCGCGGTTTGCTGGCTGGCAACATAGCGTTGCGGCGCATTGTGGTGAAGGATGGGATCGCGCATCTTGCGTTTGCGCGAAAGCTGGCAGGCGTGTTTGCCAAAACTTCTCTGGCGAAGCAGCGTGTGTCGGTGCGCGAGGTGCAGTTGACTGGAATGAGTTTACGGACTCCGGAAATGACGTTGGGGCCGGTCGAGGGTAAGCTGGAATTCGCGCAGGATGGGCAATTGGAGCGCGCATGGTTTGCTATGGACGAGCAAAAGATAACGGCAATTCTGAAACCGCTGTCTCCGCAACCCGGCTCGTTGGCCAATGCGCCACAGCCGGGTTTTCGTTTCGCGTTGAATTTGCAGGCGCAGGGCTGGACTCCTCCGAAATTCAAGGGGCTTCCGCAAATTCCGCTGGACGAATTGCAGGTAGAGGGTGTGTTGGGCGAGCAGGACTTTGTGGCACAGAAATTTTCTGTCGCATCGCGCGGCATTCGTATGGCCGGTTCAGGCAAGGTGGAGTTTTCTGAGGGATGGCGAGTGCAAACGGCGCTGACACAGATTGATGCGCCGCTGGAACGCGTGGTGGCATTGCTTGGGGAACCGCTCGGGTTGACCGGCGCGCTGTCGGTGAAGGGGGAGTTAAGCGGCAAGGCAAGTACGCTGCTTGCGCTGAAAGACAATTTTCATTTTTCCGGCAATGTTCTTGTTCGCCATGCCACGGTGCGAATCGCTGCCGGTTTTCAGCACCCGCTGGTGTTCGATCAAATCAGTGCGCGGGTCGCGGCATGGCCTGATCGTATGGCGCTAAGCTTGCTGGAGGTGAAGCTTTATGGCGGCAAGCTGTTGGGGACGGCGAACATCAATCGCAAGAACGCCATGCTGGTCGGAGAGGTGGTGGCAACCGGGATTGCCATGCAGCCCATGGTGGAGGCGCTTACCAACGAGGTGTTGTTTAGCGGCAACATGGAGAGCGCTGCAAAATTCTCCATCCGCTTGGATGCCTTCAAACGCTTTCCGGGGAATTTGCAATTGGCCGGAAATTTTCACTTGCGCGACGGCGTGTTGACCAAAGTGAATTTGGCGCAAGCGGCAAGCAATTCGGGCAAGACTGTTTCCAAGGAAGGCTCAACCCGCTTCGACGATTTGACCGGCTTGCTCAACGTGGATGAGAGTGGTTATCATTTCAGAAGATTGAAAATAAAATCCGGTTCACTGAATGCAGAAGGCAAGGTGGACATCAGCCCTTCATTGCAAATCAGCGGGGTGCTGGATGCCGATATCAAGGGAACGGTCGGTTTGGTGAGCATGCCGATGGTGGTTTCGGGTACACTGAACGAGCCGGTCGTAAGGCCGAGCGGATCCGCGCTGGCGGGAGCTGCGGTAGGCACGGCTGTCTTGGGGCCGGGACTCGGAACAGCGATAGGAGTCAAGGTCGGCGGGTTCCTGAACAAATTATTTGGCAAGGATGACGACAAGAGCGACAGTAAAAAAGTTGCGCCCAAGGCAACTACAGCGAAGTAATCAATAATAAAAATATCAAACAGGCTATCAGTTAGAATAAGGCATGGACAGCAGAGCAATTTTTTCCAAAACCAATAAGGGAGAAGATGAGGCACGTGGCAAGACTGCGTTCCTCTCGGGAGATATCAAACGCGCCTTGCTGATGGTGGATGGAACCTCGACCTTCGGCGAGATCGGCAGGCGCGCAGCACCCAGCTTGCGTAACGCTCTTGAGGAAATGTTCAAGAATCTGGAAAAGAGCGGCTTCATCCAGGACAAGGCCAAGGCTGGCAACATTCCCAGAATGGCCATCCCACCCAAAATGGCCGCACCGATCAAGAAACCGGCTTTTGATGAGAGTGCAGAGGAACTGGATTTCACCACTGCGTTTATCGCGCCTTCTCCGGCAGAACTTGCCAGGCAGCATGCGGAAGAGGCGAAATTAAAGGCGCAGCAGGAAGCAGAGGCAGCGAAGCAGAAGGTCGAACAGGAGGCTGCACGTGCCCGCGCCGAAAAAGCCCGTGCCGAGGCAGAGGCCAAGGCGAAGCAACAAGCCGAGGCAGCGCGCCTCAAGGCGGAGGCGGAAGCAAAAGCGAAACAGCAGGCCGAAGCTGCACGCATCAAGGCCGAGGCAGAAGCCAGGCGCGAAATAGAAGCGGCAAGATTGAAGGCGCAAAAGGAAGCGGAAGAGGCGCGCCTCAAGGCCGAACAGGAAGCGGCCAAGGTACGTCAAGAAGCGGAAATCGCCAAGCAAAAAGCGTTGGCAGAAGCCAGGGCGCGCGAAGAAGCAGAGCGCCGCGCGAAGGCCGAGGCGGAAGCCGCGCGGGTGAAAGCGGAGCAAGAGGCGGCGCGGGTGCGGGCCGAACTCGAAGCGGCAAAGGCAAAGGCTGAAGCGGAGGCGAAGGCAAGGGAAGAGGCGGAGCGCCGTGCGAAGGAAGAGGCAGAAGCCGCGCGAGTGAAGGCGGAGCAAGAGGCGGCACGAGTGCGTGCCGAACTCGAAGCGGCAAAGGCAAAGGCTGAAGCAGAGGCGAAGGCAAGGGAAGAGGCGGAGCGTCGCGCTAGGGAAGAGGCGGAAGCGGCACGGGTGAAAGCGGAACAGGAGGCTGCATGGGCGCGGGCCGAATTGGAGGCAGCAAAGACACAAGCCGAGGCGGAGGCGAAAGCCAGGGAAGATGTTGAGCGCCGCGCGCGGGAGGAGGTGGAAGCGGCCAAGTTAAGGGCGGAACAAGAGGCCGAAGCGACGCGCATCAAAGCTGAGCAGGAAGCCTTAAAAGCGCGCGAAGAGTCGGAATTTGCCAAACAAAAAGCCGAGGCAGAAATCAGGGCACGCGAAGAAGCGGAGCAGCTTGCGAAGGAAAAAGCCGGGGCGGCAGCCGGGCCGATGGTGCAGCAGGAAGCCACCAAATCGAGGACGGGGGCTTATCCATCGACTCGCTCTACGAGCGCGACCGTGCTGTTTTTTGACGTAGTTGGCTATACGAAACAGCCGGTCAATAAACAGATCGGAATCAAGAAACAATTCAATCATCTGGTGTCGAATTGCCTGGAGGCGATGGGCGAGGGCGATCGCATCATCCTGGATACCGGCGACGGCGCGGCCATCGGTTTCATGCAACACCCGGAAGATGCGCTGGAAGTGGCGATGCAGTTCCGCCAGACTGTCATGGCAAACGGTCACATGGATTATCCGGATTTGAAAGTGCGCATCGGGATCCATCTCGGCCCCATCAATGTTGCCAAGGATATGAATGGCCGGAGCAACATGGTCGGAGACGGGATCAACGATGCGCAACGTGTGATGAGTTTTGCCGGCATCGACCAGATTTTTATTTCCCGCTCCTATTACGATTTTGTTTCGCGCCTCAGCGACGAGTACGCCAACCTTTTTCATTATCGCGGTGCGCTGAAGGATAAACACGACCGCGAACATTCGGTTTATGAGCTCGTGGATGCGGCGGCGCCTGTTGCGGAAATCGCGCCGCCACAAGCCATCGAATCAGGGCCCGCTATCACGTTTGAGCCGTTCAGTCTCATGACGCCTGAGGCGGCAACGCTGCCGCCTTCGCCTTCACCCGTGATTGGAGAACCCACGCCGGCACTTGAACCTGATGCGGCGTATGAAGAGCCAATAACACAGCAGCAGGATGCCGTTGCCGATTCGCTGTTGAACGATATTGCACAGATAAATTGGGAAGAAGAAAAAGACGGGCCGGTTGCCGCAGAACAAACCGCACCGCAGCAGGCGTCGCCTGTGACGCCTCTCCCAGCCAGCGTACCTGAAGCAGCGCCGCCACCTGTATCGACAGCGCAAAAAGAAGAGGCAAAACCTGTCGCGCAGGCGAAAATGCCTTCTGCGGAAGAGGTGGCGAAACTGGCGGAAACCCAGGCCAAGGCTTGGGCAGAAGCCGAGCAGCGCGGTATCGAAGCCGCCAAGGCCAAGACCGAGCGCGCTGCCCAGCAACAACATCCGGCGCCATCCATCGCGAAGAGCCCCCAAGTTGAGCGGGCCAGGCGCAAGCCGATGCCTTGGGGCATGATAGGGGCGGGATTGTTTGCGGTAGCGGTGGCTGCGTTGTTTGCCGTTCCGCCCTTGTTGCCCATGCAGGAGCGTGCGGCCAGCATCGAACAAATGCTCACTGCCAAGTTGCAGCAACCGGTGCATATCGGGCGGATGACCGGGCGTTTGCTGCCTACGCCGCGCCTGGAAATGAGCGATGTGTCGATCGGCGAAGGAAGGCAAATTCAGGCGCAACAGGCGCGATTGAATTTTGAGTTGTCCGCATTGTTTTCCTCGAACAAACCGATCACCGGCGTCGAACTGGACGGGGTGCAGGCCAGCGGTGCGGCGTTGCAACAAATATCCGCATGGATGCAGAAAATTGCCGCCGACACCCAGTATCCGATCGAGCGCATCGAATTGAAACAAGGCAAGCTGGATGCGGATGGTATCCAGTTATCCGGCATAAGCGGCGAACTGAATTTCAGCCAAGCCGGAAAATTCGCCAAGGCGAAATTGCATGCCGAGGGTGGCAAATATGGGCTGGACATTAATGCCATGCCGGAAAATAAAATGGCGGTATCAATCACGGTGCGTGGCGGCGCATTGCCGCTGCTGCCGGATTGGGTTTTTGACGAGTTGAGCGCAAAGGGCGAACTGGCTGGGGATGAGCTTGTGATTACCGAAATCGATGGCCGCATCATGGGGGGAATGATGCTCGGCGATGCCCGCATCGGGTGGAATTCCGGCTGGCGCGCCCAAGTATCTCTGGAGGCGAAAACCATTGCCACGCAGAATATGAGCCGGATATTGAGCGGCGATATGGAGGGGAAGGCGCGCTTCCAGATGCAATCGGCAAGTTTGTCCAAGCTCACGGAAGCCGCGACGCTGGAGGGCGCTTTTCTGGTCAAGAAGGGTGTCATCAACGGTTTCGATATTGTCGAAACTGCCCGCCTGCGCAGCAAGGAAGACTTGCCGGGAGGCCGCACCCATTTTGACGAATTGACCGGAAACCTGTCTGTTGCGAATGGCGTTTACAACTTCCAGCAACTGAAAATGAATGCCGGTGTATTGAATGCGACAGGCACGCTGGAAGTTACCAAGCAGCAGTTGTCAGGGAAGGTTGCGGCCGATTTGACGAAGTTTGCCGGGATCGGAACCGTTGCGTTGCAAATCGGCGGAACATCCGATAACCCGACACTGCGGGCCGCGCGTTAATTCTAAGCCGGACGCGAAACCAATGTAGGTCGGGCTATGCCCGACATGGTGGGCATAGCCCACCCTACGGCTACTGTTGATTGATAGCGTGTGTCTCGCGAAAAATCAACCCAATGCCTTGGCGATCCGCTCCAGCGCCTGTTTGAGATTGTCCATCGACGTGGCGAAGGACAGGCGGGCATAGCCTTCGCTGCCGAAGGCCGAGCCGGGCACCACGGCGACGCCGCCTTGCTCCAGCAAATATTCCGAAAACGCGATGTCGGTCGCCGCCTTGATTTTGCCGCGCTGGTACAGGCTGGCGATTGCTCCGCGCATGTCCGGGAATGCATAGAACGCGCCGCCCGCCATGATGCACCGCACGCCGGGCATCTTGTTCAGTTCGTTTACCACGAACATATGCCGCTCGCGGAACGCCTTGAGCATCGGCGTGATACAGCCCTGGTCGCCGTTCAATGCCGCTTCCGCCGCCACCTGCGAGATCGAGGTCGGGTTCGAGGTGCTTTGCGACTGCACGTTCTCCATTGCGGTGATGATGTTTTCCGGCCCCGCCGCGTAGCCGATGCGCCAGCCGGTCATGGAATAGGCTTTCGATACACCGTTCAGCGTCATGGTGCGCGGATACAGGTCGGGACAGGCATTCAGGATGTTGACGAACTTCGCATCGGTCAGCGCGATATGCTCGTACATATCGTCGGTGGCGATCAGGATGTTGGGATGCTTGCGCAGCACCTCGCCCAATGCCTTCAATTCTTCAAGCGTGTATACCGCGCCGGATGGGTTGCTTGGGCTGTTGATCACTACCATTTTTGTCTTGGGCGTGATCGCGGCGGCGAGTTGCGCGGCGGTCATCCTGAAGCCCTGTTCGATGCCTGCCTCGACGATCACCGGCTTGCCTTCGGCGATGAGCACGATGTCCGGGTAAGATACCCAGTAAGGCGCGGGGATGATGACTTCGTCGCCGGGGTTGATCACCGCCAGCGCGAGGTTGAAGAAGCTCTGCTTGCCGCCGCAGGAAACCAGTATTTGTTTTGCCGTATAGTCCAGTCCGTTGTCGCGCTTGAATTTGGCGATGATCGCCGCCTTGAGTGACGGCGTACCGCCGACGGCGGTGTATTTGGTGAAGCCCTTGTTGATCGCGCCGATGGCCGCATCCTTGATGTGCTGCGGCGTGTCGAAATCCGGCTCGCCAGCACCCAGCCCGATAATGTCCTTGCCTTCGGCTTTCAGCTTCGCCGCGCGGGCGGTCACGGCGAGGGTGGGGGAAGGCTTGATGGCCTGTACGCGGGTCGAGAGTTCCAAAATATTTCCTTGCGGTTTGAATGTTGGCGCAAATTATACTCTTGCTGCAAAAAGAGTGAATCGGGGCGAAAGCGGCGGCGATATGGGTTTAGTTCTTGCTGTGCTCCGGCGGCACGAGCACCCATGCAACCAGCACAAGAACCCCGAATGCGGTGTAGGCAACGGTAAAGACCCATGGTGCAAAATCGTAGAACAGGAGCTCATGCAGCCAGTGCTGGATAAAAGAGCTTGAATAGGCACTGCCGCCGGCCGCTTCCCTTGAGCGGTTCTCCCACTCGGTAAGCGGGCATACCATACCAAGCCATGACTCTGCTATCACGATGCCGATTGCCGCAAGATGAGCTATCCTGAACCACAAATTCCTGACCCAGTGCCAATGCCTGCCGAGCAGAATCGCAGCCAATCCCAGAACAACGAATGCCACAAACAGGGCATGTGTGACGAGAATGAGGTCGGCGAGAAGCAGGTTCATATTCGTTAAGTTGATCCGGCTATCGATGTTTTCATGATACGCGACAAACGGTCAGAGGCGCACCGGAATCCGGTTGAATCCGCAGCCTTGAGCGGTTCTTAATTAGTTTTTGTGCAAAATGTAGTATGCTGTCGGCTGGATCTTTAGCTTGGTCTCGCCTTTATGACAACTACTGACGATCTGCCCGCTTTTCTGGATGCGCTCCTTGCGCGCCACGGCAACAATCCAACCAATCTCCTGCAAATACTTTGCGAGACTCAGGAGCGGCAAGGGTGGATTGCGCCGCCGACGATAACCTACCTCGCACAACGACTCGGCATTCCGCGCGCGCGGATCGAAGGCGTGGCCGGCTTTTATTCCTTCCTGCATCTGCGGCCGAACGGCGAATACCGTGTGCTGTTCTCCGACAATATCACCGACCGCATGCTGGGCAACCAGGCTTTGATGGAGAAGATGTGCCAGCAGTTGTGGCTGCAACCGGGCAAGGTCTCGGAAGACGGCTTGGTCAGCATCAACACCACCTCCTGTACCGGCATGTGCGACCAGGGCCCGGCGATGCTGGTCAACGGCCGCGCCATCACGCGCCTGACCCACCAGCGCGTGCAGGAGATCGGCAGCCTGATCCGCAACCGTACGCCGCTGGCGGACTGGCCTGCCGACTTCTTTCATGTGGATGACAATATCCGCCGCAGTGGCCCGCTGCTCGATAACACCGCCGCTCCGGGCGACATACTGCGCGCCGCCTTGGCGCTTGGCGGCAAAAGCATCGTCGAAGCGGTCAAGAATTCCGGCCTGCGCGGGCGCGGCGGTGCGGGCTTCCCCACTGGGCAGAAATGGGAAGCATGCCGCAACGCATCGGGCGCGGCGCGCCATGTGGTGTGCAACGCCGACGAGGGCGAACCCGGCACCTTCAAGGATCGCGTGCTGCTCACCCGCCATGCCGACCTCGTGTTCGAAGGCATGACGCTGTGCGCGCTCGCGGTCGGCGCACAGCAGGGTTTCCTTTACCTGCGCGGCGAATACCGCTACCTGCTCGAACCGTTGCAGGCCATCCTGCAACGCCGCCGCGACAACAACATGCTGGGCAAAAATATCCTCGGCCAGACCGGCTTCGATTTCGATATCGCCATCCACATGGGCGCGGGTGCGTACATCTGCGGCGAGGAATCGGCGCTGATCGAATCGCTGGAAGGCAAGCGCGGCGTGCCGCGCAGCCGACCGCCGTTCCCGGTGACGCACGGCTATATGCAGCAGCCGACCGCGCTGGACAACGTCGAAACCTTTTGCTGCGCCGCGCTGACGATACAGATGGGTGCGGAGAAATTCCGCGCCATCGGCACGGAAAAATCCTCCGGCAGCAAACTGATTTCGGTGTCAGGCGACTGTCCGCGCCCCGGCATTTACGAATATCCGTTCGGCGTATCGGTGCGTGAAGTTCTCCAGGACTGCGGTGCGGTGAATACGCGCGCGGTGCAGATCAGCGGCCCTTCCGGCATGTGCATCGCGGAAAGCGAATTCGGCCGCAAGCTGGGCTTCGAAGATCTGCCCACCGCCGGGGCGTTCATGGTGTTCGACGACAGCCGCGACCCGTTCGAGGTGGCGCGTAACTTCGTGCATTTCTTCGCGCACGAGAGCTGCGGTTTCTGCACGCCGTGCCGCGTCGGCACCTCAATGCTGAAACAGACCATGGACAAGATCGCCGCCGGGCACGGCACGCGCCACGACCTGAACGAGATCGAAAATCTGGATAAAGTATTGCAGACCAGTTCCCACTGCGGGCTGGGGCGCACCGCCTGCAACCCGGTGCTGCACACGCTCAAGCGTTTCCGCCCCGCCTATGAAAACCGCCTGAAGTCGCTGGACTTCGAACCCGCCTTCGATCTCGACGGCGCATTGGCGCGGGCACGCCAGATGACCGGACGCGACGATGCCGGGGCACACCTCAAACCGGAGGACGCATGAGCGACACTTTCCAACTCGATGGCACAGCGGTTCCGTTCGAAAAAGGCCAGACCGTGATGCAGGCCGCGCTGGCCGCCGGGCGTTATATTCCGCATCTGTGCTATCACCCGGAATTCAAGCCGCACGGCAGTTGCAAACTGTGTACGGTCAAGGTCGGCGGTCGCACCACCGCTTCCTGCACCATGCCCGCCGAGGCCGGACTCAATGTAGAGAGCAACATCGAGGAAATGAACGGCCTGCGCCGCACGCTGGTGCAGATGCTGTTCGCCGAGGGCAACCACTTCTGCCCATCGTGCGAGAAGAGCGGCAACTGCATGTTGCAGGCGTTGGGCTACGATCTCGAAGTGCATGCCGCCGGTTTCCGACACATGTACCCGGATCGCCCGCTGGACGCTTCGCACCCGGACATCCTGCTCGACTTCAACCGTTGCATCCTGTGCGAACTGTGCGTGCGCGCCTCCGGCGAAGTGGACGGCAAGAACGTATTCGCGCTGTCCGGGCGGGGCATCACCAAACACCTCGTCGTCAACGCCGAATCGGGTTTACTGAAAGATACAAACATCGCACTGACCGACAAGGCGATGCAGGTCTGCCCGGTGGGGGTGATCCTGCCCAAGCGCGTCGGCTTCAGCGTGCCGATCGGCAAACGGAAATACGACGAACGCCCGATCAGCGCGCAGGCGCTCGACGACGCGCCGCGCCAAGCCAATGCCAGCGGCAGTTGCGCCGCCTGCGAGGGAACACCATGAGTAGCAATGCAAAACTGTGCAAACCAAACCCCCCTCAATCCCCCCTTGTCAGGGGGGAAGCTGGCTCCTCCCCTGACAAGGGGAGGCTGGGAGGGGTTAAGCGTTACATCACGCGTGAATAATATGCAAACTTCTGCCAAACCAAAACTGCGTATCGCGACCACCTCGCTGGCTGGTTGTTTCGGCTGCCACATGTCGTTCCTCGACATCGATGAACGGATACTGACACTGCTCGAACTGGTGGAATTCGACCGCTCGCCGATCACCGACATCAAGCATTGCGGCCCGTGCGACATCGGCATCATCGAGGGCGGTATCTGCAACGCGGAGAATGTGCATGTGCTTTACGAGTTCCGCAAGAACTGCAAAATACTGATCGCCATCGGCTCCTGCGCGATCACCGGCGGATTACCCGCGCAGCGCAACCACCTCGATCTGGGGAGTTGCCTGACCGAGGTGTATCTGACCGAACCGGGGCTGGCGCACGGCCACATCCCGAACGACCCGGAACTGCCGCTGCCGCTGGACAAGGTGCATCCGCTACACGAAGTGGTGAAGATCGATTACTTCATCCCCGGCTGCCCGCCGTCGGGCGACGCCATCTGGAAATTCCTCACCGACCTGATCGCGGGTAAGACGCCCGAATTGGGACATGGGTTGATTAAATATGATTAAAAAACATTTATCCACGAAAGGCACGAAAATCACGAAATTCCAATCAGATTTTTTCGTGCCTTTCGTGTTTTTCGTGGACAGAAATGGGGTGTAAATGAACTCTGATCTTGAAAC
>JBAQCT010000069.1:0-27808 GCA_049294375.1 Gallionella sp. | reverse complement strand
TGCCCGAGCCGTTCAGGCCGAGCAGGCCGATCTTCGCGCCGGGGAAGAAGCTGAGGGAGATGTCCTTGATGATCTGACGCTTGGGGGGGACGATTTTGCTCACGCGGAGCATCGACATTACATATTGGGCCATTTGAATTTCGCCATGCGGTTGAGGAAAGCGCATAGCTTACCGCAAAGGCATGCTAACGAGAAATATCCCGTTCGTACTGAGGTATCGAAGCCCCGCCCACACTGAGATGCCCTTCGATACCTCAGGGCGAACGGTGTAATGAATATGGAATGCTCAATAGATGAGACGGTGGTGTAGGAGCGGGAGCCTGTCCTACAATTGCATCAAGAACAGAGTAGTGGAGTTAAGCCGACTGCAACTGCAACCTCAGGAACGCGGGCGCCTCTTCCACGCTGTCGAACGTGACGAGCTCCCAGGCCTGCCCGTCCGCGAGCAATGCGCGCAGCAGGGCGTTGTTCAGGGCATGGCCGGATTTGTAGCCGGAAAACGCGCCGATCAGCGGGTATCCGAGCAGGTAAAGATCGCCGATGGCATCGAGCACCTTGTGCTTGACGAACTCGTCCTCGAAACGCAGGCCGTCCGCATTCAGCACGCGGTATTCATCCATGACGATGGCGTTGTCCAGGCTGCCGCCCAGCGCCAGACCCTGCGCGTGCATGTTCTCGACATCCTGCATGAAGCCGAAGGTGCGCGCGCGGCTGATGTCGCGCACGTAGGATTCCTCGCCCAGATCGACGACCACATGCTGCTTGGTGCTGGCGAATACGGGGTGGGCGAAATTGATCGTGAAAGTCAGTTTGTAACCGTGGTGCGGCTCGAAGCGCACCCATTTGTCGCCCTGCTTCACCTCGACGGTCTTTTTCACGCGGATGAATTTCTTGGGTGCAGATTGCTCGACGATGCCCGCCGTTTGCAGCAGGAAGATGAAGGTACCGGCGCTGCCGTCCATGATCGGCACTTCCGCGCTGTCCAGATCGATATAGGCGTTATCGATACCCAATCCGGCCAATGCCGACATCAGGTGCTCGACGGTGGCGACGCGCACGCCGTTCTGTTCCATGCAGGTGGAAAGGCGCGTGTCATGCACCAGCTCCGCGCGTGCGCGGATTTCTTCGACCGGTTTGACATCCACGCGGCGAAACACGATGCCCGTGTTGACCGGCGCGGGACGCAGTCCCAGCATGACTTTTTCGCCGCTGTGCAAGCCGACGCCCGTCACGTTGACGGAATTTTTCAAGGTGCGCTGCTTAACCATGGGTGACTTAAGCGTAATGATCATGTGATGTTTTTCACGATAATTTTATCACAGCCCGCAGGCCGTACGATTATCCATACAGGATCACCAAGGGCTAGTCAGCCTGTTTGCGCAAAAATGATGGTATGTCGTAGGGGTCGATACCGGATTTCTCCATCGCGTCCACGGCCGCCCTGCGCCCGCTGCGAAGGTAGGCCGGGGTTTCCAGATCCGGGTAGTTCACATCGACGTTGGCAATCGGCTCGTCATGCGTGCCGGTGCGCTGATGATAGACCTCCTCGCTACGGTAAACCATTTCCGGCTTCTGTTTGGCGACGCGCGGCGCGCCGAGACCGGTCGCAACCACGGTTACGCGTATCTCATCGCCCATGATCTCGTCGAACACCGAGCCGACGATGACGGTCGCCTCTTCCGCCGCGAACTGGACGCATTTCATCACATCGTCGATCTCCTTCAGCTTCAGGCTGTTCGATGAGGTGATGTTCACCAGCACGCCGCGCGCGCCGGACATGTCCACGTCTTCCAGCAGCGGGCTGGAAATCGCCCCTTCTGCCGCAGTGCGCGCGCGATCCGGGCCGGACGCAATCGCGGAACCCATCATCGCCATGCCATTTTCCGACATCACGGTGCGCACGTCGGCAAAATCCACGTTGATCAAACCCGGCACGTTGATCACTTCGGCGATGCCCGCCACCGCGCCCTGCAACACGCCATTGGCGGCCCTGAACGCTTCCGGCACGGTGACATCCTCGCCCAGCACTTCCATCAACTTCGAATTCGGCACGATGATCAGCGAATCGACATGTTCGTGCAAAGCATCGATGCCCGCCTTGGCGAAGCGCATCCGGTTGCCTTCATAGGTGAACGGTTTGGTGACCACCGCAACGGTCAGGATATCCAGTTCGCGGGCGATCTGCGCGATGATCGGCGCGGCGCCCGTTCCGGTTCCGCCACCCATGCCGGCGGTGATGAACACCATGTTCGCGCCGCTGATGATTTCCTTGATGCGCTCGCGATCCTCTTCTGCGGCCGCCTGCCCGACCGAAGGTTTGGCGCCCGCCCCCAAGCCCTTGGTGATGCTTTCGCCGATCTGCAACTGGGTTCGGGCCTTGCTGCGCTTGAGCGCTTGCGCATCGGTGTTGATGACAATGAACTCGACACCTTGCACGCCCTGCTCGATCATGTGATCTACGGCATTGCCGCCGCAGCCACCCACGCCAATCACCTTGATGACCGCATCCTGTGTTTCCGATTCCATTAGTTCGAACGACATCGCTATCTCCTTTTTAATTGCAACCCAACCCTGAAACCAAACCTGCCAATCCCCGAAAAATAAATCTAGAAATTGCCCTGAAACCACGTTTTCATTTTTGCCAGCACATCGCCAAACGAATTCGATTGCATCCGCGTATTCTCGTTGCGCTGATAGTGCTCCAGCCCATACAACAACAGCCCCATGCCGGTCGACATGCGCGGCGTCTTCACCACATCGGACAAACCGCCCGCATATTTCGGGATTCCCAAACGCACCGGCAGGTGGAATATTTCCTCGCCCAGCTCGACCATCCCCTGCATGGCGCCGCTGCCGCCGGTAATCACGATGCCGGACGACAGCAAATCCTCGAAACCGCTGCGGCGCAGTTCCGCCTGCACCAGCGAATACAGCTCCTCGATACGCGGCTCGATCACCTCGGCCAGCGTCTGGCGCGACAACATGCGCGGCCCGCGGTCGCCCACGCCGGGCACTTCGATCGCGCCGCCATCGGCCAGTTGGCGCAATGCGCAGCCGTGCTTGATCTTGATGTCTTCGGCGTCCTGCGTGGGAGTGCGCAACGCCATCGCGATATCGTTGGTAACCTGGTCGCCGGCAATCGGAATCACGGCGGTGTGGCGTATCGCGCCGCCGGTGAACACGGCGATATCGGTGGTGCCGCCGCCGATATCCAGCAGGCACACGCCCAATTCCTTTTCGTCCTCTTCGAGCACCGCCTTGCTCGAAGCCAGCGGTTGAAGAATCAATTCATTGACCTCCAGGCCGCAACGGTGGATGCATTTCATGATGTTCTGCACCGCGGCCACCGCGCCCCTGACGATATGCACCTCGACATCCAGGCGCATCCCACTCATGCCGAGCGGTTTCTTGATGCCATCCTGCCCGTCGATACTGAATTCCTGTTCGAGGATATGCAGTATCTGCTGGTCGCTCGACAGGCTGATCGAGCTGGCGGTTTCAAGCACGCGCTCCACATCGGCCTGGCTTACTTCCTTTTCCTTGATCTTCACCATGCCGCGCCCGTTGATGCTGCTGATATGGCTGCCCGCGATGCCGGTATGCACCGCACTTATCTTGCAATCCGCCATCAATTCGGCTTCCTGAAGCGCAAGCTGGATCGCGGCCACCGTGGCCTCGATGTTGACCACCATGCCTTTTTTCATGCCGTCGGAATCGTGCATACCCCTGCCGATCACTTCCAGCATGCCATCCGGCTTGACCTCACCGACGATCACGACGATTTTCGACGTGCCGATATCCAGCCCGACCACCAGGTCCTTGGTTTCCTTGTTTCTGCTCATCATTCGCTCCGTTCCTGAAGACAGGTAACGTCACCGGCAAATTCGCTGGCGCTACCTCCCAGACTAGTCGAATGTCCGGCTGTTTTATCGGGGAACAGAGGAAAAAAAACCTGCTTATTCGCCGCCATCCCACCCACATCTTCAGTTCTCAACATCTTCAACTTTCAGCCCTCAGTTTTTTATCTTCCGCCAATTGTTTGACGGCAAACCCGTTGCGATAACGCAAATCCACATGCTTCGCCATATTCGCACCGGCAGCCCCCTGCCCTCCACCCGCCATATAGGGATATACCGACACGAATCTCTCCAGGCGCGGCGCCATATCCTCCCGCCCAAGCTCCAGCACCATGCCGTTGCTCAAGCGCAACTGCCATGCGTGGCGCGGCGACAGGGCAAGTTGCACCGCCTGCAAGTTCAGCGCAGCAAGCTGTTGGCTGAACTGCATATAGTGTTGCGCGACCTCTTGCGATGTCCCCTCTTGCCCGACAAAAACCGGCAATACCTGCTCGCTATCCGCAACGAAAACCTCGCCCTGCAGGTTCACCAGCGCGTTGTTGTTCCAGCGCGCCAGCGCCTGATGCTCTTCCAGCTCCACCACCAGGCGGTGAGGGAACTCGCGCCGTATGCTCACGCTACGCACCCAAGGCAGTTTTTCCAGTGACTGCCTCAACCGCCCGATATCTGCGGTAAAAAAATTACCCTGCACTTCACTACGCACCGCATCCAGCACTCCCGGCGATGCAACCCGCTGCGGGGCCGCGTTCAAGCGCACGCTGTGTACCGGGAACAACCCCGGCAAATGCACCACGTAATAGGCCGCGCCATACAATGCGGCAAACACGCTGAAAACAAACAGCGCGTTGGCAATGTTGCGCAACAGGGGTGCGTTATCCCACATAGGCCACTCTCTCCAACTCCGTAAAAATCATTTGTTAACCCCTGCCATTTCCAGAACCTTCAGCACCAGTTGCTCGAAGCCGATGCCCGCCTGGCGTGCCGCCTTCGGCACCAGGCTGTGGTCGGTCATCCCCGGCGACGTATTCACCTCCAGCAGGAACGGCTGGCCGCTCTCGCTCATCAGGAAATCCACACGCCCCCAGCCCTGCCCGCCGATCAGCGAGAAAGCCCGTTTGGCAATGCCCTGCATCTCGGCTTCCTTTTCTGCACTCAGGCCGCTCGGGCACAAATAGAGCGTGTCGTCGCGCAAATATTTCGCCTCGTAATCGTAAAATTCGCTGGCCGGTTCGATCTTGATGACCGGCAGGGCCTCTTCGCCCCCGTTTGCCACATTACCCAGAACCGCCACGGTGTATTCGCCGCCCCCAACAAAACTTTCCGCGATCACCAGCTTGTCGTGTTTGGCCGCTTCACGGTAAGCCTTGGGCAGACCGTCGACCGCCTTGACCTTGCTGATGCCGACGCTGGAGCCTTCGTTGGCGGGTTTTACGAACAGCGGCAAACCCAGTTTCTGCACAACGCCCGCCCAATCGCTGCGCTCATCGATCAGCATGTAATTCGGGACGGGCAATTGCGCCGCCTGCCACACCATCTTGGTGCGCCACTTGTCCATGCCCAGCGCAGAGGCCAGCACCCCGCTGCCGGTATAAGGGATACCGAGCAATTCCAGCGCGCCCTGCACCGTGCCGTCTTCGCCAAACCTTCCATGCAGCGCGATAAATGCGCGGTCATAGCCTTCGTCGCGCAAGGCCTGCAAATTCTGCACGGCAGGGTCGAACGCATGCGCATCCACGCCACTGCGTTGCAGCGCCGCCAGCACTGCCGCGCCGCTCTTCAACGACACCTCGCGCTCGGCGGACTTGCCGCCGAACAACACCGCCACTTTGCCGAAATTCTTCATTTACTCCTTTCAATTTGGGGATCAGGGGGTAGAAACTAGGGGCTAATCCCCAGCCCATAATCCCTAGCCCCTTGTCTCTCCAATAATGCGCACTTCGCATTGCAGCTTTACACCGGTTTGCTGCTCCACCACTGACTGTGCGTCGCTGATCAAATTTTCGATGTCCGCCGCCGTTGCCCCGCCCGTGTTCACGATAAAGTTGGCATGTTTCTCGGACACCTGCGCGCCGCCGATGCGCTTGCCTTTCAGCCCGCATTGCTGGATCAGCCGCGCCGCATGGTCGCCCGGCGGATTGCGGAACACCGATCCGGCATTCGGCAGATTCAGCGGCTGGCTGGCGATGCGCTTGTCCAGCAATGCCTTGATCTCCTGCCGCGCGGTTGCGCCATCGCCCGCCTCGAACTTCAGCCAGGCGGCGATGAAGAACTCGGAAGGTTCCTGATTCCTGATTCCTGATTCCTGATTTCTCACCACATGCCGGTAGCCGATCTCGTAATCGTCCGCCGTGCGTACCTGCACTTCGCCGCGCCGGTTCACGGTCTGCACGCGCAACACCTTCTGCCATGTCTCGCTGCCGTAACATCCCGCATTCATCGCCAGCATGCCGCCGACCGTGCCGGGTATTCCGGCAAAGAATTCGGCACCGCGCAGATCATGCAAAGCGGCGAAGCGCGCAAGTTTCGCTCCCGGCACACCGGCTTCGGCATAGATGCTGCCGTCAGCTTCGAGACGCAAGCCGCACAGCGCGCCATGCAGCAACAACACCGTGCCGCGCAACCCGCCGTCGCGCACCAGCAGGTTGCTACCCAAACCGACCGCATACAGAGGCTCATCGGCTGGCAAGACGCGCAGAAACGCCAGCAGATCATCCAGGTCGGCGGGCTGGTACATGCGTTCGACCGCACCGCCCGCGCGCCAACTGGTGTGCTTGCGCATATCGACTTGCTGGCGCAGCTTGCCGCGCAAAGTCGTGCTGATAAATTGTTTCGGTTCGCTCATGTTCATGGCTTGTTGTTCATTTGCATCAGCATGGCGGGTACGTTGCCGATGGAACCTGCGCCCATCGTGAGCACCACATCTCCATCGCGCGCCATCTGCATGATGGCCTTCGGCATATCGGTAATTTTCCCGACGAATACAGCCTCGTTCTGCCCCGCTACCCGCAACGCATGCATCAGCGCGCGCCCGTCTGCCGCGACGATAGGCGGTTCTCCCGCCGGATACACTTCCGCCAGCACCAGCGCGTCCACGCTGCACAGCACTTTGACGAAATCCTCGAACAAATCCCGTGTGCGTGTGTAGCGGTGCGGCTGGAAAGCCAGCACCAGCCTCCTGCCGGGAAACGCGCCGCGCGCCGCCGCCAGCGTCGCCGCCATTTCCACCGGATGGTGACCGTAGTCGTCGATCAACGTAAAGCTTCCACTCCCGTTTTTGGGAGTGGAAACGATTGCCCCCTCGCCCTGCAAGGGAGAGGGATGGGGAGAGGGTGAACTCCCCGTGCTATTCGCCAACTTAATTTCCCCATACCTCTGAAACCTCCTGCCCACGCCCTGAAACTCCGCCAGCGCCGCGATGATCGCATCATCCGCCACACAGACTTCCAGCCCGATCGCGATCGCGGCCAGCGCGTTCAGCACGTTGTGGTTGCCCGCCAGATTCAGCGTGATATCCAGATCTTTTGGAACCCCGTTCTGGCGGCATTCGGCAGTGAAACGCATCCGCCCACCCTGATGGCGGATATTCACGGCGCGGATCATCGCGTCCTCGCTGAGTCCGTAAGTGCATACCGGCTTGGTGATGCGTGGCAGGATTTCGCGCACGTTGGCATCATCGATGCACAGCATGGCCATGCCATAGAACGGCAAGTGCTCGACAAAATCCACAAAGGCCTGCTTGAGCCGCGCAAAATCGTGGCCGTAGGTTTCCATGTGATCCGCGTCGATGTTGGTGATCACTGCGATGATCGGCTGCAAGTACAGGAACGAAGCATCCGATTCGTCCGCTTCGACGACGATGAATTCTCCCGTGCCCAGCTTGGCATTGGTGCCGCTGCTGTTGAGCTTTCCGCCGATCACGAAAGTGGGGTCGAAGCCGCCCTTGGCCAGCACGCTGGCGGCCAGTGAGGTGGTGGTGGTCTTTCCGTGCGTGCCCGCGACCGCGATACCCTGACGCAGCCGCATCAGCTCGGCCAGCATCATCGCGCGCGGCACGATCGGAATGCGGCGCGCGCGTGCCGCCACTACCTCCGGGTTATCCTTGCCGACCGCAGTGGACACCACCACCGCATCGGCCTTGGCGAGATGCTGCTCGGCATGGCCGAGATACACCGTCGCGCCGAGTTGCTTGAGGCGCTGCGTGGCGACATTTTCGCCGAGGTCGGAACCGCTCACCTGAAAACCCAGGTTGAGCAGCACCTCGGCGATCCCGTTCATGCCGGAGCCGCCGATACCGACGAAGTGCAGATGTTTGACTTTATGTTTCATTCCGAAAACCCAGTCTGTACCACGAAGGACACGAAGCACGCGAAGAAAAACAACGCCGGAAGTCCTTCGTGATCTTCGTGCCCTTCGTGGTAAATAGCATTGTTTCTAAAATTCATATTCCAGCCAGTTCTGCGCAGACCTGCGCGACCCGTTGTGCCGCATCGGCCTTCGCCACGCTGCGTGCCTGTTGCGCCATCATCAATAATTTTTCGCGGCTCAATTCGCGCAACAACTGCGCCAGCTTCTCCGCAGTCAGCTCGCCTTGCGGCAGCAATATCGCCGCGCCGCGCTCGCTCAGGAAGCGCGCGTTATGGGTCTGGTGATCGTCCACCGCAAATGGGAATGGCACCAGGATGCTTGCCACGCCTGCCGCCGCGAGCTCCGCAACGGTCAGCGCACCGGCGCGGCAGATCACCACATCGGCATCGGCATAACAGGTTGCCATGTCATCCAGAAACGGCCTGATGTCCACCTCCGACACGTTACTGGCGCAGCCAGCCGTTTGCGGGAGGAGGTGGGGGGACGGCATTCCCGCACCCGCCGCTTGCGCGCACCGTGTCATGCCGTCCGCTTGCACACCGGCCTGCCGATACAATCCTTGCACCGCCTCGAAATGCTGTCTTCCGGTTTGATGCAGCACATTCGGGCGCAGGTTTTCAGGCAACTGCGCAAGCGCTTGCGGCAAAATTTCATTGAGCGCCTTCGCGCCGAGGCTGCCGCCGACCACCAGCACGTTCAACTTGCCGCTGCGCGCCGCATAGCGTGCTTGAGGGCCAGATAATCCCGCAATGCTGCTGCGCACCGGGTTGCCGCACCAGATCGCCTTGGGCAACACATCGGGAAAGCCGCTCAGCACTTTCTGCGCGACACGCGCCAGCACCTTGTTGCTCAACCCGGCAACGGAATTCTGTTCGTGTATCGCGAGCGGGCGGCGCAACAACGCAGCCATCATCCCTCCCGGGAAAGTGATGTAACCGCCCATGCCCAGTACCACATCCGGGCGATACCTGAATATCGCCGCAGCGCTTTGCCATAGCGCAACCAGCAGATTGAACGGCAGCAGCAATTTGCGCAGCAAGCCCTTGCCGCGCAATCCGGAAAAGCGCACCCACGCCATGCCGTAACCCTGTTTCGGCACCAACTCCGCTTCCATGCTGCCAGGCGCACCCATCCATGTAACCAGCCAACCCTGCGAGCGCAGGATGTCTGCGACCGCAAGCGCCGGAAAGATGTGGCCACCGGTACCCCCTGCCATGATCAGGATCGAGCGGCTCATCGCATGCCTCCCGATCCTGAATACAGAGGGCATAAGACAGAGGACAGATTGTTGTATACCGCCACGCGGTACGTTATTTCAAGAACGCAGTGCAGCCGCGGCAACACCCCTGTCCTCTGTCCCCTGACTTTTGGCCTCTGGCTCATACCGCCATCCCCCGTGCGATCCGTCTGTTTTCATAATCCACGCGCAGCAGTACGGCGGCGGCGATGCAATTCACCACCACGCCGCTGCCGCCAAAACTCAGGAACGGCAGGGTCAACCCCTTGGTCGGCAACACACCCATGTTCACGCCGATGTTGATCATCGCCTGCACGCCGAGCCACACGCCGATACCCTGCGCGACCAGTGCGGAAAAATTTCGCTCGAGAAATGCGGCGTGGCGTCCGATCTGAAAGGCGCGCACCAACAACAATGCAAACAGCGCGATCACGGCGGCCACGCACAGCAAACCCAATTCCTCCGCAATCACCGCCATCAGGAAATCGGTATGCGCCTCGGGCAGATAAAACAGTTTTTCGACGCTTGCCCCCAGCCCCACGCCGAGCCATTCGCCGCGCCCGAACGCGATCAGCGCATGGCTCAGTTGATAGCCCTTTCCATACGGGTCAGCCCAGGGGTCCATGAAACCGGCAATGCGCTGCATGCGGTATGGCGAAGAAAGTATCAGTGCGGCAAAAGCCAGCGGCAGAGCCACCAGCAAACCGGCAAACACCTTGATATTGAAGCCTCCCAGCCACAGGGTACACAGCGCAATGGCGCAGATCACCACGAACGCCCCCATGTCCGGCTCAAGCAGCAGCAAACTGCCGATCAGCGCCATCACGCCGAACATCGGCACGAAAGCCTTTCTGAACAAATGGCCGACTTTACCCTTCCGTACCGTGTAGTCTGCGGCATACAACACGGCGAATAATTTCATCAGCTCGGAAGGTTGAAGATTGACGACGAACAAGGACAACCAGCGGCGGCTACCGTTCACTTCGCGCCCGATACCCGGAACCAGCACCAGCACCAGCAATGCCGCCCCGAGCAAAAACAGATAGGGCGCATAGTTCTGCCATACCTGCACCGGCACCTGGAAAGCAAACAACCCGGCAAGCAGCCCGATGGTGATGAATATGCCATGCCGCACCAGATAATAAGCTGGCTGGTAGCCGGTAAATCTGCTGGCCTCTGCGGTGGCGATCGAAGCGGAATAAACCATGACCAACCCGAGCGAGAGCAGCCCGGCCAATACCCAGATCAGCAATTCATCGTATTGCGCCTGTGGGGGGCGGGTGCGTGTTTTGACTAACGAGACCACGCGGCCTCCTTGATCAGTTCATGCACTGCCTCCACGAATATCTCGGCGCGATGCTCGTAATTGCGGAACATATCGAAACTCGCGCAAGCAGGCGACAGCAATACCGCATCTCCCGATTGTGCGGAATTCGTAGCTTGCAGCACCGCATCATTCATATTCGCTGCCCGCAGCAGCGGTACGCCGCAGCCTTTCAGCGCAGCGGCGATCAGCGGCGCATCGCGGCCGATCAGCACCACCGCGCGAGCATATCTGGACACCGCCGGTTTGAGCGGCGAGAAATCCTGCCCTTTGCCTTCGCCACCCGCCAGCAGCACTACCTTGCGCCCCAACCCTTCCAGCGCGGCAACCGTTGCGCCGACATTGGTTCCCTTGGAATCGTCGTAATAGACCACGCCGTCGATCTCGGCCACGCGCTCCACGCGATGGGGCAGCCCCCGGAAACTGCGTAACGCTTCGAGAAGCGTGGGCATCGGCAAATCGATCGCATGGCACAGTGCCAGTGCGGCCAGCGCATTTGCGATGTTGTGCATCCCTGCAATTTTCAGTTCCCCGGCTGTAAGCAAGCGTTGCTGCCCACGCATCAACCAGACTTCATTTTCCGTGCGCTCGATACCGAAATCGTTGGCGCTTTCGGGCATGTTCAAGCCAAAAGTGATGATCACGCTTCCGGCACGCGCCATACCTATGCTGCGCGGGTCGTCGCGATTCAACACCTGCACTTTGCAGCCGTTAAAGATGCGCGCCTTCGCCGCCACGTATTCATCCATGCCGTCATAGCGATCGAGATGGTCTTCACTGATATTGAGCATCGTTGCCGCATCGGCGTTCAGCGTTGAAATCGCCTCGAGCTGGAAACTGGATAATTCCAGCGCCCATATCTCCGGCTGATTTTCGCCGCGCTCCATAACAACATCCAGCACAGCCGGAGAGATGTTGCCCGCCGCAACGGCATCCTTGCCCGCCGCCTTGCACAGGTGCTCCACCATGCTGGTCACGGTGGTTTTTCCGTTCGATCCGGTGATCGCAAGGATCAAAGGGCGCCCTTCTCGTTTGCTCCCTCTCCCCTCATGGGAGAGGGTTGGGGAGAGGGAGGGCAGCGAGTTATTGATATGCCATGCGAACAACTCGATATCGCCGACAACCGGGGTGCCGCGTGCAACGGCGCGCGCAACAGCAGGATCGTTCAACGGCACGCCGGGGCTGGTGGCGATCAGGTCGATGTTTTCAAACAAGGCATCACCGAATGCGCCGCAAAAAACCTGCCCGGCTGCGACATACTGTGCGGCCTCGGCCAAACCGGGCGGCTCGTTGCGGCTGTCCGCAACGCGCAGGCGCGCGCCTTGCGCGTTCAGCCAGCGCAACATCGACAGGCCGGTCTCACCGAGACCGAGCACCAGCACATTTTTATCAACCCATTGGTTCAATGTTTCTCCTCAATGTAGGCCGGGCTCTGCCCGACATGGTGGGCAAAGCCCACCCTACGCATTACCTCAACTTCAGCGTCGCCAACCCGAGCAACACCAGCAACATGGTGATGATCCAGAACCTCACCACGACCTGCGTCTCTTTCCAGCCCTTCAACTCATAGTGATGATGCAGCGGCGCCATCCTGAACACGCGCTTGCCGGTAAGTTTGAACGAGGCGACCTGGATCATCACCGAGACCGCCTCGACCACGAACACGCCGCCCATGATGAACAGCACCAGCTCCTGACGCACGATCACCGCCACGACGCCGAGCGCAGCGCCGAGCGCCAGCGCGCCGACATCGCCCATGAACACTTCGGCGGGATAGGCGTTGAACCACAGGAAGGCCAGCCCCGCACCGGCAATCGCGCCGCAAAATATCGATAGTTCTCCCGCGCCCGGAATGTAA
The DNA here is from genome assembly GCA_049294375.1 of Gallionella sp. Classification (GTDB taxonomy): domain Bacteria; phylum Pseudomonadota; class Gammaproteobacteria; order Burkholderiales; family Gallionellaceae; genus Gallionella. Next base: position 15,167 of record JBAQCT010000069.1, on the reverse strand, counting down.
GGAATACCGAGATATTTCGAGAACACCGCATTACCCGCCGCATAGGCAAATATCGCCAGCGCACCGCTCACCAGTACGGTGGGCATGATGGCCAGCCCATCGAGCCCGTCAGTCAGGTTCACCGCGTTGCTGGTGCCGACGATGACAAAATAGACCAGCACGATGAACAAAAAAGCAGGTAGCGGAAACACCAGAAATTTCAGGAAGGGCACGATGAGTTCGGTATGTGCGGGCAAGCTGGCGACATCCCATAAATAGAATCCGATGACCAGCGCGATAATGGATTGCCATCCCATCTTGGCCTTGGCCGATAAGCCCTTCGGGTTGCGGTGCACCACTTTGCGGTAATCATCCACCCAGCCGATCGCACCGAAACCCAGCGTGGTGAGCAACACCACCCACACGTAGTGATTGTGCAGATCACCCCACAGCAAGGTAGTGATCGCGATCGAAGCGAGAATCAGCGCGCCGCCCATGGTCGGCGTGCCCGCCTTGACCAGATGCGTCTGCGGCCCGTCATCGCGCACCGATTGGCCGATCTTGTAAGCCGTCAGCTTGCGGATCATCGCCGGGCCGATCATGAATGAGATCAGCAATGCGGTCATCGCCGCCAGCACGGTGCGCAACGTGATGTAGTTGAACACGTTGAAGAACCTGATGTCTTCAGCCAGCCACTGCGCTAATGCGAGTAACATTGCGCCTCCCTCTCCGATACGCAAAATGCCACCACACGCTCCATTTTCATGAAGCGCGAACCCTTCACAAGCACGGTGGTGTCCGCGCCCAGTTCGCCCTCCAATGCCTCCAGCAAATCCTCGATACGCTCGAAATGTTGTGCGCCGCAACCGAAGGCACGCACTGCATTTCTGCTCAATTCTCCCAGTGCATATAATTTCTCGATCCCGGCAAAATGCGCTTCAGTGCCGATTTCGGTATGGAGCATGGGAGCGTTATCGCCCAGCTCGCCCATATCACCCATCACCAGCACGCGCTTGCCGCCCGGCATTTCCGCATTACTCTGCGCCAACACACCGATCGCGGCGCGCATCGAAGCAGGGTTGGCATTGTAGGTATCGTCGATCAGCAAGGCGCCATGCCGCGCCGCCTTGCGTTGCAGGCGCCCCGCTACGCCGCCGAACCTTTCCAGCCCCATAGCGATAATTTCCAGCGGCACATTCAAGACGATGGCAGCAGCGGTTGCCGCCAATGCGTTGCGTGCGTTGTGCGCACCGGGCACTTGCAGATCCGCACTGAAATTCCCCGATGGTGTTTGCACCTCCAGATGCAACCCGGCACCCTGCGGCTGCCATTGCCCGGACACGTCGGCTTGCGCGCACCGTGTCATACCGTCCAGCCCGAATTCGAGCAGCGTGTGCGAACCAGCGAGCGTTCGCCACAGCGGCGCATAGTCGTCGTCGGCATTGATTACCGCAGCACCCTGAGGCTTGAGTCCGGCAAATATCTCGCCTTTCGCCTGTGCGACCGCCTCTACCGAACCCAGTCCTGCCAGATGCGCGCCGCTGGCATTGGTAATCAACGCGACATCCGGGCAGGCGATGCGGGTCAGATAATCGATTTCGCCGGGATGGTTCATGCCCATTTCGATCACGGCATAGCGATGCTGCGCATTCAATTGCAGCAGCGTCATCGGCATGCCGATGTCGTTGTTGAAATTGCCTTGTGTGGCAAGAACGCCTTCTTCTTTTCCCGCTGCCGCGCGCAGGATACCGGCCAGCATTTCCTTTACCGTGGTCTTTCCGTTGCTGCCGGTGATGGCCGCCAGCGGAATATCGAACTGCTTGCGCCAGTGCGCCGCCAACTGCCCTAGGGCAATACGCGTATCCGCCACTATAAGAACCGGGGGCTGCGAACTGGAGGCCGATGGGTGCGCTTCATAACTATCTGCGTTGACCAGCGATGCAACAGCGCCACGCTGCGCGGCCTGCACGACAAACTCGTAACCGTCGAAATTTTCGCCGCGTAGCGCAATAAACAAGTCGCCCGCCTTGATCCTCCGGCTGTCAGTCGAAACCGCGCCGAAACGCACATCCGGCCCGACCAATCTGCCATTCAGCGCCTGCGCGGCCTGTGAGAGCAGCATCATGCCGCTACCCCCGATGGCCATTTTTGCAGCGCCCGTTGCGCGACAACCACATCGCTGAACGGATGCTTCACGCCATTGATCTCCTGGTAATCTTCATGCCCCTTGCCGGCCAGCAACACGGTATCGCATTGCTGCGCCAGGCCAATGGCACGCCCGATGGCCGCTGCGCGTTCGACGATGACCTCATGGTTGCCCGCCGCCATGCCGCCGAGGATTTCATCAATGATGCGCTGCGGATCCTCACTGCGCGGGTTGTCGCTGGTGACGATGCAATGGTCGGAGAATTTCTCGGCGACCATCCCCATCATCGCGCGCTTGCCGCGGTCGCGGTCGCCGCCGCAGCCGAATACGCAAATCAGCCTGCCGCCCCCTGATTCGTTTACCTCGCGCAACGCCAGCAGCACTTTCTCCAGCGCATCCGGCGTGTGTGCGTAGTCCACGATGACCGTCGGCTGGCCCGCGCCGCCAAGCCGCTGCATCCTTCCGGCGACCGCCTGCACCCTGCCCAGCGACCGAACCGCCTTATCCAGTTCGATGCCGCTCACCAGCAACACCGCCAACGCACCCAGCAGATTCGCCGCGTTGAAACGACCAACCAGCGCGCTGTTTATCTGTGCCGCACCCCAGCTAGAATGCACGCCCAGCCGCAATCCCTGCCCGCTCATTTCCGCCAAATTGCCGTACACCATGCGCAGGCCGAGACGCTCGGCCAGTTGCAACGCGGCATCGCTCAAGCCGTAACCGATGATCTCGGCTTGCCCGTCTTGCAATTGTTCCGCCAGCTCCGCGCCGAACGCATCATCGAGATTCAGCACCGCATATTTCAGTTGATCCCAGTCGAGCAGCTTGCGCTTGCTCGCCGCATAGCTTTCCATATCGCCGTGGTAATCGAGGTGGTCGCGGCTCAGGTTGGTCAGTAATGCCACATCGAAGCGCACGCCGTTCACCCGCCCCTGCGCCAGCGCATGCGAGGACACTTCCATCGCTGCCGCCTGTGCATCCGCGCGCAAATATTCCGCGAGCAGGTCATGCACGCGGATCGCGTCCGGCGTGGTATTGGCGCCAGGTTGCAGGCCATCGACAAAGCCGTTACCCAATGTGCCGATCAGCGCGCATTTCTTTCCGGCATCATTCAGCGCATGGGCGATCCAGTGACTGGTGGAAGTCTTGCCGTTGGTGCCGGTGATCCCGATCAACCACAGCTTTTCGGAAGGCGCGCCATATACGGCGTCCGCAATCCATCCCGCCTTGTGGCGCAGATCGCCCACCGGGAGATTGGGTATTTTCCAGGCGGCATCCCAGGCGAAATGCTGCTGCTCCCAGAGCACCGCATTCGCGCCCTGTGCGATCGCCTGCGCGATGAACTGGCGACCGTCCGCCTTTTCACCCGGATAGGCGACGAAGGTATCGCCCTGCCGCACCGCACGGCTGTCTGTAACCAGTCGCGTGATGGGCACTTTCAGCTTGCTTAATTGTTCGATGGAAAATACTTTGGAGGCGCCCATTACACCTCCTCCCTGACGATGTCCGCCGGTGGCGCAATGACGTTGTTCAGCGGCGCATCGTTTGGCACGTTGAGCGCCCGCAACGCTGCGCCCGTCACTTTGCTGAACACCGGCGCGGCGACCAGCCCGCCGTAGTATTGCCCGTTACCCGGCTCGTCGATCATCACCGCCACGATCAGGCGCGGCTTCGATGCCGGCGCGAACCCGACGAAAGAGGAAACATAGCGATCGATGTAATGGCCATCTTCCAGCTTATGCGCGGTGCCGGTCTTGCCCGCCACGCGATAGCCTTCCACTTGCGCCAACGGGGCTGTCCCCCCTGGTTGCACCGCCAATTCGAGCATGCCACGCAGCGCATGCACGGTGCGATCCGAAAATACTTTTTTCCCGATTACCGCCGCATCGAGCTTGAGCATTGAAACGGGCATCAATTCGCCGTTGTTGGCAAACACGGTATAAGCGCGCGCCAGTTGCAGCAGATTTACCGAAATTCCGTGCCCGTAGGACATGGTGGCCTGCTCGATAGGCCTCCAGGTTTTCGGGGCACGCAATTTCCCCGGCGCTTCTCCCGGGAAATTGCTGCCGGTTTGCGCACCAAAACCGCTGTCCGCCAGACTCTGCCACAGCGCCTCCGATTCCAGCGACAAGGCGATCTTGGCCGCGCCGACATTGCTGGACTTCTGGATAATCTGTGACACCGTCAACATCTGCTCCGGATGCGTGTCACGAATTTTCTTGCCCCCCACCGTGTAAACGCCGCGCTCGGTGTTGATGACGGTTTCCGGACTCACTTTTCCATGCTCGATCGCGGTCGCCACGGTGAAGGGTTTCATGGTCGATCCCGGCTCAAACAGGTCGGCAATGGCGCGGTTGCGCATCGCATGGCTGCTGACCTTGCCGCGATTATTTGGGTTGTAGGCCGGATAATTGGCGAGCGCCAGGACTTCTCCGGTGCGCGCATCGAGAACGACCACTGCGCCAGCCTTGGCCTTATGCTGCCTGACTGCATTCTCCAGTTCGCGATAGGCGAGATGCTGCACGTTGCTGTCCAGGCTCAGCACGATATCGCTGCCCGGCTTGGGCGCGCGCAAGCTTCCCGCATCCTCGACAATGTGCCCGCGCCGATCCTTGATGACGCGCTGGCTACCGGATTTCCCTGCAAGCTTCTCTTGCAAGGCCAGCTCCAACCCCTCCTGGCCGTTATCGTCTACCCCGGTAAAACCCAGTGTCTGCGCGGCCTCTTCTCCCGCCGGATAATAGCGGCGATATTCGCGTTGCATGGAAATACCGGGAAGATTCAGGCTCACCACTTTCCCCGCCTGATCGGGTGGCAAATGCCGCTTGAGATAGACAAAATCGCGTGATGTATCAAACAGGCGGGTTTTCAGTTCCCCCTCACTCATACCGAGCACCTGCGCCAGTTGCTTTATTTGTCGGCCATCGGCTTCGACATCCGCCGGGCTTGCCCACACCGATTCCACCGGCGTGCTGATGGCGAGCGGCTCGCCGTTCCGGTCAGTGATCATGCCGCGATGCGCGATGACTTCGACTACGCGGCTATAGCGCGCATTACCTTTTTCCTGCAAAAAATCGTTGCGTATCCCCTGCAGATAAACGCCGCGCCCAAGCAATCCTGCCAGTCCGATCAGCAACGCCACAAATAACGCGGTGGCGCGCCATCCGGGCAATTTCGCCGTGATGTCTGGATGTGCGCTGGCCGCGTGGTTCATGGTTGTATATTTGCTCTGTCGTCAGGTTCTACCCGTATAAATTGGACTTGCCCATTCCTGGGCAATTGCATCTGCAGTTGTTGCGCCGCAATTTTCTCGACACGCGCGGGAGTGGCCCATGTGCTTTGCTCCAATTGCAACTGCCCCCATTCCACATCCATCTGCTGCGCATGCTCTTTTTCGCTTTGCAACTTGATAAACAGCTTGCGCGCCTTGTGCTGCGAAGTGACCACGCTCAGCGCGCACACCACCAACGCCGCCAGCAGCAGCGCATTCAACCCGCCCCCGCTACGCCACATCGCTACGCTCCGCCACGCGCATCACCGCACTACGCGCACGCGGATTGGCCCGCACTTCCTGCTCCGTCGCACGCACGGTCCTGCCGATCAAATGCAACCTGCCCTGCGGCACTTCGCTGGCGCGGATCGGCACATCGCGCGGCAGCTTGTCACCCTCCGCCATGTCGCGCATGAAGCGCTTCACAATGCGATCTTCCAGAGAATGAAAACTGATCACCGCCAAGCGCCCGCCAATTTTCAGATGCATCACACATTCTGGTAGCACCCGCGCAAGCTCTTCAAGCTCCTGATTGAGATAAATCCGTATAGCTTGAAAGGTGCGTGTCGCCGGGTTCTGCCCAGCCTCACGGGTACGTACCGCTTTGCCAACCAGCTCGACGAGCTGCCGCGTGGTGTGGATAGGTTGAGTTGCGCGCGCAACAACAACCGCTCTTGCAATCTGCTTAGCAAACCGTTCCTCGCCGTAATCACGTATCACCTCCGTAAGCAAACTTTCATCCACCCCCGCCAGCCACTGCATCGCGGTCATTCCGCTGCTGGTGTCCATGCGCATGTCGAGCGGCGCATCAAAACGAAAACTGAACCCGCGTGCCGCATCGTCCAGTTGCGGCGACGACACACCCAAATCGAGCAGGATGCCGTCCACTTTTTGCACACCCTGCTCGCGCAGCACTTCCGCCAGATGCGCGAAACCGCGATGCACCATCTGAAAACGCGCATCGCGCCAAACCTTACCTGCCGCGACCGCTGCCGGATCCTTGTCCAGCGCGATCAGCCTGCCTTTGCTGCCCAAGCGTTCCAGTATCAGTGCGCTATGCCCGCCGCGCCCGAATGTGCCATCCACATAGACACCGTCCGGCTTGATCGCCAGCGCTTCGACAGCTTCATTCAATAAAACGGTGGTGTGGGCCAAGCCCTCACTCATAAAGAAAAACCTTCAAGCTCCGGCGGCAACTCCCCATCCATGAACGACAGGCCAGCCTCCTGCTGCGCCTGCCATTTCGCCTCGTCCCACAATTCGAATTTGTTACCCTGGCCGACCAGCATCACACGCTTGTCCAGCGCGGCGTAGCTGCGCAAGGCAGGAGAAATCAGCACGCGCCCGGCATCATCCATCGCTACATTCTCGGCATAACCGATCAGAAGGCGCTGCAACGCACGGCTTTTGGGATTGAAAGAGGAAAGTTTGTTCAGCCTGTCGAATATCGGCTGCCACTCGGGTTGCGGGTAAATCAGCAAACATTTATCCGGATCGGCGGTCAGCACCAGATTGCCCGCGCAATGCGCGAGCAGCATGTCGCGATGCCGAGCCGGTATCGCGAGCCTGCCTTTGTTATCCAGATTGAGTTGAGCCGCTCCCTGAAACATCCCATTAACCCCACTTTTACCCACTTTTACCCACTTAAACCCACTATATTGAAAAAAAATCAAATAGTCAAGCTGAAAAATGAGGTTTTTCTTTATGCGACAAGGAGTTAGCGTGCGAAGTTAATGAAATTAAATATGTTAAAAAATAACGAATTAGAAGGATAAGTTAAAGTCTTTTGTGATATTGCGATGGGGGCTTTACAAAAAACAGAGCTATGGCAAAAAATGAAACCCTCTGTAGCCCCACGTTCTCTATAAGCTGAAAAGGAGCTACCGAAAATTTTCCCCGACCGGCATTTCGGATACCATGTCAATCAGCCGACGAGATGAACCATTCCCTATATTTGAAATATGGCGCGCGATGATTAATATTATTCTGATGATGCTGCTAACCATTGCGAGTAGCAACGCGATGGCGGAGTGGGTAAAAGTCACTGCCTCCAACATCGGCGTCAGCGGCAGCATGACCGCCTACGCAAACACCGAGATTATTCCAAAATATAGCGACAGGGTAAAAATGTGGGAGATACATGATTCCATACAACCCAATTCGTCAAACACTTCATCAAAGAAACGCTTTGAATACGATTGTAAAAAAAGACAGGCCAGACTGCTTCAAGCCACCTACTACTCCGAAGGCATGGGCAAGGGCACCATACTCATGAGCGTTTCCGATCCCGGCCAATGGGAGCCCATTTTATCTGGCACCGTAAACAAGGAAATGTGGGAATTCGCCTGCAAGAACCGATGACTACCTGTATTTTCACAGATTGCAATGAGTAAATTTATTTTGATGACGCTAATGGCAATTGTTAGCGGCAGCGCCTTTGCCGGAAAATGGATCAAGGTCGAGGAATGGGTCAAAGTGGACTTCATTTCGGATCATTTTGTTGTTTATGCCGACCCCACTTCCATTGTCAGATCCAGAAACAAGGTGCAAATGCTGTCGCTGATTGACCACAAGACGCCCTTATCAAAGGCCGGCAAGACTTTTATATCGGTAAAGGCGCAGCATGAGTTCAATTGCGCGGAAACGCAGGCGCGCATACTTTATGCATCCATACATTCTGAAAGCATGGGCAAAGGCAACAGGATCGCCACTGACTACAAAATAGAAAACTGGGAGTCAGTCCAGCCTCACAGCATTGCTGGCGCCCTGTGGAAGATCGCTTGCGGGGGAAAATAAGCACCTTGTATCGACGGTGCCCATCGCAATACCCGCCATGAAGAATTCACATCCGCCAAACAAGCAGGGTGGAGCGATGCAGATCGTCCACCTGTATTGTTTCATGCGGCGTTTGCCCCGGCACAGCGAAGGTGCTGCTGATGAATACCGCACCGGGGCGCATTTCGGTGCGCACCTTGTGCCACAGCTTCTCCATCGGCACGGGCGAGAGATAAGCGAACACAACATCGTATTCTGACAGGTCGCGCCCACCCGGATGGCGATCCCAGAAGCTGCCCCATCGCACATTACAGTTGCGATAACCGCCCAGCTTGATACGCAGCCAGCTCCACAAAAACGGCAGCGGTGCGGACTCGACGCCGCTGTAGCGCCCGTCTGGCCGGGCGCGTGCAAGGTGCGTCAATACTCCGCCCAGCCCGGAGCCGAGATCGATGAAGCGGAAGTTCGGCTTGCCCTCTCCCACAGCCCCGTGAGAACTCCCTCTCCCTCCGGGAGAGGGCATGGGGTGAGGGGCGGGCGAGGGGAGTTGCGCTTCCAGCGCATGCCACACCTTGTTGCTGGAAAGGTACAGTGGCACCTGGGTGCGGAAAGTACTCCAGTACACAGCCAGCAGGATAAAAAATATGGCTAGGAAAATATCGGGCTGAATATTCAGTGCAAGCATCGATACCAGCGCGGGGGCAAATAATAATTGTATCGGCAGCCACCAGCGCGCCAACCCGACGAAGTGGCTGAAGGCTGCGGCGAGCAGGCCGCAAAGCAAGGCAAAGACAAGAGGAGAGGGTTGGAGGCCGGCCAGGCGAGCGCCGAGCATGACCAGTGTGAATGCCGCGAATTGCAGCAGCAGTGCGGTGACGGCAGGTGGAAATTTCTTGAGCAGTGCGCGCAAGTTAACGTACTAGCGCCGCTTCGACTTCTTGCCGCTTGGCTTTGCCGGCCAGCCGTTCTACCAGCGTCAGCGCAAAATCCATGGCCGTGCCGGGGCCGCGCGAGGTGATCAGCTTGCCGTCCTCCACGACGGCAGCAGTTTGCAAATTAACCTTGGGGAAGTTATCCAAGCAGGTCGGATAGCAGGTGGCCTTGCGCCCATCCAGCAACCCGGCGGCGGCGAGCACCGAGGGCGCGGCGCAGATCGCAGCGACATATTTTCCCTCACGCGCCATTTTTTGCAGCAGCGCGATCAGGCGCTTATCTGCCCTAAGATTGTCGGTGCCGGGGAGGCCGCCGGGTAGCACGACCATATCGAAATCCTGATGTTGTGCGAGATCCAGCGTGGTGTCCGCCAACAATACCACGCCACGGCTGGCCAATACCGGCAGGTCGTCCAGCCCTGCGCTGGTCACTTCGATCCCGGCGCGGCGCAGGATGTCGATAACCGTGACGGCTTCGATTTCTTCACAGCCTTGCGCGAGCAGAACGAGAACTTTGTGCATGATTTCCTCCCTCTAAATATCACTTGAGCCGTTCGCCCTGACCCCTCGATTTCGCTCAGGACTGAAGGCCATGTCGAAGGGTGAACGGAATGAATATCAGTCCCTGAAATTCTGGTATTGCAGCGGGAAATCGGTAATTGATTTTTTGACAAAGGCGATGGCAGATTGCAAATCATCGCGGTTCTTGCCGGTGACCCGAACGGCGTCGCCCTGGATACTGGCCTGCACCTTTATCTTGCTGTCCTTGAGCAGCCTGACGATCTTCTTCGCCAGTTCGATTTCCACGCCGACCTTCACTTCACAAGCGCGCTTGACCTTGTTGCCGCTGACTTTCTCGATTTTGTCGCTGATCTCCAGGCACTTGATGTCCACGCCGCGCTTGGTCAGCTTGGCATTTAAAATATCCTGTACCTGATCGAGCTGAAATTCGTTGTCCGCCCACACGGTGAGCTTGAGTTCGGCCTGCTCGACGCGCGCATCGGACCCCTTGAAATCGAAGCGGGTGCCGACTTCCTTGTTGGTCTGCTCGATTGCGTTTTTGACTTCAGTCTTGTCCACTTCTGAAACGATGTCGAAAGATGGCATGCTGCGCTCCTGATCAAAAATGAAAAACAAATACTGTCCACGAAAAACACGAAAGGCACGAAAAATTAAGAAACAATCAATTATGTCGTTCAGTTGCCTTCTGGATATTATTGAGGTTTTCCTAATTTGGTTTGTTCGTGTTTTTCGTGCCTTTCGTGGACAAAAAATTTTTAACCAAAACTGCAAACGTAGTTTACTTCATCCTTGGCATGTATCTCAAAGCTGCTGTTTCCCGCCACCTTGAAGCTGCTGTCAGCGGAATACGTCCTGAATGCCGCCTCGCCCGCGATCTTCACTTCGCATGTGCCGCCGGTGATTTCCATCAGCTCCGGTGCGCCGACGTTGAAGATGAGTTGGCTGCCTGGCATGATCACGCCGACGGTCTTGCGCGTGCCATCCGGAAAATAAACCGAGTGCGATACACACTTTCCGTCAAAGAACACATTGGCCTTTTTGCCTACACTGACGTTATCGAATCTATCTGACATGACGCTGCTTCCTTTTGGGTTGTTGGTTATTTTGGGGGTTCGTTGGCTTTGATGCCTTTTTGGTAATTGGCGTAAACATACACAGGGATGCCGAGATCGCCGACCTGTTTTTCGATCAGTGGTTTCACCTCATTCCAATCCAGTCCGGTCATGCCGCAAGCCAGCCGCGGCAGTGCGATGTTCGGCAGATGTTCTTTTTCAATCAGGCCGCGCAAGGCATGCAGCGCATGGTTCACATGGCTGACCGAGGCGTGTCCCGGTTTGCTGCCATGATCATAAGCTCCGTCTTGGGTGAACAGGTTGACGATATAACGGCCATCCGCACTCATCCATGTCCACAGGCCGCCCGATTTGGGATGCTTGGTCTGGCAATAATGGCGGAAATCCTTGTACATCGCGGGCATGCGCTCGCGCAACTGCAAGGCGAGACCATGGTGAAAATCATCGTTGGGCGCGACACCCTGCACGATGGCTTTTGCGCCGCTCAACAGAATGTCACCGCTCAGTTCATAAAGCATGATGAGCCTCCGTTTTGGGATTGCAGGTGTCTCGCCTGCATGCGGGCAAGATGCCCGCGCTCCAATTATTTTCGATTCTTCAGATTCGCCGCGATGCGCATGCGCAGTGCATTCAGCTTGATGAAGCCTGCCGCGTCCTTCTGGTCGTAGGCGCCCTTGTCGTCTTCGAAAGTAGCGATATTCGGGTCGAACAGTGAATCAGTCTTGGAATCGCGGCCGACCACGATCACATTGCCCTTGTACAGCTTGACGCGCACCCAGCCGTTCACGCTCTGCTGGGTATGGTCGATCAGGGTCTGCAACGCCTTGCGTTCCGGGCTCCACCAGTAGCCGTTGTAAATCATCGAGGCGTAGCGCGGCATCAGGTCGTCTTTCAAATGCGCGACTTCGCGATCCAGCGTAATCGATTCGATGGCGCGGTGCGCCTTGAGCATGATCGTGCCGCCGGGGGTTTCATAGCAGCCGCGCGATTTCATGCCGACGTAGCGGTTCTCCACCAGGTCGAGGCGACCGATACCGTGCTTTCCGCCGAATTCGTTGAGTTTGGCGAGTATTTTCGCCGGTGTCATTTTTGTGCCGTTCAACGCCACGATGTCGCCTTTGGCGAACTCGATATCGAAATACTCGGCGACATCCGGTGCCTTTTCCGGCGATACCGTCCAGCGCCACATCGATTCCTCCGCTTCGGCTGCGGGATCTTCCAGATGTCGGCCTTCGAAGGAAATGTGCAGCAGGTTGGCATCCATCGAGTAAGGGGAACCGCCCTGCTTGTGTTTCATGTCCACCGGGATGCCGTGCTTCTCGGCATACGCCATCAGCTTCTCGCGGCTCAACAGATCCCACTCGCGCCACGGCGCAATAACCTTGATGTTCGGGTTCAGCGCGTAAGCGCCCAGCTCGAAACGCACCTGGTCGTTACCCTTGCCGGTCGCGCCGTGCGCGATGGCCTGCGCACCGGTTTGGTCGGCGATCTCGATCTGGCGCTTGGCGATCAGCGGTCGTGCGATGGAAGTGCCGAGCAAGTACTCACCTTCATAGACGGTGTTGGCGCGGAACATCGGAAACACGAAATCGCGCACGAATTCCTCGCGCAAGTCGTCGATAAAGATATTCTCCGGCTTGATGCCCATTTTCAGCGCCTTGGCCCGCGCAGGCTCCAGCTCTTCACCCTGACCGAGGTCGGCGGTGAAGGTGACCACTTCGCATTTATAGGTGTCTTGCAGCCACTTCAGGATGACCGAAGTGTCGAGTCCGCCGGAATAGGCGAGGACAGTTTTTTTGATGTCAGACATTAGATTTATTCCTGATTAAATTTCATAAGTAGGGCGGGCTGTGCCCGCCATGGCGGGTAGAACCCGCCCTACGCGATTTTCCCAAGCAGCAGATATTCCATCAGCGCTTTTTGTACGTGCAGTCTATTCTCCGCCTCATCCCATACCACGCTTTGCGGGTTGTCGATGACGCCGGCGGAAACTTCCTCGCCGCGATGCGCGGGCAGACAATGCATGAACAGCGCGTCTTTTACTGCAACGTTCATCATATCCTCGTCCACCTGCCAGTCGGCAAAGTCCTTCAGGCGCTCCTCGTTTTCCGCCTCGAAGCCCATGCTGGTCCACACGTCTGTGGTCACCAGATCGGCGCCGCGCGCGGCTTCCATCGGGTCGGCGAATTCCTCGTAGTGCTCGTGGCCGTACAGGCCGGCGCGCTCCGGCTCGACCTCATAGCCGGGCGGGGTCGAGACATGCACGTTGAAATCCAGCACTTCCGCGGCTTGCAACCAGGTGTTGCACATGTTGTTGGAGTCGCCGATCCATGCCACGGTCTTGCCCCGGATGCTGCCGCGATGCTCGATATAGGTGTAGATGTCGGCGAGCACCTGACAAGGGTGGTATTCGTTGGTCAGGCCGTTGATCACCGGCACGCGCGAATACGCGGCGAAGCGCTCGATGATGGACTGCTCGTATGTGCGGATCATCACGATATCGCACATGCGCGAAATTACCTGCCCGGCATCCTCCACCGGCTCGCCGCGCCCCAACTGCGAATCGCGCGTGTTCAGGTAGATCGCCGCGCCGCCGAGCTGCTGCATCCCCGCCTCGAACGACAGGCGCGTGCGCGTGCTGGCTTTCTCGAAGATCATCACCAGCGTACGGTCGGTCAGCGGCCAATACTGCTGGTAAGCCTTGAACTTCTTTTTGATGATGCCGGTGCGCTCGAACAGGTATTCATACTCTTCGCGAGTGAGATCCTTGAACTGCAAAAAGTGTTTTACCGGCGCTATTTGCTTTATTGGCATGTGCTGGGCTGGCATGATTCGTCACCGATCAGGAATGCAAAAACTCTTTTATCAGCGGGCACAGGATATCCAGCATTTGCTGCGCCTCGCCCTGTGTCATCACCAGTGCCGGCAGCAGGCGGATCACGTTGTCGGCGGTGACGTTGGTCAAGAGCCCCTTGGCGAGCGCCAGCTTGACCAGGTCGCCGCACGGCTTGTCGAGTTCGATGCCGATCATCAGCCCCTGTCCGCGAATCTCCTTGACGCCATTCACGCCTTGCAGCGCAGTGGTCAGGCTATCGTGGATGAATTTGCCGAGCTTCTCGGCGTGCGCCAGCAGCTTGTCCTGCTCGATAATATTCAGCGTGGACAAACCCGCCGTACAGGCCAACGGATTGCCGCCGAACGTCGAGCCGTGATTACCCGGCTGGAATACCCCGGTCGCCTTGCCTGCGGTCAGGCATGCGCCGATCGGCACGCCGGAGCCGAGCCCCTTGGCCAGCGTCATCACATCCGGCAGGATGCCGGCATGCTGGAAGGCGAACCATTTTCCGGTGCGCCCCATGCCGCACTGCACCTCGTCCAGCATCAGCAGCCAGTTGTGCTCGTCGCAGATATGCCGCAGTTGTTGCAGGTAATGGATGTCCAGTGTGCGGATGCCTCCTTCGCCCTGGATCGGCTCGACCAGCACCGCAACCACGCTGCCGTTGTGCTGCGCAACCTGGCGGATCGCCTCTAGGTCGTTGTAGGGGACGCGCACGAAACCGCTGACCAGCGGCTCGAAACCGGCCTGCACCTTGCGGTTGCCGGTCGCGGAAAGAGTCGCCAGCGTGCGCCCGTGGAAGGCCTTTTCCATCACGATGATCGCGGGAGATTCGATTTCCCGCTTGTGGCCGACCATGCGCGCCAGCTTGATCGCGGCCTCGTTCGCCTCGCAACCGGAATTGCAGAAAAACACTTCCTGCATGCCGGCAAGGCTGCACAGCCTGTCGGCCAGCAGCTCCTGTTCGCGCACCTGATAGATATTGGAGCAGTGTATCAACCTGCCGACCTGCTCGTTCAGCGCGGCGGTGAAGCGCGGATGCGCGTGCCCGAGCGTGTTTACGGCGATGCCGGACAGCGCGTCCAGATAGCGCTTGCCTTCGGTGTCCCACAGCCACACGCCTTCGCCATGCGAAAAGGCGATGGGCAGCCGTGCATAAGTGTTCATCACATGCGACATATCGGGCCTCTAAAATACAGACGGCGGACACATCCGCCGTTCAGGGCATATATTGAGCCAAACAACCCTGTCTAGGCAAGGGAAACATACTGCCCCAAAACAAACAAGCCGGCATTTCTGCCGGCTTGTCGGGGTAAATCGGAACAAAACGGCGTTTATGCCATCGCCTTGATGGCCGCAGAAAGACGGCTCTTGTGTCGGGCGGCCTTGTTCTTGTGGATAATCTTCTTGTCGGCGATGCTGTCCACTGCGCTGACGGAATCTTTGTAAACGGCTTGAGCGGCGGCCTTGTCGCCCGCTTCAATCGCTTTGACGACCTTCTTAACCGCAGTGCGCAATTCCGAGCGCAGACTGCTGTTATGAGCATTCTGTTTAACTGCCTGACGTGCACGCTTGCGGGCTTGTGCGCTATTTGCCATGACTACTCCTTGAGAATTCGGTACAACGGAAAGGC
>JBAQCT010000068.1:0-14600 GCA_049294375.1 Gallionella sp. | reverse complement strand
ACGTGAATCACCGGCTCCGGGAACACCATACGCTCGAGAATGATCGGCTTATTCACATCGCACAGCGATTCGCCGGTAGTTACATCTTTCAAACCGATACAGGCAGCGATATCGCCCGCCAGAATTTCATCAACCTCTACGCGATTGTTCGCATGCATCTGCACGATACGGCCGATACGCTCTTTCTTGCCCCTGACGGGGTTGTATACCGTATCGCCCTTCTTCAGCACGCCGGAATACACGCGCACGAAGGTCAACTGACCCACAAAAGGGTCGGTCATCAGCTTGAACGCCAGCGCAGAGAAGCTCTCACTGTCATCGGCCTTGCGGGTTGTCGGCTCGCCCGACTCCGTCTCGCCCTTCACATCCGGGATATCCACCGGCGACGGCAAGAACATAATCACCGCATCCAGCATACGCTGCACACCCTTGTTCTTGAACGCGGAGCCGCACAACATCGGCTGAATTTCACAGGCGATGGTACGAGTGCGAATACCAAGAATGATTTGCTCTTCGGTCAATTCGCCATTTTCGAGATACTGATTCATCAGATCCTCGGACGCTTCGGCGGCCGTCTCGACCATCTTTGCGCGCCACTCATTGGCGCTCGCCAACAACTCAGCCGGAATCTCTTGGTACTCGAACTTCATACCTTGAGAAGCCTCATCCCAGATGATGGCTCTCATCTTGAGCAGATCCACAACGCCGGTGAACCCCTCTTCCGCGCCGATAGGAATCACAAGAGGAATCGGGCGAGCCCTCAGGCGGGTCTCCATCTGCTCGACCACCTTGAAGAAGTTGGCCCCGGTACGATCCATCTTGTTAACAAATGCCAAACGCGGCACTTTGTACTTGTTGGCTTGACGCCATACAGTCTCGGACTGCGGCTGCACACCACCCACCGCGCAATACACCATACAAGCTCCGTCCAGCACGCGCATGGAACGCTCCACCTCGATGGTAAAGTCGACGTGTCCCGGTGTATCGATAATGTTGAAGCGATGCTCCGGAAAGGACATATCCATCCCCTTCCAGAAACAGGTGGTCGCGGCGGAGGTGATGGTAATGCCACGCTCCTGCTCTTGCTCCATCCAGTCCATGGTAGCCGCGCCATCATGCACTTCACCGATCTTGTGATTTACACCAGTGTAGAACAAGATGCGTTCGGTCGTCGTTGTCTTACCCGCATCGATATGCGCGCTGATGCCGATGTTGCGATAACGGTTTATGGGAGTTTTACGTGCCACGGTGGATACCTAACTATAAATTATTATCAAAGGCTTGTAGCCTGTAGCTGGTGGCTTGTAGCCAACCCGGTTTTGCTACTCGCTACAAGCTACTTGCTACAAGCTCAAATTAGAAACGGAAATGTGAGAAAGCCTTGTTCGCCTCGGCCATGCGGTGCACTTCTTCGCGCTTCTTCACGGCGCCGCCACGGCCTTCTGACGCATCGATCAATTCGCCAGCCAGGCGCATGCCCATGGATTTTTCCCCGCGTTTACGCGCGGCTTCGCGCAACCAGCGCATCGCCAATGCCATGCGGCGGGAAGGGCGCACTTCAACCGGTACCTGATAGTTCGCACCGCCGACGCGGCGGCTCTTCACTTCAACTTGCGGCTTGGCATTGTTCAATGCCAGATTGAACACCTCAACCGCATCCTTGCTGGTCTTCTTGACGATTTGCTCCAGCGCGCCATACAGGATGCGCTCGGCGACCGATTTCTTACCGGCAGTCATCAATACATTTACAAACTTGGACAGATCCTGATTGCCGAACTTCGGGTCGGGCAGTATCTCGCGTTTGGGGACTTCTCTGCGTCTTGGCATATAAACCTCAATTAATTGCTAAAAATTACGCCTTCTTGGCGCGTTTCGAACCATACTTGGAACGGCCCTGTTTGCGATCCTTCACGCCCGCCGTATCCAGGCTGCCGCGCACCATGTGGTAACGCACACCCGGCAAATCCTTTACACGGCCACCGCGCAACAGCACCACGGAGTGTTCCTGAAGGTTGTGGCCTTCACCGCCAATGTAACTGATCACCTCGAAACCGTTGGTCAAGCGCACCTTGGCTACCTTCCGCAACGCGGAGTTCGGCTTCTTCGGAGTCGTGGTGTACACGCGCGTGCATACTCCACGCTTTTGCGGCGATCCACCCAGAGCAGGTACCTTGCTCTTTTCTACGATCGCAGTGCGCGGTTTACGGATTAACTGATTAATGGTTGGCATTATCTACACACCCTAAAAAATTTCTAAAAACACGTTGAAAATCAATAAATAAAAAAACATACCGCCGCAGCATGACAAGACTCATCCGCTGCGGCGGAAAAAAGGTTGCGAATTCTATTGAGAAACACTAGGAGTGTCAAGCAATTCGCCCGGCGCAACCAAATCCCCTTCGTGCAATTCGCGCCCTTCCGCCACATCGATACCCAAACGCTGTTTGCGCCTTGTGGTGTGATAGGCCAATCCGGTGCCTGCGGGAATCAAACGGCCAACAATGACGTTTTCCTTCAGGCCGCGCAGGTCGTCCCTCTTGCCCATGATGGCCGCTTCGGTCAACACGCGCGTGGTTTCCTGGAAGGAAGCCGCCGAAATGAACGAGTCGGTAGACAACGAGGCCTTGGTGATACCGAGCAACATATATTCAAAGGCTGCCGGATTCTTGCCTTCAGCAATCATGTGTTCGTTTTCCACCAGCAGGTCGGCACGCTCCACTTGCTCGCCGGTGATGAAGCGGGTATCGCCCACATCGGTAATTTGTACGCGACGGAGCATCTGGCGCACGATCACTTCGATATGCTTGTCGCTGATCTTCACACCTTGCAGGCGATACACGTCCTGCACCTCATCAGTGATATAACGCGCCAGCTCATCTATACCCAAGAGGCGCAGGATGTCATGCGGATCAGCCGGGCCATCCACGATCATTTCACCGCGGTTCACCACCTGGCCGTCATGCGCCAACACATGCTTTTCCTTGGATATCAGGAATTCGTGGGCGACGCCATCCACATCGGTGATCACCAGACGCTGCTTGCCCTTGGTGTCCTTGCCAAACGAAACCGTTCCGGTCACCTCGGCCAGCATACCCGCATCCTTGGGTACGCGTGCTTCAAAGAGTTCGGCCACGCGCGGCAAACCGCCGGTGATATCGCGCGTCTTGCTACTCTCCTGCGGGATACGTGCCAGCACGTCGCCTACGCCGACATGCTGCCCGTCTTCAACGGTAATGATGGAGCCGGTCTGCAACGTCACGCTAACCGAAGTTTCAGTGCCAGCCAATTTAACCTCCTGGCCCGCATCGTCGATCAGGCGCACCATCGGGCGCAACGCGGTCTTGCTTTGCGTGCCCGAGCGCTGCTTGGGATCGATCACAACCAGCGTGGACAGCCCGGTCACATCGTCGATCTGCTTGGCGACGGTCACGCCCTCCTCGACATTCTGGAAGCTCACCTTGCCGGCATATTCGGTAACAATCGGACGGGTATGCGGATCCCAGGTTGCCAAGACCACACCGGCGCGCACCGGATTACCCTGCTTGACAGCCAAGGTGGCGCCATAAGGTACTTTATGGCGTTCGCGCTCGCGGCCATGATCGTCGGCGATGATTACCTCTGCGCTGCGTGCCACGACGATCAATTCACCGCGTACCGTGGTCACCACGCGCATGTTCGGACTGTACTTCAGCACACCGTTGGATTTGCTTTCTACCTGGCTGGCCACGACGGTACGTGACGCCGCACCGCCGATATGGAAGGTACGCATGGTCAACTGCGTGCCCGGTTCGCCAATGGATTGCGCCGCAATCACGCCCACCGCTTCGCCCACATTGATCATGCCGCCTCGGCCCAAATCGCGACCATAACACTTGGCGCATAAACCGAAGCGCGTTTCGCAATTCAGCGGGGTGCGCACGCGCACCTCGTCGATACCCAGGGCTTCAATGCGCTCCACGGCAGTCTCATCCAGCAGCACGCCTGCCTCGTAAATCGTTTCGGCGGTGTCCGGATTGACCACATCTGCACTGACCACACGGCCCAGGATACGCTCGCGCAAAGCCTCGATGACTTCGCCGCCCTCGACGATGGCTCTCATGGGCGTGCCATTCTCGGTACCGCAATCTTCCTCGATCACCACCAGATCCTGCGTAACATCCACCAGGCGGCGTGTCAAATAGCCGGAGTTCGCTGTCTTCAACGCGGTATCCGCCAAACCCTTGCGCGCGCCGTGCGTGGAAATGAAGTACTGCAACATGTTCAACCCCTCGCGGAAGTTCGCGGTGATCGGGGTTTCGATGATCGAGCCATCCGGCTTGGCCATCAGGCCGCGCATCCCGGCCAGCTGGCGTATCTGCGCCGCAGAGCCGCGAGCGCCAGAGTCCGCCATCATGTAGATGGAATTGAACGACTCCTGCATCACCGGTTTTCCTTTTTCCATGCGCGGCTGACCGGTAATACGGTCAATTACCGGTTCGCTGCCCAGCTGCTCCATCATGGCCTTGGCCACGATGTCGCCGGTGCGCCCCCAGATATCGACCACCTTGTTGTAGCGCTCGCCGTCTGTCACCAGGCCGGAGGTGTACTGGGTATGGATCTCATGCACTTCTTTCTCGGCTTCGCCGATCAACTCATTCTTTTGCGGCGGCATCAGCATGTCGTCGACACAGATCGAAATACCGGCGCGGGTCGCGTAGGTAAAGCCGGTGTACATCAGCTTGTCCGCCATGATCACCGTATCGCGCAGGCCGCAACGGCGGAAGCTGGCGTTGATCAAGCGGGAAATCTCTTTCTTCTTGAGCGCCTTGTTGATCAAGGCGAATGGCAGGCCGGCTGGCAACACCTCGGACAGCAGCGCACGACCGACAGTCGTTTCATAGCGCACCAGTTTTTCTACCGGCTGGCCGGCTTCATCCTTATGCACCTCCTTGAGGCGCACTATCACTTTGGCTTGCAATTCGACTTCGCGGGTTTCATAAGCGCGCGATACCTCGGCGATATTGGCAAACATCGAGCCTTCGCCCAATGCGCCGACCTTTTCGCGGGTCATGTAATACAGGCCCAGCACGATGTCCTGCGACGGGACGATGATCGGTTCTCCGTTCGCGGGAGACAGCACATTGTTGGAAGCCAGCATCAGGGTGCGCGCTTCCATCTGCGCTTCCAGCGACAGCGGCACGTGTACCGCCATCTGGTCGCCGTCGAAGTCGGCGTTGAATGCCGAGCACACCAGCGGATGCAACTGGATCGCCTTGCCTTCGATCAGCAGCGGCTCGAATGCCTGGATACCCAAACGATGCAGGGTCGGCGCGCGGTTCAGCAGCACCGGATGCTCGCGGATCACCTCTTCGAGGATGTCCCATACGATCGGCTCTTCGGCTTCCACCATGCGCTTGCTGGCCTTGATGGTCGTCGCCAGGCCCATCGCTTCGAGCCTGCTGAAAATGAACGGCTTGAACAACTCCAGCGCCATCTTCTTCGGCAGGCCGCATTGGTGCAGCTTGAGCTGCGGTCCCACCACGATCACGGAACGGCCCGAGTAGTCCACGCGCTTGCCGAGCAAGTTCTGGCGGAAACGTCCGCTCTTGCCCTTGATCATGTCGGCCAGCGATTTCAGCTGGCGTTTGTTCGCGCCGGTCATCGCCTTGCCGCGGCGGCCGTTGTCCAGCAACGAGTCCACCGCTTCCTGCAGCATGCGTTTCTCGTTGCGCACGATGATATCCGGCGCCTTCAATTCGAGCAGGCGACGCAGGCGGTTGTTGCGGTTGATCACGCGGCGGTACAGATCGTTCAGGTCGGAAGTCGCAAAGCGACCGCCATCCAGCGGTACCAGCGGGCGCAACTCGGGCGGCAATACCGGCAGCACTTCCAGCACCATCCACTGCGGCTTGATACCGGACGCATTGAATGCCTCCAGCACTTTCAGGCGCTTGGCGTACTTCTTGATTTTGGTTTCCGAGCCGGTTGCCGCAAGTTCGGCGCGAATGGTTTCAATCTCGCTGGTCACATCCAGGCCGCTCAACAGTGCGCGTATCCCTTCTGCACCCATCATGGCGGTGAATTCATCGCCGTACTCTTCAGTCTTGGCGAGGTAGTCGTCCTCCGACAGCAACTGACCGCGATTCAGCGGCGTCATGCCGGGCTCCGTAACCACATAGGCCTCGAAATACAGCACGCGCTCGATGTCGCGCAGGGTCATATCGAGCACCATGCCGAGACGCGAGGGCAGCGACTTCAGGAACCAGATATGCGCCACCGGGCTGGCCAGTTCGATATGCCCCATGCGCTCACGGCGCACCTTGGACAGCGTCACTTCCACGCCGCATTTTTCGCAGATCACCCCCCGGTGTTTCAGGCGCTTGTACTTGCCGCACAGACACTCGTAATCCTTCACCGGCCCGAAAATCTTGGCGCAAAACAGACCATCGCGCTCCGGCTTGAAGGTGCGGTAGTTGATGGTCTCCGGCTTTTTGACTTCGCCGTAAGACCACGAAAGAATTTTTTCCGGCGATGCGAGGCCAATCTTGATCGCATCGAATTCTTCTTTTTGTGTGATCTGTTTGAACAAATCCAGCAATGATTTCATGTGTGACTCCTAAAATCTGGTGAGTGGGAAGTGGAAAGCGGGAAGTGGTGAGTGGGAAAACCCATTCACCACTCCCTACTCCCTAGTGTCTAACCAAATCCATATCGATCGCCAGGGAACGGATTTCCTTGATAACCACGTTGAACGACTCAGGCATGCCTGCGTCGATCTTGTGTTCACCCTTGACGATATTCTCATAAACCTTGGTGCGTCCCGCCACATCGTCCGACTTGACGGTCAGCATTTCCTGCAAGGTGTAAGCCGCACCGTAGGCTTCCAGCGCCCACACTTCCATTTCGCCGAAACGCTGTCCGCCGAACTGTGCCTTGCCGCCCAACGGCTGCTGCGTCACGAGGCTGTACGGTCCGGTGGAACGCGCGTGCATCTTGTCATCCACCAGGTGGTGCAACTTCAGGATATGTTTGTAGCCGACCGTCACCGAGCGATCAAATGCCTCGCCGGTACGGCCATCGTACAGCGTGGTTTGCCCGGACAACGGCAAATCTGCCAGTTCCAGCATGTACTTGATTTCCTCCTCGCTGGCTCCGTCGAACACCGGTGTCGCAAACGGCACGCCACTCTTCAGGTTGCGGCACAACTCGATAATCTCATCGTCGCTGAACGCTTCCAGATCGACGTTCTGCCCGTTGTGGCGGTTGTATATCCTGTTCAAAAATTTACGCACATCCGCAATTTTGGCGTTGGTTTGCAACATCTCGTCGATCTTTTTGCCCAATCCCTTGGCAGCCCAGCCCAGATGCGTTTCCAGAATCTGCCCGATGTTCATCCGCGATGGTACGCCGAGCGGATTCAGCACGACATCCACCGGTGTGCCATCGGCCATGTGCGGCATATCTTCCACCGGCACAATGCGCGATACCACGCCCTTGTTACCGTGGCGCCCGGCCATCTTGTCGCCGGGTTGCAGGCGGCGTTTCACCGCGACATACACCTTGACCATCTTCTGCACACCCGCCTGAAGTTCATCGCCTTGGGTCAGTTTCTTTTTCTTCAGCTCGAATGCGGCATCGAACTCGATGCGGTTCTGCGCCAAACCTTCCTTGACCTGCTCCATCTGCGCGGCCACTTCATCGTCTGCCACGCGGATGTCGAACCATTGGTGATGTTCGATGCTGTGCAGATATTCCTTGGTGAGCTTGCTGCCCTTGGCCAGTTTTTTCGGCCCGCCGTTGGCTACCTTGTTATGCAACAGTTTTTCCAGCCGCGCGAACACGTCCGCTTCGACGATGCGCATCTGATCCGCCAGATCTTTCTTGTAGCGGTTCAATTCGTCATCGATGATCTGTTGCGCGCGTTTATCGCGTTGCAGGCCTTCACGGGTAAATACCTGTACATCGATCACCGTTCCGGAGCTGCCGGTCGGCACGCGCAAACTGGTATCTTTCACATCCGATGCCTTCTCGCCAAAGATTGCGCGCAGCAGTTTTTCCTCGGGGGTCAGTTGCGTTTCACCCTTGGGCGTCACCTTGCCGACCAGCACATCGCCGACCACGACTTCCGCGCCGATATGCACGATGCCGCATTCGTCCAGGCGTGCCAGTTGCGCTTCGGCCAGATTCGGGATATCACGCGTAATTTCCTCCGGGCCGAGTTTGGTGTCACGTGCGGCAACGGTCAGCTCTTCAATATGGATGGAAGTGAAACGATCCTGCGCGAGGACGCGCTCGGAAATCAGGATCGAATCTTCATAGTTGTAGCCATTCCATGGCATGAACGCGACCAGCATGTTCTGCCCGAGAGCCAACTCGCCCATGTCGGTGGAAGCGCCATCGGCGATCACGTCGCCGCGCGCGATCACATCGCCCACCTTGACCAGCGGACGCTGGTTAATATTGGTGTTCTGGTTTGAGCGGGTATATTTTGTCAGGTTATAAATATCCACACCGACTTCGCCGGCAGTGGTTTCGTTGTCGTTGGCGCGCACCACAATCCGGCTCGCGTCCACATAATCAACCCTGCCGCCACGCCATGCCTGTACGGTCGTGCCGGAATCGACCGCCACGGTGCGCTCGATGCCGGTACCCACCAGCGGTTTTTCCGCGCGCAAACAAGGAACCGCCTGACGTTGCATGTTGGCACCCATCAATGCGCGGTTGGCGTCGTCATGCTCCAGGAACGGGATCAGCGAAGCTGCAACCGATACCACCTGTGAGGGCGATACGTCCATGTATTCCAGCTTATCCGGTTCGGACAGGACGAATTCGTTGCGATGGCGCGCAGACACGATGTCGTTGGTAAAGTGGCCTCTCTTGTCGAGTTCGGCATTTGCCTGCGCAATGGTGAATTTGCCTTCTTCGATTGCGGACAGATAATCGACATCATCGGCTACCTTGCCTTTGGACACCCTGCGGTAAGGCGTTTCGATGAACCCGTATTCATTGGTGCGCGCATACAGCGCCAGCGAGTTGATCAGGCCGATGTTCGGGCCTTCCGGAGTCTCAATTGGACACACGCGACCATAGTGCGTCGGATGCACGTCGCGCACTTCGAAGCCTGCACGCTCGCGCGTCAATCCGCCCGGTCCCAGTGCGGAAATACGGCGCTTGTGGGTGATCTCGGACAACGGGTTGGTTTGATCCATGAACTGCGACAACTGGCTGGAACCGAAGAATTCCTTGACCGCAGCCGAAATCGGCTTGGCGTTGATCAAATCATGCGGCATCAGGTTATCGGTTTCGGCCTGGCCGAGGCGCTCCTTGACGGCGCGCTCCACACGCGCCAGACCGGCGCGGAATGTATTCTCGGCCAATTCGCCAACAGCCCTGACACGGCGGTTACCGAGATGATCGATATCATCGATCTCGCCGCGGCCATTGCGCAACTCGACCAGAATTTTCACCACTTCGACAATGTCTTCATTGGACAGGATCGACGCACCGGTCAGCTCTTCTCTGCCGACACGACGGTTGAATTTCATGCGCCCTACCGTAGACAGGTCATAGCGTTCTTCGCTGAAGAATAAACCGTTGAACAAACCTTCGACAGCATCTTCCGTAGGCGGCTCACCTGGGCGCATCATGCGATATATCGCCACGCGCGCCGTCCATTGATCGGTGGTTTCGTCGGTGCGTAGCGTTTGCGAAATAAACGCGCCGTGATCCAGGTCGTTGGTGTACAGCGTGTGAATCTTGCCGACACCGGCGGCTTGCAGGCTATGCAGCAGGGTTTCGGTGATTTCGTCGTTGGCATTGGCGATGATTTCGCCGCTGTCCTTGTCCACGATATTGGTCGCAATCACGCGGCCTGTCAGGAATTCTTCCGTGACGGTCAGCTTGTCGATGCCGGCTTCGTGCATTTCGCGGATATGGCGCACGGTGATGCGCTTGTCCTTGGCCACAATGACCTTGCCTGATTTGTTGGTGATATCGAAACGCGCCACTTCGCCGCGCATACGCTCGGGTACGACTTCAAACTGCAGCCCCTTCTTGCCGAGATGGAACGTATCGAACTCGAAGAACATCTTGAGCATGTCTTCGTTGCTGTAACCGAGCGAACGCAACAAAATGGTGACCGGCATCTTGCGGCGACGGTCGATGCGGAAATAAACATAGTCCTTCGCGTCGAATTCGAAATCCAGCCAGGAACCGCGATAGGGAATGATGCGCGCCGAGAACAGCAACTTGCCGGACGAATGCGTCTTGCCGCGGTCATGCTCGAAGAACACGCCCGGAGAACGGTGCAACTGCGAAACGATGACACGCTCGGTGCCGTTGATCACGAACGAGCCGGTATGGGTCATCAGGGGTATCTCACCCATGTACACTTCCTGTTCCTTCACCTCCTTGACCGTGGGCTTGGACGCTTCCTTGTCCATGATGGTCAGGCGCACGCGGGCACGCAACGGTGACGCATAAGTCAATCCGCGCTGCTGGCACTCCTTCACGTCAAATGGCGGCATGCCGAGCTGGTAGCTGACAAAATCGAGGCGCGCATTCTTGGAGTGGCTTTGAATCGGGAAAATGCCATTGAAAGCAGCCTGCAAACCCTCATTTTTGCGCTGTTCCGGTGGAGTATAGGCCTGCAAAAATGCGGCAAAGGATTCCAATTGTGTAGACAGCAGAAATGGAACCGCCAACGCGCCGACCCGCTTGGCAAAACTTTTACGGATGCGTTTTTTTTCGGTGAAAGAGTAGCTCATATAATCTCCACGATTGAGAACAACCAAAGTTTGCGGGCATTCCGCCTTTCGGCGAAACACCTGCTTACATCACTTCAGAACAGACACAACTTTCGGGTTATGCCTGAACCAAAAAGACAGGGAGCAGGAAGCAATACCGTGCTTCCTGGACGCTGGCTTCTTAAAGCGGCAAAAGGCTGACGGTAAGCCGCCAGCCTTTTTGTCGCGTACAGCCTTACTTGATTTCAGCCGCTGCGCCAGCTTCAACCAGTTGTTTCAGGATTGCGTCGGCATCAGCCTTGGACACGCCTTCCTTGACAGGTTTCGGCGCGCCGTCCACCAGATCCTTGGCTTCCTTCAGGCCCAGACCGGTGATGGTGCGAACCACCTTGATCGTATTTACCTTGTTGTCGCCTGCGGACTTCAGGATCACGGTAAATTCGGTTTGCTCTGCGGCAGCAGCGGCACCGCCACCAGCAGCACCGCCACCCGCAGCCGGAGCAGCCATCGCAGCAGCAGAAACGCCAAACTTCTCTTCAATTGCCTTAACCAACTCGTTGAGTTCCAGCACGGACATACCGTCCAATGCAGCTAAAAATGCGTCTTTATCGAATGCCATTTTGTTTTCCTAACTTTAAAAAATTAATCGGATCAAGCAGCAACAGGCTCTTTTTTCCCGGCAACCGCGCCGAGCACGCGCGCCAAGCCAGAGACCGGCGACTGCAACAAACCGCACAATTGTGCCAACAGGACTTCCTTGGGCGGCACGGAAGCCAGCGCATTCACGCCCGCCGCATCCAGCACCTTGCCGTTGTAAGACCCCGCCTTTACCACCAGCTTGTCGTTCGTCTTGGCGAATTCATGCACCACCTTGGCGGCCGCAACGGCGTCCGCGCTGATGCTGTACATCAACGGCCCGACCATCTTGTCCGCCAGGGATTCGAACGGAGTACCCTGCACTGCGCGTCGTGCCAGCGTGTTCTTCAACACGTGGAAATACACTCCCGACTTGCGTGCGTTGGCACGCAGTTTGGTGATGTCACTGACCTGGATGCCACGATACTCTGCCAAAACGATGGTCTGTGCCTGTGCAACCTGCGCACTGACTTCAGCGACCACTGCCTGTTTTTCTTGCAGATTGAGACTCAAGTTATATCCTCCATTTTCCGGGATGCGCTTGCGCGCATTCCATCGGTTACAACAGCGACCTTGAGCCAGGAAAACAACTCCCGCTCGCGGACACACCATCTACGGGGGATTTCAGAAGCCAGAGGACGGAAGACAGAGGACAGAGAATCCTCGCACACCATCGACTATCTACCGAGTATTAAGCCTTGCGGCTCCACCGGTCTTGGATGCTGCATACACGCCAGCAGTCCAAAAACAAATGCCGTCGAAACAAGGTCTCGACAACAAATTCAAATACCTTAAAAATCAGCCCGCAGTCAGGCTTGCCTGTTCGACGCGGATACCCGTTCCCATCGTGCTGGAGATAGATACCTTCCTCAGATATATCCCCTTGGACGCAGCCGGTTTGGCCTTGTTCAGCGCCTCGATCAACGCCATCAGGTTCTCGCGCAAGGCTTCGGGCGCAAACGACGCGCGACCGATGGTGCACTGCACGATACCGTTTTTGTCGGTACGGTACTGCACCTGTCCGGCCTTGGCATTTTTCACCGCACCCGCCACATCGGCCGATACCGTGCCCACCTTGGGGTTAGGCATCAAACCGCGTGGACCGAGAATCTGGCCCAATTGCCCGACCAGACGCATTGCATCCGGGCTGGCGATCAGCACGTCGAAATTCAGATTTCCGCCCTTGATGGACTCTGCCAAGTCTTCGAAACCGACGATGTCCGCACCGGCAGCCTTGGCCTCTTCGGCCTTTGCGCCCTGCGCGAATACCGCCACGCGCACCACCTTGCCGGTACCCTTTGGCAACACCACGGAGCCGCGCACCAATTGATCCGACTTGCGCGCATCGATGCCGAGATTTATCGCTACGTCGATGGACTCGTCGAATTTTGCCACGGCAGTTTCCTTGACCAGGCTCAACGCGTCGTTCAAGGGATACAATTTGTCGCGATTAACTTTGGAAGCAATCGCCTTATAACGTTTGGATGCCATGTTACAAACCCTCCACGGTGATGCCCATGCTGCGCGCGCTACCGGCGATAGTACGCACTGCGGCGTCCATATCGGCGGCGGTCAGGTCAGGCATCTTGGTTGTTGCAATTTGTTCCGCTTGCTTGCGGGTCAGCTTGCCCACCTTGTCGGTATGCGGCGTCTTGCTGCCCTTTTGCACGCCGGCGGCCTTCTTGATCAGAATGGTCGCGGGCGGGGTTTTCATGATGAAGGTGAAGCTCTTGTCCGCAAATGCGGTGATCACCACCGGAATCGGCAAGCCGGGCTCGACACCTTGGGTTTGCGCGTTAAACGCCTTGCAGAACTCCATGATATTCAAACCGCGCTGACCCAATGCAGGGCCAATTGGCGGACTCGGGTTTGCCTTGCCTGCAGGCACTTGCAGCTTGATGTAGCCAACAACTTTCTTTGCCACGTTATTACTCCTTATCAGTGGGTTAAACGCATACCGCCGTTACTCCGATACGCTCCCCGTTAAAAAAACACTACCTTACCACTCAATTCTGATTCTGAATTCCTAAGCCTTTTCCACCTGGCCAAAGCCCAGTTCCACCGGCGTCGAACGACCAAAAATGGTCACCGCCACGCGTATCTTGCTTTTGTCGTAATTAACGTCTTCGACCGAGCCGCTGAAGTCGGTGAACGGGCCTTCCTTGACACGCACCAGTTCACCCACCTCAAACAGCACCTTGGGCCTTGGTTTCTCAACCCCGGCTTGCATTTGCTGCATGATGTTCTGCACTTCCTTTTCGCTGATCGGCGTGGGCTTCATTGCCGAGCCACCCAGGAAGCCTGTCACCTTGGGGGTGCTCTTCACCAAGTGCCATGTCTCGTCGGTCATTTCCATCTCGACCAGCACATAACCGGGGAAAAATTTCCGCTCGGTAATATTTTTCTGCCCTGATTTCAGCTCGACCACCTCTTCGACCGGAACCAGAATCTGGCCGAACTTATCCTGCATGCTTTCGCGCTGAATACGCTCGATCAATGCGCGCTGTACGCTTTTCTCGAACTGCGAGTACGTATGAACAACATACCAATTCTTGGCCATCACCCACCCCGTCCCATCAGTTTATCCACCACCATCATCAAACCGGCATCCACCGCCCACAGAAACAAGGCCATGGTGATCGTAAACAGGATCACCACACCGGTGGTTTGCAGCGTTTCCTTGCGCGTCGGCCAGACCACGCGCTTTGCCTCGGCAACGGAGTCCTTGCAAAAAGCAAAAAAACGCTTGCCCGGCTCACTGGTCCACGCCACCACTGTAGCCAGCAACAAGCCAGCCAGAACCGACGCCAACTTCAATACGGCCGCACTGTCGTGCAAATAATAGAAGCCCGCGATACCCGCCACAACAAGCAGGAAAGCCACCAGCAACTTGATTTTGTCCGCCATGCGCAATTATTCCAATCAACTTTTACTTATTTCTTGGCAGGCCAGGAGGGTCTCGAACCCCCAACCCTCGGTTTTGGAGACCGATACTCTACCAATTGAGCTACTGGCCTAAAAAACAGTCGCTAGTCGCTAGTCGTTAGTTAAGGCAGGTTCCGCGCAGCGGACAACACCAACTAACGACTAGCGTCTAACGCCTAACGACTGCGCTACTCGATAATCTTCGCCACCACGCCCGCGCCGACGGTACGACCACCTTCGCGGATCGCGAAGCGCAGGCCCTCTTCCATCGCGATCGGGTTGATCAGGCTGACGGTGATGCTGACGTTGTCGCCA